>JBBSOC010000004.1:0-68464 GCA_038260095.1 Mycobacteriales bacterium | reverse complement strand
TCTACTCCGCCGAACGCGGCAGTATCGCGTTCACCGTTCCGCACTTCGCAGGTTTCCTGCGAAAGGTTGCAGAGTGCAGGTTTCCTGCGAAAGGTTCCCGCGAAGGACGGCATCGCGCAGATTTCATACCAAAGTTTACATAATACTGTTCTCGCGAAAGACGGCATAGCGCGAGTTGCCTGGCTAGGGCGGCTTCATAGAAACTCTGTGGTGCAAGCTATACGACCTCAAGGCGAAGGGCCCGAAATCCTAGGATTTCGGGCCCTTCGCCTTGTTAGGCAAGTGCTACCGCAGATTAGCGGGTAAGCAGCTTAATTAGACAGCCAGTCCTTCGCCCTCGAGGCTACCAACAGCGATGGGGATGCTGACATCGGTGTCGTTGTTGTCGAGAATGGAGTTGCAGTTTAAGTTGTCACCGTTGAGAGAGTGGTTCCCAATGTTGTTGAGAAGGCCATTGTTATCAACGCTCCGCTGTCCGCGGGAGCTCCCATAGTGGCGACTGCCACCGGCATTCAGGTCGCTGTAGCTGCTACCACTACTGTGGTGACGCCCCTGGCCATCGACAGCGACACCTTCGCCGTCGAGGGCACCAACAGCGATGGGGGCATCAACATTGGTCTTGTTGTTGTCGAGAACGGAGTTACCGTTGAAGTTGTCACCATTGACAGAGTGGTTAAGAATGTTATTGAGGGCGCCATTGTCGTTAACGCTGTCGGACAGGTTGGCCTGAGCGGCAGCGGAGCTGGCGAGGACGATTCCACCAGCGAGGGCAGCACCCTGCAGGGTGCGGCGAATAACTTTGTTCATTGAGGTAATACCTTTCAACGTTATGAGTGTTCAATGCAAACTGCCCGGCCCCGTGGGGGGACGAACGCCCGCGAGCGGTGCCGGGGGAGGAACTTCCGACAGACATATCGCTCGGGGAGATGAAGCTTGTTGTTGCTGAAGAACACCGCACCGGTGCTCGCCTCAAGCGAGCCCATGGTGGAGCTTGCGTTCCACTGTGTTTCTTTCACTCCGAAACGGCGGTGCCGAAGAGTGGACGATCAAGTTAGCGCTTGCTTTCTCGATCTGCGGCGAGCTCACTACCTCAAACGATCGACGGACTCGGCGGAAGCCGCTCCTGGTAATCGCAGGGCCGTGGCCGCGCTCATCACCCACAACGACACCGGCTCTTGATTGGTTACGCCCTTCGCCGAAAAACTTTTCAAATTCTTTAGAACCTGTGAAATAGTTGGTGTTTGATCGAGATATGGGCCGGCCCGCGCCTCCCAGCCGTACGCCGGTAACGAGCGGTTGGGCTACCGCGATAATTACGAAGGAGGTTTTAGTGTGGGGTATTGGAAGAAGCACCCGAAGAAAGACCTCGAGGCGATGCTGGGCGAGTGTCATGCCCACGGATGGCGCATATCCCGCGGCAAAGGGTATTACCAGCTACGGTGTCCGTGTGGTCTTCACCGGAAGTCTGTAAACTTGACACCATCTAGTCCCAACTATGGGTTGAATCTACTGAAATGGTTCCATCGGCAGGACTGCTGGAAAGAGGTACGATGATGAACCGCTACTACATTGAAGCTGATTTCTGCGATCTGCCCTGCACAGCCGAGGTGTTGGATGGCCTGTTTTGTCCTCTCACGGAGGGTTTACTTGACCTTGAGCAGCACAAACCCGACATCTGCGATCCCTCGGTGGGAGTGTCGCTAGGGGATCGCACACTCAACGTGTATCTCGTGGTCGATGCCGACAGCCCTGAAGAAGCCGTTCGTGTTTTCCTGACGTGCGTGCGATCGACATTGCACGGTTTAGGCGTGGCCACTCCTGGTTGGGATCAGATGATCCACGCAGTGAGTTTTCAAGTCAGCAACGACGCTGATTTGGCGTTGAACGTGTAGATTGCGCTACACAGGATAAGGTGCCCTACCCCGCGTGCACAACCAGGATTCCAGCAGTTCCCAGTTTGGTGTTCAGTGGTTTTGGAGGGGTAGGTACCCTCACCCGATACGGTGCCCCTTCTGCGCCGAAGAGGCTTTTCGGCCGTTCCTGAGCAACGTCCGACATATGAGAGATTACATACCCCAAACGTCGGACAGATGCTATTAATGAAGCACATAGATAGCTCTTGTCTTACAGCGCCTATCGCTATAGGAGGGAGGTGACCACAATGACGATGGTGAAAAACGTTGGCGTGCAAGATTTTCGAGATCACGCTACGCACTACCTATCCGGTACCACTCCTGTGGCCGCTAGTAAACACGGCCGGGTGATCGGGTTCTACCTTCCCCTGCAACGCGATGAAGGTGAGGTTGCTCGAGCCCTCGCTCAGCTCAGCGAGGGCGTTGAACAAGCAATCGAAAACAGCGGTCTGTCTGAGAACGAACTTGCAGCTTTATTTGACTTGCGCAGGCAGCGCAACCAATGATTGTCGTCGCTGACGCGAGCGTGCTCGTTGGCGAGCTGCTTCGCCGCAGAGCTACCGCGGGGCCAACTACCCGCCCACGCTCATGTCCACGAACCGACTGAAGTGCCCTTGGAACGCGACCGTAATAACATCTGTGGGGCCATTTCGGTGCTTGGCCACAATAAAATCAGCTTCGCCAGCACGGGCGGACTCTTTTTCGTAGTAGTCATCGCGGTGCAGCAGAATCACCACATCGCTATCTTGTTCAATGCTGCCGCTCTCGCGAAGGTCGGATAACTGCGGCCGTTTGTCGGTGCGCTGCTCGGGGCCACGGTTAAGCTGACTCACCGCGATTACTGGGACCTCGAGCTCTTTAGCTAAAAGCTTCAGGCCACGAGAGAGCTCGGCGACCTCCTGCTGGCGGCTTTCCACTCGCTTCGCCGAACTCATCAGCTGAAGGTAGTCGAGCACGATCAACCGTAAGTCGTGGCGCTGCTTGAGCCGACGCGCTTTGGCTCGCACTTCCATCATGGTCATGTTCGGCGAATCGTCGATGAACAGCGGAGCTTCACTCACTTCACCAATGCGACGCGCCAGCTTGGTCCACTCGTCTTCGGAAAGCCGACCGGACCGTAAATGGTGCAACGGAACACGGGCTTCAGCCGACAGCAACCGCATGGTGATCTCGATCTTGCTCATTTCCAAGGAGAAGATCGCTGCCGGCAGATTGTGCTTGATCGTCGCGGAACGCACTACATCCAGCGCCATGGTGGACTTACCAAGGCCGGGTCGGGCCGCGACAACGATGAGCTGGCCAGGATGCAGGCCGTTGGTCAACGCATCCAGATCGGCGAAGCTCGTCGGCACGCCGCTCATCGCCCCGCCGTGCGCGCCGATGGTTTCAATCTCATCCATGGCGGGCTGCAGCAAATCAGCCAGCGGCGTGTAGTCGGAGCTGGTACGGCGATCAGTTACGTCGTACACCGCTTGTTGGGCGCGGTCCACCACATCGTCAACGTCACCGCCGCCTTGTCGAGCAGCACCGTAGCCCAGCTGGACGATCCGAGTACCGGCTTCTACCAATCGCCGCAGCATCGCGCGTTCAGCCACAATGCGGGCGTAGTAGGCGGCATTTGCGGCCGTGGGAACCTGCGAAATAAGGGTGTGTAAGTACGGCGCGCCACCCACACGCATGAGCTCGCCACGATCAGCGAGCGCAGCAGCAATCGTGACCGGGTCAGCAGGCTCACCACGGCCATACAGATCGATGATCGCGTCGAAGATAGTTGCGTGAGCTGGCCGGTAAAAGTCGCCAACCCGCAGCACTTCCACTACATCGGCAATGGCGTCCTTGCTCAGTAGCATTCCCCCGAGAGCGCTCTGCTCGGCCGGAACGTCTTGTGGAGGAGTGCGATCAAACTCCGGTGGCGGCGCCTGCGATGCCGTCGGCCGCAGCTCGCCAACGACTGTCACAAAACCCGCCTTCCACTTTCAGTGGTGCGACACAGCTACCACGAGTCCGGAACACCGGGTTGGAGAAGACTCCTGCTTGGTGCATAGCACTGTGTAGGAGCTGGGGAAAACCTGTGCACCGTGGATATTACTAATAGCATGACCAGCGGTAAACCTAATTCACGTACTGTGGATAATCAGTTTTTCGCTATTTTTCTGCAGCGACTTCCAGCGAGAATTGCGCCGTTACCTCGGGATGCAATGAGACGCTCACCTCGTGACGACCAGTGCTTTTAATTAAACCGGAGAGGTGTACTCGGCGCTTGTCTAGCTTAGGCCCCCCGGCGGCGAGCACTGCTTGGGCTACATCACTGGCAGTAATGGCGCCATATAGCCGGCCACTTTCGCCGGCACGCACACGTAGCAAAATCGGAAGGGTGCGCAGCTGGTCACTAGCTTTACGCGCACCATCTAGATCCCGGATCTCTCGCGCCTGCCGAGCTCGCTTGAGCTGTTCAGCCTGCTTAGCGGCGCCCTGACTAGCCACAGCAGCCAGCTTCTGCGGAAGCAGGTAGTTGCGGCCGTAACCGTCCTTGACGTCGAGCACGTCACCAGCAAGACCCAGGCCGGTGACTTCATGCGTAAGGATGACCTTCACGTTTATTCCTCAAATTCGTGCGGACACATTCTTAAATTACCGCGGCTAAGAGCGTGTGCCAAAAAGTCATCTGCCAAGGCCGCAGGAGCCGCCGCCTACGAAGGTAGGCAAGGCGATGAGAACACAGGCAGGGGCTTTTTGGCACACGCTCTAACGGGGCACGTTCGTGTATGCCAGTAGAGCCATCTCACGCGCGTTTTTGATCGCTGTAGCAATCTGACGCTGCTGTTGATTACTCACCCCGGTGACCCTACGGGCACGGATCTTGCCCCGGTCGGAGATGAACTTACGCAGCAGGTTGGTGTCTTTCCAGTCGATATAGGAAATTTCAGCCGCATCCAACGGGTTGGCTTTCTTCTTGATCGGCTTGCGCTTCTCAGTCTTCGGAGCTGTCTTCGCACTCACGTCAAACTCGCTTCTGTAATAGGGCGTTGCTGTGTATCAGTTGTAAAAGCTGTAGTGCTAGTCCTTAAAAAGGCGGCTCATCGGAGGCCGCGGGGGCGCCGTCGCCATTGGGGGACGGGGTGGCTGACGCCCAAGGGTCATCTCCCCCGGTCGAGCCTCCACCGAAACTGCCACCACTGCGACTGGTCTTGTTGATTTTTGCAGTTGCGTTACGCAACGAAGGGCCAACTTCGTCGACCTCGACTTCATATACTGTGCGCTTTTCGCCCTCACGGGTCTCATAGGATCGCTGTTTCAGCCGACCATGCACAATAACTCGAGCGCCGCGTTGTAGCGACTCCGCCACGTTCTCGGCCGCCTGGCGCCAAATGTTGCAGGTAAGAAACAGCGCTTCGCCGTCTTTCCACTCATTGGCTTGCCGGTCGAACGTTCGGGGGGTGGAAGCAATTCGGAATTTTGCCACCGCGGCTCCGCTGGTAGTAAAGCGAAGCTCTGGGTCGTCTACGAGATTGCCTACCAGGGTGATACCTGTGTCGCCTGCCATGGACGCTCCCTGTCTATCTCACTGTTTACCGCTGGTCGGGACGGATGACCTTGGTGCGCAGGACCGACTCGTTGAGCTTCAGCTGACGATCTAGCTCGCTCACCGCCGCCGGCTCTGCTTTTAACTGCATCACTGCGTAGATGCCTTCGTATTTTTTACTGATCTCGTAAGCCAGCCGACGCCGTCCCCAGATGTCGATGCTGTCCACAGCACCGCCGGAATCGTCGATCACAGTAAGAAAGCTCTTGAGTGAGGGCTCGATGGTGTTCGATTCCAACTCTGGATCGAGGATCACCATGACCTCATAATGACGTAAAGACACAACCCCACCTCCCATGGACTAATGCGGTCACGGAAGATCCGTGACAAGAGGGCCGCCGCCGAGCGACGTATGTATCGCGTTCTCTATAAGAGATACTTCTCTATAAGAAATACGTAGAGCAGCTTAACAGCACGGCGTAGCTGCGCTGACAGGCGGAGCGACCGGCCTAGTATGCCGCGTTACGCACGAACCGACGGATCCCGACGCGCGAAGATCACGCGAATCACCGCGCTGGTAACGCCGGCTAGGAGTACTCCTGCGATCAGAATCAGCAAACCTACCTGCCTGTTCTGGGTTAGAGCAGAGACTGTGCTGACCTGTTCGGGAGCAGAATGCCGGTTTCTCGTAGTAGCGTGGCTGGACTGTTGGGAAGTACCCAGCGCCGCAGGAACCGGAGCCTTACCCGGCCTTTGCGAGCCCAAGCCATCAGGGCCACCGAGCTGAGCACTCGGGCCGGTTGTGGCACTAGGCGCCCTAGTGGGTTGCGCCTGCGCCGCCTTTGTCACGGTGGATGTATCCAACTCGACGGGGGCGGACCCAGTGGGCTGCCCATCGCCTTCCGTATCAGTCGTAGGCTGTAAGGAGGAGGTTGCCGCCACAAGGACAGTGCCGCTACCGCGCGGCGCGCTACCCACCACAGCACCGTTAATCGGCGTCACCGAGACCGTGATTCGCTGGGCACTGTTGGCTCCGGGAAAGCCAAAACTACGAGCAGCACCCGCGGACAGCGACGTAGACCGCCCCGCCACCGAAAGCGCGAGGTCTACGGAGCTGTTATTAACGAACCGCACAGACCCAGCTGCGCGAACGCTGACCTCATTCGGTGAAACGGTGAGACTGCTGAGCAATCCGAGAAGGTTCACCGCGCCATCGAAATTCATCGTCACCGAGGCTGGGTACTGGGCTTGTGTGGCGGATGCCGAGCGGCTGGCCGCGGGGACTACCAGAACGAGTGTAAGCACCGAAATTGCAAACAGCGCGTTCATGATGCCGCGCGCAGCCGCATACCGGCGAGGGTGCTGGCATGCGCCGGTAGCTCGGTTAAACACCTACATCTCTTTCCGTAGACATCCACAAACTGGCGAAAACCCAAACCCCCACGTTCTGGCGAGTACTGCAATAGGCCGTAGCCTACGCTACATGCGTATAGGTGCCCATGTTAGTTCTACGGAACCACTAGCTGAAGCGACAGCCCGTGGCGCAGATATTGTGCAGTTTTTTCTGAGTAATCCGCAAAGCTGGAGTAAACCGGCACCTCGCGCAGACGCTAACGAGTTTGCTCATAGCGACGTAGCCGTGGTTATCCACGCTCCCTATGTGATTAACGTGGCCACGACGAATAACAAGGTTCGAGTGCCCTCCCGAGGGCTACTCGGTGCCTACGCCGAGGCGGCAAAAGCTGTTGGAGCACTCGGCCTAGTCGTGCATGGCGGACATCTTCCAGTAGACGAAGATCCCGAGCTGGGCGTGGAAAATTGGCGCAAAACATTTGCTTACGCTGAGCGTGAGGGTGGTTTCGCTACTCGGATTTTGATCGAGAACACAGCCGGCGGAAAGAACGCGATGGCTCGTAATCTGGACCGTTTCGCCCAATTGTGGGACGCCGTTTTCGAGTATGAACCAGGGGTGTGTCTGGACATCTGCCATGCGCATGCCGGAGGTGAAGACCTACTCACTGTCGTCGACAGAATGAAGGCCATCACCGGGAAAATTGACTTGGTACATGCCAACGACTCCAAGGATGGCTTCAACTCAGGCAGAGACCGACACGACAATCTGGGAAACGGCCAGATTGAAATAGATCTGTTGCGCGCCGTAGTCGCAGCCGCAGACGCACCAGTGATTGTGGAAACACCCGGAGGCGCCACCGCTCAATCTGCCGACATCGCGCTACTGCGCCGATTGCTTTCCACCTAGGAGAAGCACCGCGCATGAGAGCCGTCGACACTTCATCGAAACCTACAAACGTACGATTAGAATGCTACCCATCTTGCGGTGGAGCAGTCGATTGCGTGTTTCGTGGATTATCCGACTGCCCAGAACGCCGCGGCACACCAAGCAGCCCACGCTCACCTGGTTGGAAGTTTTCGGGAATGGGTAGATCCGTTGGCGCGCCCACACTTGGCTGCTCAGTGGGCGCGGGGGCTGGAGCCGGAGCCGGCGCTGGTTCCGGCGGGGCGTCGCCGAGAGAGGCGTCACCAATGTGCTTAGCCGCAGGGAATTCTTCCTTTTTGGTGCCCGCCAACGCGGCGTTCATGAAGGACTTCCAGATAGAACCCGGCACTCCCGCACCGTAAATATCGCGCCCACGCTTATCGATGATCGGTCCATCGGCCCCGGCGTTGCCAACCCACACTGCGGCTGCCAACTGTGGTGTGAAGCCCCCCATCCAGGCGTGAGAGTTATGCCCAGTTTCCAGATACTGATGGGTTCCGGTCTTAGCCGCGGCCGGTCGGTCGCCCACCAGCTGCTGCCCGTGCTGCACTACATGCTGCAACACAGTGTCAGCGTCGGCGGCAGCGTCAGCGCTGAAGGCGCGTTTGGTCTCGTTCTCCGCCTGGTATAGCGAGCTGTCTCCTTGTGAGACTTTATCGACAAAACGGGGTTTGGCGTATACCCCGCCATTGGCAAACGTCGCAAAACCAGCCGCATGGTCGATCACACTGACGCCATACTGCCCGATGCCAATGTTGTTATTGACCTGGTCGGCGATCTCACCAATAGGTTTACCGTCAAGGTGCGTAATCCCGGCTCGTCCGGCTAACTTTGCCACGTTCGCTGCCCCAATTTTAGAAGTAAGCGCATAATAGGCAGTGTTGAGCGACAATACGGTTGCCTTATCTAAAGTGCACCGCTTGCAAGAGTTATTTCCCTCAGAGTTATTCACCGGCTTGATTCGGTCTGGGAAGCTCCGCGGTGAACTGCCATCCCATACCGAATCAATACTGATTCCTTGCTCCAACGCTTGCGCGAGCACATAGATCTTAAAGGACGAGCCCGCCGGATGAGACCCATCCGGTCCGGATACATCGAATTGCCCAAATCCGTTTTCACCGCCGTAATAGGCCTTGATCTTCCCGGTCCCAGGCTGCACCGCGACAACGCCGGTGGCAAGGTTCTTTGGTTGCCCCGCCATATTCTCTTTCACTGCACCCTCTAGGGCTTTTTGCATTTTTGCGTCGATGTTAGTGGTGACACGGAGCCCACCGGTGTTGAGTTGTTGCTCGGAGATCCCTGCTTTCGCAAGCTCAGCTTGGACCCGAGTCATGATTGTCCCGGTAGCGCCCTTAAGCCCAGAATTGGTTTGGGCTTGAGATCTAGGGATTGTGGTCGGCATCTGCGCGGTCTCGGCCTTAGCTTTGTCGATCCAGCCTTTACCCGCCATGCCCGCAATGACATAGGACCAGCGCCGTTGGGCATCGGCAGGGTTCGTCTCCGGGTCTAAGGTATTAGGGCTTTTGATGACCCCGGCGAGTAGAGCGGATTGCTCAATAGTCAGCTTGTCCACGGTAACTCCGAAGTACGCTTTTGCCGCGGCTTGAATTCCGTATGCGCCACGCCCCCAGAAGATGGTGTTGAGGTAGTACTCTAATATCTGATCTTTGCTATACTCTTGGTCCATTTTCCGCGCCAAGATGATTTCTTTAGTTTTCCTGGTGAACGTCCGTTCTTGGGTAAGAAAAGCATTCTTTACGTACTGTTGAGTGATAGTGGAACCACCTTGAGTTTCCTTACCTCGCACGTTGTTCCAAAAGGCGCGAAGCGTGCCACTAATAGAGACGCCATCGTTTTCGTAGTAGCTGCGATCCTCGGCAGCAATGACCGCGTGTTGTACGTATTTAGGAATGTCTCGAAGCTTGACTTCCTCTCGGTTTTCCACACCAAGCCGAGCCAGCTCGGTCTTGCCGTCGGAATAATAGATCACCGAAACCTGCTTGGCGGCCGCCAAATCTGGCAAGGGTACCTGAAGCGCTGCGTAACCCGCGCCCATGGTGGCCATCCCCAACATGAGCAGTGTCAGGCTGGTGATGAGGTAGATCTTGCGGCGCCGACGCCGTTTTTTAAGTTTATTCGCTTTTTCTGCTGTTAGCGGGACGCCTTCACGCTGCTGAGTCTTTCCATGGCGAGCTGGGCCGGTTGAACGCTGCGCGCTTGATGGCGTACCACCACGCCGCTCGGAGCGCCGAGGGTCACGGTTAAAATCGTCACGAGCCCGCGCGGCTTCCCTGTCATCAAGCTGACGCCCACTGCGAACAGGAGTTTCTCCGGAAGCCGGTAAACGCCGGCGCGGGAGCCGGGCGCCCGGAACTCTGGCACCACCCTGTGATCGATTGAACGGCGAATTCATATCTCCACCATGCCTGAGCGGTGAAGCTTGGCCAACGCCGCCCCAGCTTGTTGACTAGCCACAGCGGGCGCTCGCCTCAACTGTGTTGGGTTGCAGCGCTAGATCAGCGACTGGCATGAGCAGGAACTTCTCCAGGAGATGATTCCAAGTACAACCTTGACACACCTCAACACGGTAGATCTCACATTCACCCACTCGACGAGCCAGCGCCGCCAGAGCTGAGACGCTACAAGCCTGCCCCGCCGAGGGTCCTACTGCGTCACCATAGACAAAGCACACTTGCCACAGTGGCCCCTTACGGCATACCGGGCAGGCCGTTTGAGTCTGCTCGCCGAAGAAGCCGGCAGCGCGAAGTAGATACGGCGAGGCGTCGCATACCTCGTGCAGGCTTATCGCGCCACACCGTAGGTCGCGTAACGTGGCGCGTCGTTGCAACCGGTAGTCAATCAGCGGTTCGGATCGGAATGTGACCTTAGTCGTCACATCGGCCGGCGTCTGCTGCAAGCAGATCGCCTGACCGCTTGAGCGATCGTCATTGGGCACCAGACGTAGCCCGGCACGTCTCGTG
The DNA here is from genome assembly GCA_038260095.1 of Mycobacteriales bacterium. Taxonomy (GTDB): domain Bacteria; phylum Actinomycetota; class Actinomycetes; order Mycobacteriales; family QHCE01; genus QHCE01. The sequence goes on along the minus strand of JBBSOC010000004.1, from coordinate 57,769 downwards.
TAGGAAACCGGCCGAGTGCGATCGGTGCCGGTGTGCTTGTCATTGCTCGACACAGATACCAGCCTACGTGATTGTGGTGTACAGTCCAAAATGTAACTCGATGTATCGGCTCGATACATCGACGTGCAGTCCATTTAGCCGCAGAATCGAGGCAGCCATGCTTGAGTTGGCGGTCCTAGGCATTCTGCATGATGGTCCCCTGCACGGCTACGAAGTTCGTAAAGAGCTCAGCACCAAACTTGGAGCGATTCGCGCAGCATTTTCCTATGGTTCGCTGTACCCAATATTGCGGCGTATGCGTGAGTTGGGATGGATCGCCGAAGAGGAGCCAGACCCGGCGCAGACAGCGCCGCCTTTGACCTCTCGGCGCGGCAAAGTGGTGTACCGCATCACCGCCGAGGGTAAGGAACACTTCTCCACATTGATCACCAAAACAGGGCCTGACTGCTACGACGATGAAGCTTTCGGGGTGCATTTCGCTTTTTTTGGTCGGACTGATCCACTAGTACGGCTACGCATTTTAGAAGGACGGCGGCGGCGGGTAGAGGAGAAACGGGAAGGGCTACGGGAAACTCTGCACCGCGCTGGTCAACGACTAGACAGCTACACCCTCGAACTACAACGCCACGGCTTGGAAGCGGCCGACCGCGAGGTTCGGTGGCTTAACGAGCTGATTGCCAACGAGCAATCCCTAGATCTGAACACAATTCGCGACCGCGAGTGAAAACCTACCGCGTTGGGAATACCGCGCGAATGACAACAAGGAGGACCGATGAGTTCGGTACGTGTAGCCATAGTTGGCGTGGGTAACTGCGCCGCGTCGTTGGTACAAGGCGTTCATTACTACCGGAACGCAGATGTGACCACACGCGTTCCCGGACTCATGCACGTCAAATTCGGTGACTACCACGTCTCTGACATTGAATTTGTCGCCGCATTCGACGTGGACGCCAAGAAAGTCGGCCGAGACCTTTCCGAGGCCATCGGCGCCAGCGAGAACAACACCATCAAGATCTGTGATGTGCCACCCACTGGAATCACCGTCGCGCGGGGGCACACTTTCGACGGCCTAGGGGAGTATTACCGCGAGATCATCACAGAATCTGACGATGCGCCTACTGACGTCGTTGCCGCCCTCCGTGAAAGCCAGGCCGACGTGTTGATCTCCTACCTGCCGGTGGGCTCTGAGCAAGCCGACCGTTTCTACGCGCAGTGCGCTATCGACGCGCAAGTGGCGTTCGTCAACGCACTTCCGGTTTTCATTGCCAGTACCCCGGAGTGGGCGCAGAAATTCACTGAAGCCGGAGTACCGATCATCGGCGACGACATTAAATCTCAGGTCGGTGCCACGATCACTCACCGCGTGATGGCCAAGCTGTTCGAAGACCGCGGAGTTGAGCTGCTGCGCACCTACCAGCTCAATTTCGGCGGCAACATGGACTTCATGAACATGCTGGAACGCAAGCGTCTGCAATCCAAGAAGATCTCTAAGACGCAGTCGGTCACCTCTCAGGTGCCACACGAAATGGCAAAGGCAGACGTACACATTGGTCCATCCGACCATGTGCCGTGGCTTGATGATCGTAAATGGGCTTATGTTCGGCTCGAAGGTAAATCTTTCGGCGACACTCCGCTGAACTTGGAGTACAAACTCGAAGTTTGGGATTCACCCAACTCTGCAGGTGTCATTATCGATGCCGTACGTGCCGCGAAGATCGCTAAGGACCGCGGTGTCGGTGGACCAATCCTGTCCGCATCGAGCTACTTCATGAAGTCTCCACCAGAGCAGTACGACGACTCAACAGCTCGAGACCAGGTAGAGCGGTTCATCCGCGGCGAGGTTGAACGCTAGGAGCATCCCCAGCTCTAACTCAGACCTCTAAAGAACTATAGGACGAAGCTCGGTGGTAGCACTGTCGACTCCGCGATATCCGCGTGCGTCGCGGCAGAGCTCGATATGCCATGCGCAGAGCTCGCGATCTCGCTCCGGCCACCACCGCCGCAGCACTGCGATGGTGAGAGCTCCCAGCTCTTCGGGCGGCAACGCATAAGGGTCAACAAAGGTCGCTGCGACTATTCCATCGGAAAGCTGTGGTACGGGTTGGCTGTTAACGTCATCCAGCTCGCCGCGGTAGATAGCGCCAAGCACGACCGCTTGCCGCTGAGGCCGATAGGACGTAAACGTCGCGATCAGCGGACCTACCGAGGCTTTGAGACCAGTCTCTTCGGCCGCTTCCCGAGCGGCGGTTTCCTCTAACGTCTCACCGAGCTCTTGACATCCCGAAGGGAGCTCCCACCGCATTCCGCTGGCTCGTGCTTGCCGCACCATGAGTAGCTGGTCGTCGCGGACGATAGCTAGACCAGCCGCCATCGTGGTACGGGTACTGCTCATGACTGGAAGGCGACGTTCGAGCATGGAAGAACATGCTGACATATAGGGAAGATTCTGGCTAGTGTTGTGTAATCGGTGTTCCGTTTAGGGTGCTGGGTGTTCAGGTGGATGGATCGCAAGGCGGAGAATTTCCAGGTAGCGGGGGAATTTCAGCTAGCAAGTGTCTACCTGAAAATTTCTACAACGCCGCGAGGCGCCGCCTGAGCGCCAGCAGACGAACGACGATATCGATTACACGACACTAGCTCTCAGCGTCCTGCTTGGCAGCCCAGCTCCGCAGTTGAGCTTCCGCCTCTTCGTGGGTTAACGGACCGTTAATGAGTCGTAGTTCTTTAAGGTACCGCCATGCCTTACCCACTTGTGGGCCTGGCGGGAGGCCTAAAAGCCGCATAATGTCATTGCCGTCGAGGTCGGGGCGAATTTTAGCGAGATCTTCTTGGGATTGTAGCGCTGCGATGCGCTCCTCCAGCGAATCATATGTGGCAGCAAGTATGGCGGCCCGGCGGCGGTTTCGGGTAGTGCAATCTGAGCGAACCAGGCGGTGTAGCCGAGGCAGTAGCGCCCCAGCGTCAGTCACGTAGCGGCGTACGGCGGAATCTGTCCACTCGCCGCGGCCGTAACCGTGAAACCGCAAATGCAAGAAGACCAAACCGCTGACAGCTTCAACTACATCTTTGGGGTAACGCAGTTCCCGCAATCGTTTTCGAACTAGCTTTGCGCCAACCACCTCATGGTGATGGAAACTCACGCTGCCACCCGGCTCGTGTCGGCGCGTGGCGGGCTTGCCGATGTCATGCAATAAAGCCGCTAGTCGTAGCACTAAGTCCGGTGAACCCTCCACACTGGCTGGATCCTCCAACTCGATTGCCTGCGACAATACGGTTATTGAATGCTCGTAAACATCTTTGTGTTGATGGTGCTCATCGATTGCCAGTCGCATTGCTGGTAGCTCGGGAAGCATCTGTTCAGCTAGCCCGGTGTGCACTAAAAGTCGGATGCCGGCGACTGGGTCGCTACCACACAGTAGTTTGCTGAGCTCATCGCGAATACGCTCGGCTGCAATCCGTGTGATCTGCTCGGCCATAGAGCTCATCGCAGCGATGACGTCTTCGGTGAGCGAGAACTCCAGCTGCGCGGCGAACCGTGCTGCCCGAAGCATTCGCAATGGATCATCGGAGAACGAATCAGTTGCCGCAGCCGGGGTGCGAATTTGCTGCGCGGCAAGGTCTTCCAGGCCGCCAAAAGGATCGGTGAACGTGCAATCAGAGACCGAAACCGCCATCGCGTTTACAGTGAAGTCTCGTCGCAGTAGATCATCAACTAGCGAGTTGCCATAGCGCACATGAGGATTCCGGCTGATTCGGTCATAGCTGTCTGCGCGAAATGTGGTGATTTCTACCCGTGCACCACGCCGAGCCGCACCCACAGTGCCAAATTCGATCCCCGTGGTCCATGTCGTCTCAGCCCAGTCCTGTAGTAACGCAAGAATCTGTTCTGGGCGCGCGTCAGTGCACAGGTCAATGTCGTTACCCGCACGGTCCATCAACGCATCACGAACCGAACCACCTACGAAGTGAAGCTCGCGGCCCGCCTGGGAAAACCGACGGCCAAGCTCACGCGTCGAGGGGTAAAGCTCCGCCATCCTAGCCAGGCGATTTTGTTGCTCGGCCGAAAGCGCAGCAAATTTTCTAGCTCGTGTAGCAGTCACGAAGTTAATCTTTACATCCTTATCGCTCACGCCAGTGCGCGGTTATCCGCTCAGTCGATCCACACCAGGGTAGGGTGGCGACGGTGACCCGACATGCCCGCCGCCGACCGTCCCGTCGGGGCTTGAGCCGTGTCGATGAAGTATCCGCCGGCGGCCTGGTACTCAATGCCGACAACGCCCCTCCTGCCGGTGCGTTAATTGGCAAGCTCAGCCGACGCGGCACACTGATCTGGGCGCTACCGAAGGGTAAGGTCGAGCCTGGCGAGACACTCGAGCGTACCGCCGTCCGCGAAGTTCAGGAAGAAACTGGAATCATCGGTGAGATCGTTGCCCCGCTGGGAAGTGTGCAGTACTGGTTCATATCGGGCGGTAAGCGGATTCACAAAACAGTGCATCATTTCCTCCTCCGCGCCGTAGGCGGCGCGCTCTCTGACGCCGACATGGAGGTCACCGAAGTGGCATGGGTACCGCTAAGCGAGGTCCCGCGTCGTCTTAGTCACGCCGATGAACGGTCGCTGATGGGCGATGTTGCGACGCTATGGGAGCAACGCGAATGACACCGGTAGACCACGCGAAGCTAGAGACAGTCGCTAGTGATAGCGATACGCGGCCTTGTCTGGCTGTAGGTGATGACGAGATATTGGAAGTGCCTGCGCAACAGGCCGATGTTCATAGCACTGAAGAGCTAGCTTCTGCCGCGACTCAGGCTCCGCCGGTACTCTCATGGACATCGGGCGTAGCCCGTCACAGCAGTGTGATGGCGCTAGGAAGCCTGGTCTCTCGAGTTACGGGGTTCGCCCGTACGGCGGTTTTGGGTGCGGTACTCGGCGCGGCTGCCGTAGGCAACAGCTATCAAGTGGCAAACACGCTGCCCAACATGGTGTATGAACTACTCATTGGTGGAGTACTCGCCTCAGTGGTAGTGCCACTGTTAGTAGGTGCGCGGGGCGATGCCGACGGCGGCGAGGCTTACGTCCAGCGGTTACTCACATTGGCGGTGCTACTGCTAGGCGCTGCAACGATCATCGCTGTGCTGGCAGCGCCGCTGATCACCAGCCTACTTGCCACAAAGACCGACTCTCGGCATCTGGTTACATTACTGGCGTATTTGCTGATACCCGAGTTGTTTTTCTATGGCGTTGCCGCACTATTCGGGGCCGTACTCAACACTCGCGGGCACTTCGCCGCACCCACGTGGGCACCCATCCTTAACAACCTCACCATCATCGTCACGGCGGGGATCTTCGTGGCGCTGCCTGGTCCAGCGCTACCAAAGCCTTCCACTATCACCACTGACCAGCTGCTCGTCTTAGGGCTGGGTACCACCTTTGGTGTGGCGCTTCAGGCCGCCGCTCTGTGGCCGGCGCTTCGCCGAGTTGGTTTTCGTTGGCGCTGGCGGTTCGATTTCGGCAACAGTAGCTTCGCCGAAGCAGGCAAGCTTGCCGGTTGGATGTTGTGCTACGTAGGTGTGAGTCAGATTGGCGTCTTTACTGTGATGGCGCTGGCCTACCGAGCCGGCGAAGCAGGCGGCCCCGGCCCTGTAGTCTACGACGCAGCGAGCCTGCTGTTCATGATGGCGCACGGGATCATTGCGGTCTCCATCATCACCGCACTTCTACCGCGGATGAGTACCGCAGCAGCCGAAAACAAGGCCGCAGACGTCGCCCACCAGCTCTCGTTCGGAATCCGGCTGTCTTCGGTGATCTTAATGCCAGCGACGGCGGCCTACATTGCCCTCGGAGTTCCATTGGCAATAGCTGCTTTCCAATGGGGAAATTTCAACGCTAGCAGCGCTCAAAGCACGGGGTTGGCCATAGTGGCCGTAGCGCTTGGCTTAGTGCCTTTTGCGATCAGTCAGCTACAGACATTCGCCTTTTACGCAATGCGGGACACGAAAACTCCCGCGCTGATCAACATCCCTGTTGTCGCTATACGCCTCTTCGTGGACATCGTGCTCTTTTTGAGCTTACCGGCACACTATGTCGTCATAGGTTTGATGGTTAGTAATGCTGTCTCGTATGCGGTTGCCGCGGTCCTACTTACACTGGCTATGCAACGCAGATTGGGTAGTTTGCACTTTGGTCGGATATTTCAAACGCTAACTCGCCTATTGCTTGCATCGGCGATTGCTGGGCTCATCGGATGGGCGCTGGCGTTTAGCTCTACAGAGCTGATCGGCGGAGGCAAGATGGGGGGAGTAATGGCGTTAGCAATCGGCGGCAGCGCTTTGATTATCTCTTTTGTAGCCGCTTCGGTCTTCCTGCGGGTTCAAGAAGTTTCACAGTTCGTCCAGACTTTCACCCGTAAGTTCGCTCTTCGGCGCGGCCTGTAGCGAAACGAGCCGTCCGGAACGATAACCTCATATACTGAACAATCATTGCGGGTAGTCAGGCAACTACTCAGGTGGTGCACGCGCAGGAGGACGTTGTGACGCAGGTGAGCACACCAGCGCAGGGCGAGCTTCTTGCCGGGCGTTACCGACTCGATTCGATGGTGAACGGAAACGAAAACAACGGCTACTACCTTTGGCGCGGTACTGACAATTTGCTCAGCCGCGATGTCTCGATCGAACTTCGAATTCCCGGTGGCGAAGCTGCGGAGTCCATGCTCTCCGCAGCGGCCCACGCTGGCCGAATTCAACATTCCAATGTCGCTGGCGTCTATGACGCCATCAATGAGGGTTCGCGGGCTTTCGTCGTACGTGAATGGGTAGAAGGCCGCACACTTACCGAGATGCTGACCTCCGATGGTCCGCTGGATTCATATCGGGCAGCTGGACTGGCTCGCACTGCTGCTGAGGCTGTCGCTGCAATCCATAGCACGGGTATGCGTCATGGTCAGCTCAACCCCAACACGGTTCTGCTCAATGACAGTGGTGAGCTCACCTTTACTCACCTTCAGCTGTCTACGACCACCCCCACCGAACGCGACATTAAGGCCATCGGCGGTCTGTTGTATGCCGCTCTCACCGGTTCGTGGCCGCTAGAGGCATCGGTGACTTTCCGTGATCTACCAGAGGCTGTGCGGGTAGACGGTAGGCTGTGCACCCCCCGACAGATTCGAGCCGGAATTCCCGCTTATCTTGACGCACTCACCATGGATCTACTCGACCCCGGGGCCAGTCAAATCGATGCGGCTACTCTGGCCCATGAGCTGCGCCGATACGATATTGCCGATCCAGAACTAGGGCCACTGAGCACCATTTTAGCGGAGCCGGCACCGCGCCGAGCAGCGTGGAAAAGATTTGGCATACCAGCAGCTGGTATAGCGTGTATTTTAGCTGCTGGCCTCGCGGTTGGAGCTGTGGGGCTACCCGACATCAGCGGCTCGAACTATCCGCTCAGTGCAGATTCCGCCAACAACGGATCGGGCGGAAAACAAGAGCTGCGACCGGTCGGAGCCAGCATACTCGATCCGCAAGGTGACGGCAGCGAGCTAGCTGGAGCCGCGCGCGCAATCGACCGGAATCCCGCAACGCTGTGGCAGCCTGACGCATACCGACGAGGCGATTTCGGTGGTATTAAAGCTGGCATGGGAATCATAGTTGACCTCGGGAAAGCTGCGAAAGTACGTGAAGTTGTGGTGCAGCTATCAGCCCCTGGCGCATCACTACAACTACGTGGAGCCGATACTCGGGCAGCCGACATCAACGGGTATCGCTCGTTTGGTTCACCGGTGCGCAATTCCCCAGCCGAGGTGACTTTCCTGTTGCAACGGGGGGAAAACGCTCGCTTCCTCGTCGTATGGATCACAGATATGCCGCGCACGGCCTCCGGTGATAACCCTTACCAGGTGGGCGTACGCGAGATTCGGGTATATGGAGCCTGAACACTCTAAACGTAGACCTATGGGAATAGTCTTCCCAGCTATTGCGTTGCTGCCGCTGAACCGATCGTAAACTAGTGTTGTGTAATCGGTGTTCCGTTTTGGGTGCTGGATGTTCAGGTGGATGGATCGCAAGGCGGAGAATTTCCAGGTAGCGGGGGAATTCCAGCTAGCAAATGTCTACCTGGAAATTTCGACAACGCCGCGAGGCGCCGCCTGAGCGCCAGCACACACGCGACGATATCGATTACACAACACTTGAGGAGACCAACCAGTGTCTGAGCAGCTACACAACCTCGTCATTGTGGGTTCGGGACCAGCTGGGTATACGGCCGCGCTCTATGCGGCGCGAGCCAACCTTAAGCCTTTACTCATCGAAGGCAACGAGTTTGGTGGGGCATTGATGACTACCACCGAGGTGGAAAATTTTCCTGGATTTCCCGACGGAATTACCGGCCCCGAGCTCATGGATTCGATGCGTAAGCAAGCTGAGCGCTTCGGTGCTCAGCTACTTACCGCAGACGCTAGTCGAATCGATCTCGGTCGAATTAAGCTCGATGGAAAAACTGGCGGTCCAGAAGAGGTTAAAACGGTTTGGGTCGATCAGACACCTTATCGCTCCCGGGCCATCATTGTGGCGACAGGTTCAGCGTGGCGCCGGATCGGCGTCCCAGGTGAAGCCGAATACCTGGGACACGGAGTTTCTTCCTGCGCCACGTGCGACGGATTTTTCTTCCGTGATCAAGACATAGCGGTGGTCGGCGGCGGAGACTCCGCAATGGAAGAAGCCACATTTTTAACTCGTTTTGCCCGATCTGTCACGATCATACATCGCCGGGGCGAGTTCCGAGCCAGTCAGATCATGCAGCAGCGTGCTTTAGATAACCCAAAAATCAACATTGCATGGGACAGTAGGGTTACTGAAATCGTTGGCGCAGAAGGAAAAGTTGCGAGCGTAACCCTCGCTAGCGTAGACAGTGGCGTCCTCTCCACTCTTGCGGTGACAGGAGTCTTCGTTGCCATAGGCCACATCCCGCGCACTGAACTCGTCGTGAACCAGCTCGCATTGGACAACTCGGGTTATGTGATCACGAAGGCTCCCACAAGCCTGACTAACATATCCGGTGTCTTCGCCGCTGGCGATGTTGTAGACCACACCTACCAGCAAGCGATTACCGCCGCGGGCGCCGGCTGTGTGGCGGCGCTGGACGCTGAACGGTATTTAGCGTCGCGTAATTGGTAGACGCTCAAACGCCCATATAAAACTCCTAACGCTGTCCACATTCACCCACAAAAAGGAGATATGATGCCCACCGTTACCGCAACCGAGGAAACCTGGGATGCTGAAGTGCTGGCCTCGGACGTCCCGGTGTTGGTTGATTTTTGGGCAGAGTGGTGTCCCCCATGCCGTAAAGTAGCTCCGTTGCTCGATGAGATCGCGACAGAGCGCGCCGAAACGGTAAAAATTGTCAAACTAAACGTGGAAGAGCACCCCGCCATCAGCCGGCGCTATGACGTTCTGAGTATTCCTACACTGCTACTGATCAACAACGGTCAGCTCATCGGCCAGCTGGTGGGTGCCCAACCGAAGGCCGCGATCACTGCTCTGATCGACAAGGCGCTGTAGTAGATCCAGGATTTTCTACTGGTATTCTCCGCGCGATGGGCAGGTATCTAGCAGCCCCGGTTAAGCGGTACGCTACAGCGCGCTAGATCAAGTACATATCGGCCACCGAATATCTAACGGTGCCATGCCGAATATGCTTGCAGTTCTCGCGCACTAGGGTCGGTGAAAGGTTGTTAATCTCCTATGCAGTTAGTTAAACGGGGGGACACGAGTCCGGCGGGTGCAGAGGTGCGCAGCGTACTGGTCGACCTGGGACTGTTGTCCGTCTCAAAGTCGGTACAAGCAGGTGTAGTCATGTTTGATGCCGCATGCGACCTGGCGGTGCGCGAGTTTCAGCAGCTTCGTGGCCTGACCGTGGATGGTATCGTCGGCACCGAAACCTGGCGGTCTCTGGTTGCTGCTCGCTGGAGGCTAGGGGATCGGGTGCTCAACCTATCGATGCGCGATCCTATGCTTGGCGACGATGTACACCAGCTTCAAGACCGACTACTGGAGATGGGTTACGACGTGGGTCGGCTTGACGGTGTTTTCGGCCCACGCACCGAACGAGCGCTAGTAGAGTTTCAACGTGACTGCGGCCTAATCGGGGATGGCGTCTTTGGGCCTGGCAGCATGCACGCCCTCCGCCGTATCGGCCGAAAAGTCGTTGGCGGCCGGCCGCAATTACTGCGCGAATCAGCCAAGCTTGATCACGCCGGCCCGGCATTGCCTGGTAAACGTGTCGTTATCGATCCAGGTCATGGTGGTAACGACCCCGGCATACAGATCGCTTGCGGTGAGCAGCGCTTCAGTGAGGCACTCCTCTGCCACGACCTCGCGCTGCGACTAGAAGGCAGATTTATTGCTGTAGGCGTTCAGGCTCATCTCACACGTGGTCCAGATACTAATCCCAGCCCGATCGAGCGGGCACAGTTTGCCAACGAAATCGGCGCAGACGTCCTGATCAGTCTGCATGCCGATCGGCATGATACTCCGGCAGCCAATGGAGTAGCTTGCTATCACTTTGGAACCGGTTCAGGTACCACATCGACCGTGGGGGAGCAGCTAGCCAGCCTGGTGCAACGAGAAATCGTGGCGCGCACCGGGATACAGGATTGCCGCATTCACGCCAAGACTTGGGAGATCCTCCGGCTGACCCGTATGCCTGCAGTGCGCGTGGAGATTGGCTACCTCAGCTCACGCGCAGACCGGGCGCGAATAGCGAACTCGGAATTCCGCGACACGGTAGCAGACGCGATTCTAGCTGCGGTGCAAAGGATTTTCTTACCCCGTGATCGCGACTGCGATACCGGAACATTGGATGTGCGACAGATACACTCACTGCTACTAGCGCACCACTGAGATACCATAGAAATTGAGATGCCCTAGAGATCTGGTAATTTTGGCGGCTACCCCATCGGCCGAGAGGTGGTACTGACCCGATCGTTAACTTCTGGGTGAATGCTACCTACAATACGATTCAGATCATCTACAGTGGCGAATTCTATAGTAATCTTTCCTTTACGCCGCCCCATATCCACCTTTACGCGCGTATCAAGGTGATCAGCTAAACGCTCAGCAAGATACCCAAGGCCAGGCGCGTGTAGCTTATTTCGGCGCTGTGGAATTTTCACATCTGCCGGATCCCCCGAGTGACCTTCGGAGTGACGCAACGCAACGAGCTCTTCAGTGACCCGCACCGATAGACCCTCGGCTACTATCCGATGGGCAAGCTCTTCTTGTGCTTGTGGCCTTTCTAGGCCAAGTAACGCACGCGCATGGCCGGCTGATAGAACCCCGGCCGCTACTCGTCGTTGTACGGCTATCGGCAGGTTAAGTAGGCGCACCGTGTTGCTGATTTGCGGGCGGCTGCGCCCGATGCGTTGTGCGAGCTCTTCGTGAGTTACACCAAACTCCGCAAGAAGCTGCTGGTAAGCGGCTGCCTCCTCCAAAGGGTTGAGATCGGCTCGATGAATGTTTTCCAGTAAAGCATCCCGCAATAGCGCGTCGTCACTAGTCTCTTTAACGATGGCGGGGATACGTTCGCGTCCTAGTGCCTGGCAGGCCCGAAAGCGTCGCTCACCCATTACTAATTCGTATGCATGCGGTTTGAGTTGCCGAACCACGATCGGCTGGAGCACGCCTACTACCTGAATAGAGGCTTTTAGCTCCTCCATCGCAGTTTCATCGAACACTGTGCGAGGTTGCTGCGGATTGGGGGAGATTTCTGAGATTAAAAGCTCACCAAAACTCACCCCTGGGACTGGGGCTAGTTGTATTTTCGGCTGTTCGCTAGACACTAACGCTGGAACCTGGTCAGCCCCAGGCGCAGCTGCCGGAGCGGCACGAATAGTGGCGCTGTTTGCGGCAAGCGAAATAGTCGAGGACTCACTGCGGGTCGGTATAAGCGCACCTAAACCCCTGCCGAGCCCACCTTTTTTTCCTGTCATGCCGCACCTTCCCCAACTGACATAGTGGCACCACGTTCAGCAATTTCTTTAGCAGCAGCAACGTAGCTTGTTGCGCCTCGAGAACCGGGGTCATAGGTGATGATCGATTGCCCATAACCCGGAGCCTCTGAAACTCGGACGCTACGTGGGATTACCGCGTTGACCACATCATCTTTGAAATGTGTTCGCACTTCATTTGCCACCTGGTCGGCAAGCTTGGTGCGACCGTCATACATGGTAAGTAGGATCGTGGAAACCCGCAGTACGGGATTAAGGTTTTCAGCTACCAGGCCCACATTGTGAAGCAATTGCCCTAATCCTTCGAGTGCGTAGTACTCGCATTGGATTGGAATAAGCACTTCCTTGGCCGCAACTAGCGCATTGACTGTAAGCAGGCCTAGTGAGGGTGGGCAATCAATCAAAATGTAGTCGAAGCTTTCAGGGCACTCATCGAGTGCGGTCTCAAGGCGCCGTTCCCGGGCAGTTACAGAAACTAGTTCAACTTCGGCGCCAGCAAGATCTATGGTGGCCGGCACGCACCACAGGTTGTCAACTCCGGTAACGCGTTGCATAACTGACTCTAGCTTGGCATCTTCCACGAGCACGTTATAGCTACTAGGAAGGCCGGAATGGTGTGGAACATCGAGGCCAGTCGAAGCGTTCCCTTGGGGATCGAGATCAATTACCAACACTTTGAGGCCATGTAAAGCCAGCGCGACTCCAATATTGACAGCTGTCGTGGTTTTTCCGACTCCACCTTTTTGGTTGGCGATACAGATCGTACGTGGTCTACATGGGCGTGGAAAAGTGTTCCCCGCCGGATTGAGCACATCTACCGCACGCCGCGCCTCGCTAGCAATGGGCAGCTCATCCCATGTTTCACGTGAAACATGGGATGAGCTGCCTTCGGTGGGGCTTAACACATCCCGTGTCGTTGGATCTTCTTGAGGGCGCGAAATCACATCGCGAGTATCCGCTGTTTCACGTGAAACAGCGGCCCGAATGCGCCGCTGGGCTTCGTCCTGTGAGCCTGGATTCGCGGTAGGTCTCGACAGTGATGCACTACTCATGACTACCCCTCGGAATATCTCTACACCTAATGCTCACTACCACACGGTTAGGACGGTAGTAATTTATGGAGCCTTGGTTACTTCAATCACGGTCACCGGCGGGTTGAGATACTCGGCACCACACTGAAGTATTCGTGCTTGGCTAATCTTGTGCTTGCGCAGGGTTTGGCGTGCCGCATGGAGTTCGATTTGAGCTGATTCACCCTTAATGGCTAGCAGTCTTCCACCGCTACATACTAGCGGTAAACACCAGTCAACAAGTCGCCCCAAAGGTGCCACCGCGCGGGCAGTAACGACATCGCCCGCGAGTTTTTTGGCACAATCCTCGGCGCGTGAGCGGCAGATTTCTACATTTCTTAACCCAAGTTCAGTCACCACTTCAGCGAGGAAATTTGCCCTGCGTAATTGTGATTCGACCAAGGTTACTCTAAGATCTTGGCGAGCGATAGCCAGTACAATTCCGGGTAGACCTGCGCCTGAACCGACATCTACCAGGTGTTTAGCAGTAGAAATATGCGGCGCGATTACTCCACAATTGAGTATGTGGCGTTCCCATATTCGTGGTGCTTCACTAGGGCCTAGTAGCCCCCGTTGAACCCCGGTAGTGCTGAGTAAATAAGCGTAGCGCTGAGCTGTAGCGGAACATTCTCCGAATAGCGTCGCTACAGGCGGGCGTAGGGCTTCGGGAACGTCCAGAGGAATCTTACAGTCGCGCGTTCCCAAGTGCTCCACGAAATCCTCGCGTCTACTTACTGTCACGTACAGCTGGAAGGATGACCACTCGCCGCTGTGAGCCGTCACCCTCAGACTCGCTGGATAACTCTCCGTCTGCCGAAACGACATCGTGCACAATCTTGCGCTCGAAAGGGTTCATTGGGGAAAGCTTGACTGGCTCTCCTAAAGCCCGGACTTCGGAGATCACTCGACGGGCGAGCCGGGTCAGCTCTGCACGGCGATCCGCACGAAAGTTGCCAATATCAAGCATGAGCCTGCTACGCGTCCCTGTTTGTTGGGCCACTGCGAGTCGGGTCAGTTCCTGCAGGGCGTCTAAAGTAGCGCCTCTAGGCCCTATTAGGTTGCTTAGTCGATTACCAACAACTGCAACTGCCGCCCGGTCTCCTTCTACATCTAAATCAATATCGCCGTCGGAGTCGATGATGTCGAGTAGCCGCTCGATGTAATCTGCGGCGATGTCGCCTTCTTGAATCAAGAGAGCGGTGTCCGCGCTGGGCACAGTAGAAGCAACGCCCTGCCCACTCACCTCATTGTGGTCATCACTCTTCGTTGCAACGCTGTCATCACCAGAAATATTACTCACCGGGGCCCCGTAACTTGAGCCATTAGACTCAGCACCCATTAAATTCCGCGCACTCATTAAATTCTGCCGCCTTTGCGCCGCGCTTTGGATTTCTTGCTCTTAGAAGAACTGCCACCACCTGAACTGTCAGCCTTGTCTTTTCCTGAAGATACATCGAGTGGTGTTGACTTCTCTCCTGATCTGTCCGTACCTGCCAGAATGACACCGCCACCTGAGTTTTTCGGCGTTCCGGCACCATCTAAGCTCACTAAACCAGTGCTTTTTACTACTGCTTGCGCATCGCGCTGCGGTTTGACTCCTGGCTTAGGCGCAAGTGCTTTTGCCTTCTCTGTAGAGATTTCTTGTGGTTTTTCAGCCGCAGGGTGGGGCATTTTCTTGATAACCCAGAACTGCTGACCCATAGAGAACACATTGTTCACTACTTGATACAGGACCACTCCGATGGGAAAGAAAAACCCACTGAACAGCAGCGTGAGGGGTAAGCCGTACAGCATCACTTTTTGCATGGTCTGCTGAGCGTTAGCAGTGGAATCATCGCTACTTGCCGCGGCAGCTTTGCTGCGAATCATGATCTGGCGAGCCGTAACATACTGGCTCACCACCATGATTAAAACCAAGACGCCCGCTACGATCTGCACACTGGAACGCTGTCCACCCAAGTTGGTGACGAACTTCTCGGGTGAATTGAAGGCGGCTGCGATCGGCGCGCCGAACAACTTGGCGTCTGAAGCAGCATAAAACTGATCAATCGACCAGCCGTACTGCTCGGTCATGGCATGCAACGAGGTCTGTGACTGTGGATTGATATGCCGTAATACGTGGAAAATTCCGAAAAAGAACGGCAGTTGCAAGAAAATAGGAAGACAGCCCAGCAGCGGATTCGAGCCGCTTTCCTTCATCAACTTCTGCAGCTCGATGCTGGCAGTTTGCCGATCGTTCTTATGCTTCTCTCTGATTTCGCGCATCTTGGGCTGCATGGCCTGTAGCTGTCGCTGCGACTTGATCTGTTTGACGAATGCTGGAAATAGCAGCACGCGGAGCGTGATGACAAGGAAGATGATGGAAAAAATCCACGCTACGTCACTGTGCTCTCCAAAAACCACCGCCCACAACCCATGCCATCGAAGCAAGATCCACGAGATGGCGATATAGATCCAGTTCAAGTTGAAATCCACTTAGCTGATTCTCCAGTCGTGGTCATGCTGCCCTGGCTAGAGGGGTTCTGTACCGCATGGTCTTATTGGCAGGGCTGTCTCACTGGCTACGCTGTTTTACTGGCGGTACCGGGTCATATCCACCGGAGTGGAATGGATGGCAACGTCCTATTCGACACACTGCGAACGCTCCGCCGCGGATCACACCGTGCCGCGTCACCGCTTGCACGGCATATTCGCTGCACGTTGGATAAAATCGACATCGAGGTGGCAATAGCGGCGATAGGAAACGTTGATAACCACGCAGTAACGCCACCAGTATGCCGGACATCCGCAGCTTCCCAATCACGACGATACCTTGGCAGCCTTACTGGTAGTTCTACCAGGTTCCTGCTGTGCTACAACCTGCCGAATACGCGTCAGCGCTGTGTTTAGCGCGGTGGCTAATTCGGCGCTATTGGCGCACGCAGATGCGGGCAGTGCACGCAACACTATATCTGTACCGTGGGGCAAAGCCGCTAGCTCAGGCCGCATAAGATGCCGAAGTCGCCGGGCTAAACGATGGCGAATAACTGCATTGCCTACGGTACGACCAATGATAAGACCCAGCCGCGCTGCCGGTGAGTTAGGAACATCTCGCTGCCAGTGTAGGACCAGAAGAGGCTCATGGGGCTTTTCTACTTTGTGAACGACTCGACGATAACCGCGTCGCGCTACCCGACTAAAATCGGTGCGGCAGCGCAATCGAGAGGTGGCTGGCAACAAGGCGCTGCACGCCGACCACTAAGCAGAAAGCCGTTTGCGGCCCTGTCGCCGGCGGAGCGCAATGATGGCGCGCCCCGCGCGAGTACGCATCCGCAATCGCCAGCCGTGCTTGCGAGCCCGACGCCGATTGTTGGGTTGAAACGTCCGTTTACCCTTACTCACCACAGTCTCCGATGAACTTCTTGAGCCAACTACCTCTCGCCAGAATCATTGAGGCACCGAGGGCGAACAGCCATAGTCTCATACTGAGCTGAGGCCTACTACGTCAGCCCAGTGAAGGAAGTGCGCCGAACCAAACACGTACACGCTCCACAAGACCACATTCACAGCTGTGGATAATGATGTGGATTTCTAGTGCAACGACCACAAGCCGACCATAATCGTTACAGCAGCTCCGCGCTTGGTCTGCCGTGCACAGTTGCTGACTTTTACGAGTGCTGACTTTATTGAGTGGGGAACACTATGGCCGATGATTACAATGCATTAGAAGCAGTGTGGAACGCGGTTACAGATAAGCTCGTCAACGGCGCGTTGAGCCCTCAGCAGCGAGCATGGGTACGGCTCACCAAACCACTGGCACTGATCGAAAACACGGCGCTGCTTGCCGCGCCGAATCAGTTCGCCAAGGATGCGTTCGAGAGTAGACTACGTCCGATAATTACCGAGGCGATCTCCGCTCAGCTGGGCAGCGAGGTCTCGGTAGCGGTGACAGTACGTAGCCCCGAAGAAACCACGGGCAGCGATCCAGCTCCGATCTCCGCCGATCCTGCACCCAGTTTTCTCGACACTCACGGAGAGACCGGATCTATTGAGGGTGTAACACCTCAGCCAGGAAAAGCTTCTACCAAGTCGCGTATCGCGGCCGGGCGTGGGGGCACAGCTGACTCGGCTAGTACGGACTTTACCCAGCTCAACCCCAAGTACACGTTCGACACGTTCGTCATCGGCTCTTCCAACCGCTTCGCCCACGCTGCCGCGGTAGCTGTGGCCGAAGCGCCGGCGCGTGCCTACAACCCGCTGTTCATTTACGGTGAATCGGGCCTGGGTAAAACTCACCTACTCCATGCGATTGGCCACTACGCTCATAGCTTGGGTCATGCTCGTAGCGTTCGATACGTTTCCACAGAGGAATTCACCAACGACTTCATCAACTCGCTGCGTGACGATAAAACTCAAGCTTTCCAGCGCCGATATCGAGACGTCGATATTTTACTCGTTGATGACATCCAATTTTTAGAAACCCGTGAGCGTACCCAAGAAGAGTTCTTTCACACCTTCAACACCTTGCACAACGCGAATAAACAGATCGTCATCTCCTCCGATCGCTCACCCAAGCAGTTGTCCACGCTTGAGGATCGGCTTCGCACGCGCTTTGAATGGGGTCTCCTTACAGACATCCAACCGCCCGACCTGGAGACCCGCATTGCAATTTTGCGGAAGAAAGCAGCGCAGGAGCGCCTCGCGGCACCACCAGAAGTGCTGGAATTCATCGCCAGCAAGATCTCCAGCAACATTCGAGAGCTCGAAGGTGCCCTGATAAGAGTGACTGCGTTTGCCAGCTTAAATCGTCAAGCTGTAGACCTCGGACTAGCGGAAGTTGTACTCAAAGACCTCATCCCGGCTAGCGGTGATTCCAACATCACTGCCGCAACGATCATGGCGGCTACCGCAGCGTATTTCGGCCTCACGATCGATGAGCTCTGCGGTTCGTCCCGATCCAGAGTATTGGTGAACGCTCGCCAAATCGCGATGTATCTCTGCCGCGAGCTTACTGAACTGTCGTTACCGCGTATTGGCCATGCTTTCGGCGGTAGGGATCACACCACAGTGATGCATGCGGACCGAAAAATTCGTTCGCATATGGCCGAGAGCCGCTCACTGTATAACCAGATTGCCGAACTCACGAATCAGATCAAGCAAAGTTCCTCCCGGTGATCAACGGGAGCTCCCTGCCAGACAGCTAAATCGGCACTAATCACCTACGCGACAGGGAATGGCTGCTGTGAACAAGACTTGGGATACTGCCAAGCGTGCATGTGGATAATCGTAGGGTCCATGACCGAGCGATGGAGTTGTCCACATGCACGCCTAGGTTGCCATCAGCCGATCCACGGTGAGTGCACAAGCGGCACACCGGCGTGAGCGCGACAGATGCCTTCTCTCCACAGAGTGCACAACAGCTATGACTACTACTACATATATTTCTATTCCACGGCTTAACCCATAGTTTTCACCTCAGGGAATCTGTGTACACGTGGTAAGCATCTTCTCCGGCTACCCGTGTTCTATCCGACAATGCGCTTGGACCTAAGCTGAGCTCGGCTACTGGCCAGCGCTGGAGGTCAGGGGAAAGCATGCAGGAGCGAGGAATGAAATTTCAAGTAAACCGTAACTCGCTAGCTGATGCGGTGGCGTGGACGGCTAAGAGCCTGCCTAGTCGTCCGACGGTGGCGGTGCTTGCGGGCATCATGATGGAAACCCATAACGACCGGCTCACCATCGCCGGTTTCGATTACGAAGTTTCTAACCAAGTCAGCATCGACGTGCAAGCCGAATCGGACGGACAAGTACTCGTCTCGGGCCGGCTACTCGCTGAGATCTCTCGTGCGCTTCCTAACCATCCAGTGCACATCAGTGCGGCAGGTTCGCACGCAGAGGTCACCTGCGGTTCGGCGCGTTTCACCTTACCGACCCTTCCAGTGGAGGACTACCCAGCGCTCCCTGAGATGCCCACGATCGCTGGAGCTGTGGACGCCGACTCGTTTGCGGTAGCGGTGCGGCAAGTCGCGGTAGCGGCTGGGCGAGATGACACATTGCCCATGCTGACTGGTGTGCACATGGAGCTCAACGGGGCGCAGCTATCCTTGCTGGCTACAGACCGCTATCGCCTTGCGATTCGTGAACTTGCGTGGCGGCCAGGATCGATCGAGGAGCATCGGTACGCACTGGTACCGGCTCGCACTTTGGCCGAGACGGTTAAGGTGCTCGCAAGCGGTAACGAAGTCGCCATTGCTTTGTCCGAAAGCGCCTCAGACAGTGCTGGTGGATTGATTGGATTCTCCGGATCTTCTCGGCGCACCACGACCCGATTGCTCGATGGCGAATATCCGAAGGTGCGGTCGCTACTGCCCGATAGCTACAACGCTGTAGCCAGACTTAACACTGCCGAGGCCATTGAGGTCGTTAAGCGAGTGGCGCTGGTAGCTGAACGCAACGCGCCGATTCGCTTGTGCTTTACCGCTGATCTACTCACGATTGAAGCAGGTGGCAGCGACGAAGCTCGTGCCAGTGAATCGATGTCGGCGCACTATGCCGGAGACGAGTTGTCCATCGCGTTCAACCCCGATTACTTCCTTGACGGCCTAGGTGCTATCGAGTCCGGGGTAGCTATGGTGTCGTTCACCGACCCCGCTCGTCCGGCCGTCATTGCCGCGGCATTGGGAGATGACGAGAAAGGCTGGACCGAGGACACCGGTTATCGTTATGTACTGATGCCAGTCCGTATTTCTGGCTAAGGATGGGCGCTCAGTCCAGCAACCTAGGAACGGGAAGAGGAAGCTGCCATGAAGCTTGGGCTTGTTGGTTTGGGAAAAATGGGCGGCAACATGCGCGAGCGGTTGACTCGTGCAGGTCACGACGTGGTGGGGTATGACCGAGATTCCACGTTGAGCGATGTCAGCGATCTTCCTGAGCTTGTTGCGCGGCTAGGCGAGCGAAACCGAGTGGTGTGGGTCATGGTGCCCGCAGGTGCCCCCACCCACTCCGTCGTTAACCAGCTTGCGGGGCTACTTACTGCCGGTGACATCGTTATTGATGGTGGGAATTCACGCTTTACTGACGATGCTGTGAACTCAGCCTTACTCGAGCAGCACGGCATCGGCTATCTCGATGTTGGAGTTTCCGGAGGGGTTTGGGGCCTACACCAGGGTTACGCTTTGATGGTTGGTGGAGCTGCCGAGCATGTCGCCATGGTGCAGCCCGTTTTTGATGCGCTGTGCCCGGCCGAAGGTGGATTCGTGCATGCTGGCGGCATTGGTGCGGGGCACTTCTCCAAGATGGTGCACAACGGTATCGAGTACGGTTTAATGCAGGCCTATGCCGAGGGCTATGAGCTACTGTCGGCAAGCGAGCTGGTTGCCGACGTTCCTGGGGTGCTAAACAGCTGGCGGGAAGGTACTGTTGTTCGATCATGGTTGTTGGATCTTTTGGTGAAAGCACTAGAAGAGGATCCCGAACTTCGCACTATCGCTGGACATGTCGAGGATTCAGGCGAAGGTCGGTGGACAGTTGAGGAGGCAATCAACCACTGCGTCCCCACTCCAGTCATAGCCGCCGCACTATTTGCTCGATTTGCTTCGCGTCAAGCCAATTCACCGACCATGAAAGCCGTATCCGCTCTGCGTCATCAGTTCGGCGGACACGCGGTCACCGCTCAACAGCCAAGGTAATCTTCGCTGTTGATGGCTCCTCGAGGAATAGCCGCTCACGCTGGGATGTGACAGGCATGTATGTGCAGGCGCTGGCTCTGCGAGATTTTCGTAGCTACGCCTGCGTCGATCTTGAGCTTGTGCCCGGCGTTAACCTATTCGTGGGCCCCAACGGCCATGGCAAAACCAACCTTATGGAAGCAGTCGGTTACATCGCGACGCTGAGTAGCCATCGGGTCAGTAGTGATATCCCTTTGGTGCGCAACGGTGCTAGTAGTGCAATCGTGCGTTGCACTGTAATTTCCGAGCAGCGCGAACTGCTGGTGGAGTTGGAGTTAGTACCAGGAAAAACAAATCGCGCCCGACTCAACCGCTCGCCGGTTGCTCGACCACGTGCCGTGTTGGGCGCTCTGCGGAGTGTGTTGTTTGCGCCGGAAGACCTTGCGTTGATCCGTGGAGATCCTGCTGAGCGGCGACGATTTATCGATGATTTTTTGGTAGCGCGATCTCCTCGCTTTGCTGGGGTTCGAGCCGATTATGACCGGGCGCTCAAACAACGGAATGCGTTGCTCAAAAGCGCAGGCATACGCCACCGTTCTGGCCGGCGACGTGGCGGCGACTCCCCTGGAAACGAGCCAAACTTTGCGGATTTGCCGACGTTGGAAGTGTGGGATGTGCACGTTGCGCGGTACGGTGCGGAGTTGCTCGCAGGTCGACTAGCCGCAATACATGATCTGGCGCCGTATGTGGAAAAGGCGTACCACGCAGTAAGCGAGTCTGCTGCAGGCGCACGTCTGGGCTACAGCAGTTCCTTGACGCAAGCTCTTCAAAAGGGCACCTCCTGTGACTCGGCTAACGATGACCAAGCTTCGCTGCTCAGCGTCGATAAGGATGTACTGCGCTCTCAGCTACTGGCTGGCCTTGCCCAAGTCCGCTCAGCGGAGCTGGAGCGAGGTATCACGCTGGTGGGGCCGCATCGGGACGATCTAATCCTTCGCCTGGGGGAGCTTCCCGCCAAGGGATACGCTAGCCATGGCGAGTCATGGTCTTACGCCTTGGCGCTACGGCTAGCGTGCTTTGAGCTATTGCGAGCCGAGGGCAGTGAGCCAGTTTTAATCCTAGATGACGTTTTTTCCGAGTTAGACAATCAACGCCGTAAGTTGCTTGGAGATGTCGCCACCAAAGCATCCCAAGTGTTGGTCACCGCAGCGGTTGCCGAGGATATTCCCAGCTCACTGTTACAGCTGCGCGATACAGGGGCTCGCTTTGATGTGGCCGATGGCGCGGTGCGCCGTGTCTATTAAACACGTTTACGATTCAGGCGATACTTCCGATGATGTTCCAGACGCTGCTTCGACGAACCACCGGGGCCTCACGCCGCGTGGCCCGGAGCTGGCGCGAGCAGCTGCGGAGGCGGCGCGCCGTAAGCAAGGATCGCGTGAATTTCGGCGTGCCGATCGCTCGAGCGGAGAGAAGGGTGCAAGGGGACAGGGAACGAAGGAACAGAGAAATACGCGAAGTCGACTCGGCGGCTATACGGGAACACATGCCGATCCTCGTGATCCGCAGCTGTTGAGTGCTGAGATTAAGCGACTATTCAACGAGCGAGGCTGGCAGCAGGCTGTTACACAAGCACGAATTTTTGGGGCCTGGGATCAGTTGGTTGGTGCCGATCTAGCCGCGAAATGCACCCCGGTTTCACTACGTGATGGGGAATTAGTCATAGCCGCTACATCTACAGCGTGGGCAACTCAGTTACGAATGCTCACCGCACGCATATTGACCGGAATTCGACGCGAACTACACAGCTCTGGTGTGATAGTTGATCTTGTCCGGGTAATTCGAGTGCATGGACCAGTAGGTCCTACGTGGAAGCATGGCCTACGCTCAGTGCCTGGGCGAGGCCCGCGAGATACCTACGGTTAGAGCAGCACCAATCCGCCCGACCTCTTAGGCAGCTTCATCTTGACTTTCTGTGGGTGGCGGCACTGATCGTAGTTGGGCGATCCGCCGCAGAATGTGCTGCGACAACTGCGCGAGTGGAAGGAGCTGCCAGCCACACTGTTGAGGTTTGAGTAACCACCGCATAGGCCTTCCGCCCACCGAAGTTGGCGGAAGTGGAACCCAGGAGCCATTACGGTGTAGCACGATGCGATTTCGGGCGAGTTCGTCGAGCGTGTCCGAGGGAATGGTTTCGCCGGTTTGGGTAACCACAAACATTACTGCATCATCACCGGAAGATTTCGTGTCTGCGCTGCCTGTAGAGGCTTCTAGCTGCGCTGCCGGGGCATGAAGCGCAGCGATACTTCCTTCAGCCCAGATTTGGTATGCGATAATACTAGGCAGTTCGATGACATCACAGGTTATACCTGTAGGCATCAGCACGGAGTAAGGATGTAAACCCCAGCGGGCGCGAATGTCTTGCTCACTGGTGAGTGCGTAGTCAGCTAGATTAGATGGTGGGTTGAGTGGGGAGACAGGCCCTGTATCGAGCGCGCCGGGGTGTAATCCGCCGCTTCTGCAGCCAGGAATGTCGCACACGTGTCGACACTCCTGCGATGACCACCACGCGCCGGGGATAATCGGCCATCCGTGTCTTATGTAGGCCCGCGCTGCGTGCAGGAGAGCTAGACGCTCATACCTTCTGTTCACACGTAGTCGGGCACGCCGCACAATGTCGACAGCCATACAACCCCCAGCCGAGCCGTGGTAAGGATCTGAGTGGTACGGATTTGAACGGTATGTGGTTACTTAGCTGGTTCGGTGAGCCCGGTGCTGGCGGCTACCGTCAGTCTGGCAAGAATCACCTGGCTATCAGACTGGCATACGTTGCGTTTCGGCGTGTCGCGCGACGCATTTTTGTAGACACGAAACAGTAACGATACTCAGAGGTTTGATCGCATCGATGAGGTGTTGCGATGGCACTCACACTACTTTTACGGCGTGCCCCCCTACGAGAAAGCATCTTTAGGCTCGCTATGAGCCTTTCAATGGGGTCAATGCCCGGTTATTGGGCCGGTAGGAGGTAGACTGTATGACATAACCTGCGTATTGAGACACTTCAGTTTAATTCTGCGGTCCTCACCACGCGTGGACAACTTTGTGCACAAGTCGCCGCTCGGCGTAAAGAAAGAGGGTCTCCCGTGACATCTCGGCCAGCTACCGACAAGAAGGCCGGATACAGCGCTAGTTCGATCACTGTGCTGGAAGGTTTGGAGGCGGTACGCAAGCGGCCAGGTATGTACATCGGCTCCACCGGGGAGCGCGGGCTGCATCACCTGGTTTGGGAAGTTGTCGACAACGCGGTAGATGAGGCACTGGCCGGTTACTGCGACCTGGTAGAGGTAACCCTGCTGGAAGATGGTGGCGTACGGGTCTCCGATAACGGGCGAGGTATCCCGGTAGACATGCACCCTGTGGAGAAGCGGCCGGCCGTAGAAGTTGTTCTCACTACGCTGCACGCTGGTGGCAAGTTTGACGGAAAGTCTTACGCGGTATCGGGTGGGTTGCACGGGGTGGGTGTCTCGGTGGTAAACGCGTTGTCGCGACGCCTTGAAGTAGAAATTCACAAAGACGGTTGGGTCTGGACTCAGCCTTATGTCAATAGCAAGCCTGCAGCTAAACTTAAGAAAGGCCAGGCCACCAGCAAGCACGGAACGACCGTGACATTCTGGGCTGATCCAGAAATCTTCGAAACCACCACGTATAGCTTTGAGTCAGTATCCCGCCGGTTACAAGAAATGGCTTTTTTAAACCGGGGCTTGAGTATGTTGCTACGGGACGAGCGAAGCATTCACACACCAGACACCTTAGACACGGCCGAGGCGGCAGAAAGTCATCGCGAGGTGGTGTATCAGTACAAAAATGGAATCGCTGACTTCGTTCGACACCTCAACGCAAAGAAGACGGCTCTCCATAAGTCGATCATTGAATTCGAGGGCGAGAGTGGCGGCGTCTCGCTAGAAGTGGCGATGCAGTGGAACGAGAGTTACTCCGAATCAATCTACTCTTTTGCCAATACCATCAACACCCACGAAGGTGGCACGCATGATGAAGGCTTTAGAACGTCGCTGACCACGATCGTTAATCGCTACGCACGAGATAAAAGGTTGGTAAAAGAGAAGGATGATAACCTCACCGGAGATGATATACGGGAGGGTCTCACCGCGATTATTTCGCTAAAACTTTCTGATCCGCAGTTTGAAGGTCAGACCAAAACTAAACTTGGTAATACCGAAGCTAAATCTTTCGTGCAGAAGGTATGCAACGATTGGCTGTTGGATTGGTTTGAGCGCAATCCCGCCGAAGCTCGTATCATCGTGACGAAGGCTTCACAGGCAGCGCGAGCCAGGATGGCCGCACACCAGGCCCGAAAATTGGCCAGGCGAAAGAATGCACTGGACTCCAACTCGATGCCTGGGAAACTTGCGGATTGTCAGTCCACGGATCCGCGGGAATGCGAGCTTTTCATTGTGGAGGGTGACTCGGCTGGCGGTTCTGCCAAACAGGGGCGCGACCCGCGGATTCAAGGTATCTTGCCGATTCGCGGGAAAATACTCAATGTTGAAAAGGCCAGGATTGACAAAGTACTGAAGAATAATGAAGTACAGTCGCTCATTACCGCTCTAGGTACCGGTATTCACGACGAGTTTGATATAGAAAAGCTTCGGTACCACAAAGTGGTTTTGATGGCCGACGCCGACGTTGATGGGCAACATATCACCACGCTGCTGCTGACGTTACTGTTTCGCTTCATGCGTCCGCTAGTGGAGCTTGGACACATATATTTGGCGCAGCCTCCACTGTACAAACTCAAGTGGAATAAGAAGGGTGACGACGTCGAGTACGCGTTCTCCGATCGGGAGCGCGATGGGCTGATTGCGTTGCGTCAGGAGAAGAACCCGAAAGTAAAGCCTGACGATATCCAGCGCAATAAAGGTCTAGGAGAGATGAATTACCCCGAGTTGTGGGAAACCACAATGAATCCGGGGAGTCGCACTTTACTGCAAGTTACGCTCGATGATGCGGCTACAGCTGACGAACTTTTCACAGTGTTAATGGGTGAAGACGTCGAGTCGCGTAGATCGTTCATTCAACGCAATGCTAGAGACGTCCGCTTCCTTGATATTTGATGAATTTTCAGGCCCAGACATCAAATTTAAGTCAGAATTTTTCACAGGATATCCACGAGGTATCGCCCAAATCATGTCTACAGTGGAAGGTAGCTAGGTGACCGTAACCACGCAGCCACCCAACGGCCCAGTCAGCACTGCCGGGGAGAGCCCCGGCGGCCATGTCGAGCCCGTCGGCATCGAAGTAGAGCTACAGCGCAGCTACCTCGACTATGCGATGAGCGTCATCGTTGGCCGGGCACTTCCTGATGTACGCGATGGCCTCAAGCCGGTGCACCGGAAGATTTTGTATGGCATGTATGCCGGTGGTTACCGACCAGATCGTGGCTATGTGAAATGTTCCCGGGTTGTCGGGGACGTTATGGGACAGTTCCATCCCCATGGCGATTCGGCAATCTATGACACGTTGGTGCGCATGGCGCAGCCGTGGTCGCTGCGGCATCCGTTAGTGGATGGCAACGGCAACTTCGGCTCACCTGGCAACGATCCAGCAGCGGCAATGCGTTACACCGAATGCCGGCTTGACCCACTGGCTATGGAAATGCTACGCGACATTGACGAAGACACTGTCAATTTCAGCCCCAATTATGACGGGCGGTCCCAAGAGCCCGACATTCTACCCAGCAGATTTCCCAATCTATTGGTAAACGGCTCCGGCGGTATCGCTGTAGGTATGGCTACCAATATTCCGTCGCACAACCTTGGTGAAGTAGCCAGTGCTGTGCAGTGGTGCCTTACGCATCCAGATGCTGGTCCTACCGAGACGTTAGAGGCTGTCATCGGTCTGGTCAGGGGTCCAGATTTCCCAACAGGCGCGCTTATCGTGGGCACCTCGGGCATTGATGATGCCTACCGAACCGGGCGCGGATCCGTGCGTATGCGCTCTGTGGTTGATGTCGAGGAAGACGTTAAAGGCCGAACCCAGCTGGTCGTTACCGAGCTGCCTTACCAGGTAAATCCGGATAATGTTGCCGAGCGCATTGCTGAATTAGTAAAAGAAGGAAAGCTGGGAGGAATTGCCGATATCCGAGACGAGTCTTCTGGCCGTACCGGACAGCGGCTGGTGCTGGTACTCCGGCGAGATGCAGTAGCAAAGGTAGTGCTGAACAACCTCTACAAACACACACAGCTGCAAGACTCTTTTGGCGTCAACATGCTTTCGATTGTTGAAGGAGTGCCTCGGACTCTGAATTTGGCGGAGATGCTGCGTTATTACGTGGCACACCAGATTGAGGTCATCGTTCGCAGAACCCGCTACCGGCTGCGAAAAAAGGAGGAACGGGCGCACATCTTGCGCGGCCTCCTTAAAGCGCTAGACGCCATTGACGAGGTGATCGCGCTGATTCGCGCGAGTGCCACAGTGGACAATGCCCGCTCCGGTTTGATAACGCTGCTCGATATTGACGAAATTCAAGCCAACGCGATCTTAGAAATGCAGCTTCGGCGGCTTGCGGCGCTGGAGCGTCAGAAGATCGTTGATGAGTATGCGCAGCTAATGCGCGACATTGCCGAGCTGCAGGCAATTTTAGACAGCGATGAGCGACAACGGCAGCTAGTGAGTTCTGAACTCTCCGAGATTGTCACAAAGTATGGCGATGAACGACGCACTAGAATCGTTCCCTTTGACGGTGATGTATGCATGGAAGATCTCATCGCACGCGAGGATGTTGTGGTCACGGTATCGCGGACTGGCTACGCCAAGCGCACCAAGCTGGATCTATACCGTTCGCAGCGCCGCGGCGGGAAAGGCGTTCAGGGAGCAACCCTAAAGCAAGACGATATTGTGGCGCACTTTTTTGTCTGCTCTACTCATGACTGGATCCTATTTTTCACCAATAAGGGCCGGGTCTATCGGGCGAAGACGTATGAACTCCCCGAAGCTAATCGTACTGCTCGCGGTCAGCACGTGGCCAATTTACTAGCTTTCCAGCCTGATGAACATATTGCGCAAATCATCCAGATCCCGGATTATCAAGTAGCACCGTACTTGGTGCTAGCCACTAAGCGAGGCTTAGTTAAGAAGACGGTACTTACTGACTTTGACTCTAGCCGGCAAGGCGGGATCATTGCGGTGAACCTTCGAGAGGACGACGAGCTAATGGCGGCGGCGCTCATCACTGCCGAAGACGATTTACTGCTGGTGAGTAAGCAGGCGCAGTCGATTCGGTTCCAAGCCAGCGATGAGGCACTGCGTCCCATGGGGCGGGCAACTAGCGGCGTGATCGGAATGCGGTTCGGTGACGGTGATGAGCTACTGGCCATGGAGGTCGTACAACCTGGCATGGATGTGCTGGTTGCCACCGAAGGCGGATTTGCGAAGCGGACGCCAATCGAGGAGTACCCGGTGCAAGGACGGGGTGGGAAAGGCGTCATTACCGCAAGAATTGTTAGTAGACGAGGTAGTTTAGTGGGCGCCCTCGCGGTCTCTGGCGAGGACGAGCTTTTCGCGATCACCTCTAACGGTGGAGTGATTCGCACACCGGTGAAGCCTGTTCGTCGGACCAGGGATCGCAATACCATGGGTGTGAAGCTGATGGATTTACCCGCCGGCGTCAGCCTTGTTGCGATGGCACGCAATGTGGATGAACCAGATGAACAGGATGAATAGATGAGCGACGCTACGAGCAGCGCCGATCGCACTCAGCGTGATCCGAACACAGCTTCGGCGGCGGTGGATTCGGAGCTAGCTGATTCTCCTTCCTCCATGCTGCGTGAAGAGACGTCGTCGGGTGAAGAGACGTCGGTGATGGCCAACTCACGGGTCGCTGTGTCGTCAGTGGCAGCTCCTACTCCAGCGTGGCCACCTGTACCGCTACCCTCACCGGGCACTGTTGGACGCGGCCCTGGGTCTCCAACATCACCGCAGCCGATGTCCAATGGCTCCAATGGCATGGCATCCGCGCCCAACTTTCCAGCGGAGCGGGCTGCCGCTGGAGCCGAACCGCAACCGCGGCAGGTTCCTGAACCGCTTAGCGTGCCGACCGGGCCAGGCTCACACTCTGCTCTACACGCGTCAGCTACTTCGGAGAAATTTCAATTCAGTGAGGCTGTGAATAAGGCTCGGGAAGCAGTGGCTTCGGCTGCGGGCCGGGGTCCGCGACGCGCGCGGCTACAGTTGAAGAAGGTCGACCCGTGGTCGATGATGAGGCTATCTTTCGCTGTGGCGTTTGTGCTTTTCGTCATGGGAATTGTGGCTTCAGTGATCTTGTACACTGTGCTCGACGCTATGGGTGTTTTCGACAGCCTGAATGAGACGATTACCTCGTTAACCAGTAGCGGCGAGCAAAACGCAGGTTCATCCACGTTCGCGATTGACGCGAAGTTAGTGATTGGTGGATCGGCGCTATTGGGAGCGGTGAACATGGTTTTATTCACTGCGATGGCCACACTGGGTGCGTTCATCTATAACGTCTGTGCGGACTTAGCCGGTGGAATCGAGCTAACACTGGCCGAGCGCGAATAGCCGCGACCGGTGGGGTAATCTATGCCCCGCACCCGGGGCTATAGCTCAGTCGGTTAGAGCGCATCGCTGATAACGATGAGGTCGCTGGTTCGATTCCAGCTAGCCCCACGAGTTCGGGGGTGAGCCTTGTTCGCCATAAGCGCGAACCCGCCTTGCTTGTTACTGCTCGTCATTTCTTCTGGGGACCGAGCCCCCAGACCCGGCGGTGCGGGCTTCGGTCGGCCCGACGGAGCCCGGTTGCCCTAACCAGCAATAGGTGGTTAGGGCTTGTAAGACTTTACAAGGAAGGCGGCGCTGCGTGTTCAAGCGAATAGTGTTAGTTGCGGCTGTATCCACAATTGCGTTGTTGGTGTTCAAAAAGCTTCGGGTGGCTCGTGAAGAGCGAGAACTTTGGCAAGAAGCGACAAATGCCCCTTAGCTACTTCGGACGCCGGTATAATCTTGGCTGGTAGCTAGCTCCAGTATTCGGCTGGCAAGCTCCGCACCCGGGGACGTAGCTCAATTGGCAGAGCACTGCCTTTGCAAGGCAGGGGTTAGGGGTTCGATTCCCCTCGTCTCCACCACCCTCAGCCCCACCACGCCTCACGTCATCAGAGCGGTAACCACTCGCACGCCTCGCCTGATTCTTGTGTCACTTGACTCGTGACCTGCGCCATGAATCTTTGTGTGTCTGCCAGCTCACCCTCAACGACAACGTGCCACCCGGCTTCCTCACCGGAGAAGGTGACCTGCGCGGCACCGCACTGCAAACGGAAGTCGCCCCAGCCACTAACCGCCGCGCAATCGTAGCCGGACGGTGTCAGCACGACAGGCATCCGATTTCGGTGGACGGCCGGCCACTCGTGGGTTGCTTGCGTTCGAATCAAGTATTCGCCCATCCCGCGATGATCCTCCACTTCATCAAGCCAGCCGGCCGCCATGCCGACTGAGGCTCAGGAGTGGAACCCCGCCTTGGCAACAGTGGCCCGCTACCAGCCAAAGCACTTCGATTCTTACAGCTATTCACCACAGTTGCGGTCGCAGCATGCCTCCAACGATGCCGCTTCGGTTATGGTGTTGGTATGGCTTCTCCTGTTGCACCTATATCTGCGAGCCCGCTGGGCGCAACGCCTAGCGAGATTCGTGCAGCCCTGATTGGTGAAGAAATTGGTGACTTCGATCGCGAGTACCGTACTGTGCTGGCCGAAACGGCTGAAACCATGGACCTAAGCGGATTACAGGAGATGCTGAAACGCTGGCAACGTGTAGCGTTGACGACTCAGCGTGATCCTCATGCTCACCGCCAAATGTTAGAGCACGCTAATCACCTCATTATGGGTGGCGATATCGCTACCGAGCCCTGGCAGGAAACGAAGGCGAAGTTGGGCTTGTAGGTGTATTCGGCCCTGGTTCACAAGCTTGGTTTTATCGAACCGCCACGGGCGCAGAGATCGATCTAGTCCTTGAAATCAGCTCTACTCAACGGTGGGCAATTGAAATCAAACGTTCTGCCGCCCCAGCCGTCTCTAAAGGTTTCTGGTATGGCTCTGACGATATTTACGCTACCCGGCGGATAGTTGTCTACGCTGGTCAGTAGACATTCTCCTTAGGCAATCGGGCGGTGGCGATGGGTTTAACTACGCTCACCAGTGGGTTGCGCAGCCTCTCGGCCTCGCCGGAAAATAAAATGCCTTGACTTGTACCGGAGCTAGGAGCTGTGAGTGACAAGCAAGCTGCACTATTACAGCGCTCTGGACACGGTGTACTTCAGTAAAGATGTCTCTCCAGAGCTGTATGCCGCGCGAGCGGTGAGCGCCACCGGCGTGGTGATGCTGGACATGCTCATCGGCGGAGCCACTCCATTGCTGTCGCAGACGCAGGCATTCGATAACGCGCTACTCCTGGCCCAGCTCGCTCAGCCGTCACCCGCCTGTCGCGCTCTACTTCGTCTTGTTCGGAATAACCGGATCCAAGTCAGAATTCTCGATACGCCGGCGCTTCGGCAGCGAACCCAGCACTCCGAGCGGTTCACGCTCCTCAACGCGTTCTGCTCTGCGCTAGCCCAGCCAGGGTTCGTGCTGTCGGCCTGGCCGGAGCTGGCCGATCAGCGATTACGGGCTCAGGTGCTGGATATACTGGACCATAACCCCGACAATGTCACCGAGCTGGATGACAAGCGACTTGTAGCCCGGCTGGAGGGACTTATCGAGCTCAATGTGAGTCTACGGCAGAGCTCGGCTATCGAACGAACTCCGCCGGCGCCGGGATCTGGACTGGCATCTCGGGTTTATGCCGGATTAGCGGCGCTTGCCCTGCATGACCGGCGGACGGCCAGATTTGCGAAGTTCTTGATGGAAATAGCGCATGCGGTGCCGAGCGAGCAGATGAACCGAAGGTCGGCCTGGTACACACTGCTTGACGAGCATATCGGCTCCGACAGCTTGTCGATGATGAATGTTCGAGGGATCATCGACGGTGCTTACAACAGTGTGGTGGCCGACTCACTAGGCGCAACTGGGGCATTCACACTCTGCCCTACAGACGAGGTTGCACAAGCGCTTGCCGCCACTCAGGAAAACACTTCGCGTGCTAGTCAACTCAGCGCGCTCGCCCAGGACCCTCGCCGCTATGCCTGGTTAACCTGGGACAAGCTGGCGGAGCTATTACCGGATTTCGATCACATGGCCAATCCGCAGCGCCGGCTGGGCTACATCTTGGGCGAACACCAAAGTTTTGTTGGCAGAACTGAGGTGGATAAACGTGCCGGTTTAGCGCTCAAGGTCGCGCTTCCACATGCGATTGTCAGCATCATGGTGGGTATCGCCGCAGGCGGATTAGGTGACTCCATCGGAGGCGGTTTTGGTGCGGCTATCGGGGCGGGTGTGGCTGGAATACTCTCTTTATTTGCCGCCCACCCGGTCGTAGGTCGGTGGCAAGCTAAGTGGGGCGAAAAAACTCGCGGCAAAGCGGCAGCGCAATGGGAGGCCACTGTGACCAGCGGAACGGCGTCGATACGAGGGATGATTCAACGATGAGTAGCGATAGCACCGGCTCCATCGAGCGTCGTGAAGCTGGGATAGTCCGAACCGCCGAGCAGAAGGTGTATCAGAACGCGTTCGTCACCGTCTTCGACGACGACGTGCGATTCTCCGACGGTCAGTCCGGCCACTATGTGCGGGTGGTTGAGGCGGAAGGCCGTCCAGGCGTAGCCATGCTTGCCGTATGCGGGGAGCAGGTCGCCTTGGTGCGTACGTACCGTTACACACTGCAATGCTGGGAGTGGGGGATTCCGCGCGGTTTCGGTCAAGACTGCGACCCGGCGCAATCCGCCCGCGCCGAACTTGTCGAGGAACTCGGAGCCCACCCTGGGCAGCTTGACTTGCTAACCACAATGACTCCTAACTCGGGGATCTTGGCGACCAGCGTAAGTGTGTTCCTTGCCCACTATTCCGATACGCCGACCTTGCCGCTGGACTTGCGTGAAGTTTCCGCGGTGCGGTGGCTTAGCTGGCGGCAGCTGCTTGACGAGGTGGCAGCGGGTCAGATCACCGACGGCTTCACTCTCGCCGCTGTGGGGATAGCACTGGCGCGAGGAATCGTGACGTGCAAGGGGCGACGTATTAAGAAGCCGAAATGAACAGTAAGCGTGGAATGCGGTACACGATTGCAATGTTGTTTGCATCGCTTGTCCTGACTGCTTGCGGTGGGCCGGCCAGCACAAGCGACGCCAGTAAGAACCCCTCGCTAAAGCCGCCTTCGGCTTCAGCAGCCGCTACCACTGAGCTCAGCCACACGAAAGCAGCTAGCCCGCTGAAGGGGCTAACTATCGTTGTTAATCCCGGACACAACCGCGGCAACTTTGATCACTCAAACGAGATAAAGCAGCTGGTAGATGCGGGTAATGGTACAAAAAAGGCCTGCGACACCACCGGAACCCAGACTAACGACGGATATCGGGAAGCTGATTTTACGTGGGATGTGTCCAAGCGACTGGTGTTGCTCCTTACCGCCGCCGGTGCCACAGTGAGGACAACGGTCACGGCTGATACCCCATGGGGTCCGTGCGTGAATCAGCGCGCCGCAATCGGCAACGAAGCTAAAGCTGCTGCCGTGATCTCCATCCATGGCGACGGTGGCCCAGCCGGTGGAAGCGGCTTTCATGTATTGGAACCTGGCCTTGACAGTCCTATCAAGGCTCGATCCCACCAGTTGGCCGTCGCGGTGCGCGACGCATACCAGGCGGGCACTGGCATGCAGACCGCTGACTACATTGGTCGCGACGGCCTTAACCTACGCACGGATATGGCGGGATTAAACCTCAGTAAAGTGCCAACGATGATTCTGGAGTCAGGCAACATGCGCAACGCCGCGGATGCCGCCCGAATGAAGGACTCAAGCTTTCGGCAAAAAGTGGCGGATTCTCTTGTTCAGGCACTGCAGAGGTTCCTGCCATGACGCTGAACTACAAACGACCGAGCCGCCCTCTGGGCCGCCAGTCGAGGTAGGCGCTGCTGTGTCGCATGACACGCTGCGAGCTGGGTGGCGACTGGTGAGTAACTGGCTAACCTGATCCAAGTCAGAAATTTCGTACCAGATCCGCTGCTAGGCAGGTACTCACAACCTGCGAGGAGGAAAGTCCATGTTGGAATCGGTACTGGTCGCCAACCGGGGAGAGATTGCTCGTCGAATCATTCGGACGGCCAAGCAGCTCGGGGTTCGCACCATTGCGGTGTACTCCGACGTAGACGCCGACCTTCCGTTTGTGCATGAAGCCGATGAGGCTGTCTGCTTAGGCGAGGCCGCCGTGGCGCTTTCTTATCGCAACGCATCAGCCATACTCGCGGCCGCTATCAAAACCAACGCTTCCGCTATCCATCCCGGTTACGGCTTTCTCTCCGAAAACGCTGGCTTTGCCCGGAGCGTGCGTGACGCAGGTATGGTGTGGATTGGGCCGCCCGCGGAGTCGATAGAGGCCATGGGTGACAAAATCAACGCCCGAAATTTAGTGGCTGCTGCCGGCGTCCCCGTGGCGGCCGGAACCAAAGACCCAGTCGCAACTGTGGAGCAGGCACGTAGCGAGGCTGAAAATATCGGTTTTCCGCTCATGATCAAAGCGTCGGCCGGCGGCGGCGGTATGGGTATGGCGGTAGCCAACAGCTCTGATGAGCTCAGCGAGCAGTTTGAAAAAATTCGCGCTTTTGCCGGCCGCATGTTCGGCGACTCATCGGTGTTGTTGGAGCGCTACTTTCCGCGGGTGCGACACGTAGAGATCCAGATCCTTGGCCTTGCCAATGGTCGCGTCGTCGCTTTGGGGGAGCGCGACTGCTCAGTGCAGCGCCGCAACCAAAAGCTGGTTGAAGAGACTCCATCACCCGCGGTAACGCCGGAGCTTCGCCACCGAATGGAGCAGGCAGCTATTCAGGCAGGCGAAGCGGTGGGCTACCGCAACGCCGGAACCGTGGAATGTTTACTCGACCCCGAAACCGGAGAGTTCGCGTTCCTGGAGATGAACACTCGATTACAGGTGGAACACCCCATCACCGAGGCGCGCTACGGCATTGACCTAGTTGCCGAGCAGCTGCGAATCGCCGCGGGTGAGGCCCCCGGATTTGACCCAGATGCGCTTAAGCCCACCGGACATGCCATCGAGCTGCGGATTAATGCCGAGGACCCCAAGCGCTTCCTTCCCGGACCGGGCGCCATCACACAGTGGCTGGAGCCAAGCGGCGAGGGTGTTCGTGTCGACGCCGGATATGTGGCCGGTACCACAGTGACTCCGCACTACGACTCGCTGATGGCCAAGCTGATCGTGCATGCCCCCGATCGGGACGCAGCACTCATGCGCGCTCGAGACGCGGTACGAAACTTCACTGTGACCGGGCCAAAATCGAACCTAGCGTTCTTTTCAGAACTTTTAGACAACTCAGAGTTCGTTTCGGGGAACTATGACACCGCGATTGTGGGCAGAATGAGAGCGTGAGTGCGCTGCTGTCTAATTTTCCTAGCCTGCCTAATGCGGTTTCGCTGCGTGAGGTAGGACCGCGGGATGGTCTACAAAACGAAGCCACCATCTCCACTAGTGACAAGATCAGCTTAATCAACGCGCTTTCAGCTACTGGCACTTCTCGAATTGAAGCTGTTTCATTCGTGCACCCTGTGGCGGTGCCACAGATGGCTGATGCTGAGCAGGTCGCCTCTGGTGTCACCCGAACTAGCGGCGTGCGCTACAGCGCGTTGGTGCCAAATCTGCGCGGTGCGCAGCGGGCGGTGGCAGCGGGTTTCACCGAAATCGAGCTTGTGCTCTCTGCCTCCGACACCCACAATCGCCGCAATGTAGGTCGCTCCACGCAACAATCGTTGCGGCAGGCTGGGGATTTAATCTCCCTGCTGCACTCCCACGGAGCTATCGCCGAAATCATTATTGCCACCGCCTTTGGTTGCCCCTACGTTGGCGACGTGGCGCCCGAGCGGGTGGTACGCATCGTCGACCAGGTTGTGGCGCAAGGTGCTGACCGGGTGGCGTTTGGTGACACTACTGGCATGGCCACTCCACGTGGAGTAGTCGAGCTCGTTGACGCGGTGCGCAACCATCACCCAGACCTGCCGATTCTGCTGCACTTTCACAACACTCGGGGCACGGCTCTGGCCAATGTGCTGGCCGCATTACAGCTGGGAGTGACCGAGTTCGACGCCAGCGTTGGCGGCCTTGGCGGCTGTCCTTACGCGCCAGGGGCCTCGGGTAACCTCGCCACCGAAGAACTGGTGCACATGCTCGACGACATGGGTATCGCCACTGGCATCGATCTGCAAAAACTACTAGAGGTCGCAGTACTTGCGCAGCGACTGGTGGGCAGACAACTTCCGAGCGCGATTCTTCGAGCAGGACCGCGAAGCACACTGGCATCAGAAGGGTAGTGGACACGGTCATGAATGAGCCCACTGATCAGCAGCGCGAGGTAACTCGGCTACGGGAGCGAGCTGAGGCTGGCGGGGCGCGAAAGTATCACCAAGCCGCGACGGAGCGCGGAAAGCTTTTCGCTCGTGACCGCATCATTCAGCTAACCGACGTGGACTCATTCACCGAAGATGGTGCGCTAGCGAATGTGCTGGCTGAAGGGCTACCAGCTGACGGAGTCATCACTGGTACGGCCTGCATCGATGGTCGAGGAGTCTGTGTGATGGCCAACGATTCCACCGTAAAAGCGGGATCGTGGGGTGCGCGGACAGTGGAGAAAATCATCCGCGTCATCGAGCGGGCGCGCACTACCGGTGTGCCCATGGTGTACCTGGTGGATTCCGCCGGGGCCAGAATCACCGATCAGGTGCAACTGTTCCCCGGTCGCCGTGGCGCTGGTCGGATTTTCGCCGAACAAATACGTGCCTCGGGTGCTATCCCACAGGTATGCGCGCTGTTCGGCCCCTCAGCCGCTGGCGGTGCCTATATACCCGCATTTTGCGACATCGTAATCATGGTTGCCGGCAACGCTTCCATGTATTTAGGCAGTCCCCGCATGGTGGAAGCGGTCACTGGCGAGATCACCACCGTGGAACACATGGGTGGGGCCGCGCTGCACTGCGGGCAGTCAGGCTGTGGCCACCAGTTGGTAACTACTGAGCCCGAAGCGCTGCGCGAGGTTCGCCGTTATCTGTCTTATCTGCCGGGCAACTGTCTCCAGACTGCACCGACAGCACCTGTGGTTGATCCACAGGCTAAGCAGGAGCAAGCACTGGCAACTCTGGTGCCCGACAACGAGCGGCAGGCCTTTGATATTCAGCAGCTGATCACCGGTGTAGTGGATGCGGGGAGCTGGTGGGAGATACAGCCGCTGTGGGCAAAGGAGGTCAGCGTTGGGTTCGCTCGCATGGGCGGCGAGCCGGTGGGCGTGGTGGCCAACAACTCGATACACAAAGGTGGAGTGTTGTTCATTGACTCCGCCGACAAAGCTGCCCGCTTCATCGCGCTGTGTGATGCGTTTGGCTTACCACTGCTGTTTTTAGCCGACGTTCCGGGATTCATGGTAGGTACGGCGGTGGAGAAGGCTGGCATAATTCGCCATGGCGCCAAGCTCATCACCGCCGTAGCGCAGGCAACGGTGCCCAAGCTGTGTGTGGTGGTGCGTAAGGCCTACGGTGCGGGGCTGTATGCCATGGCAGGACCTGGCTTTGATCCGGAGGCGACGCTCGCGTTACCCACAGCAAAAATTGCCGTCATGGGATCCGATGCCGCGGTGAGCGCGGTGTATGCCAACAAGATCGCTGAGCTGGATCCGGCGCAGCGAGGCGCGTTCGTGTCCGCGCGGCGTGCCGAATATGAAGCTGACATTGATCTGGTTCGACTGGCCAGCGAGCTGGTTGTGGATGCGGTGGTTCTTCCTACGGAGCTACGGGAGCAAATAATTCGTCGTTTTGGCGCGGCTCGCGCTGGCGGCCTGTGGCGAGAACAGCCTGCACTACGCCGTAAACATGGCATCACGCCGGTGTAGGTCAATGGAAAGTTAGGCGGCAACCTCTACGAGGTTATCGAAATATGTAGCAGGAGAAGCGGAGGAATGATGCCAGAGCTCACGGGAGCGGGGTTTGAGTTATCCGAACAGCACGCCGCGTTACGGGAGACCGTTGCCGATTTTGCCCGCGAACGAGTTTCTCCAGTGATCGGTGAGTACTACGCCGCTGGGAGGTTTCCCTACCCGCTTGTCGCTGAGGCGGCCGACCTCGGCTTGTTCGGCTTACCGTTTCCTGAGGAACATGGCGGCATGGGCGGCGACGGTTTGGCGCTGTGCCTGGCGATCGAAGAGCTGGCCAGAGTCGATTCTTCCCTAGCTGTGACACTACAGGCCGCTGTAGGACTGGGCGCGATGCCGATTTATCGGTTCGGCACTGACGCGCAGAAAGCAGAATGGCTACCTAGGCTGTGCTCGGGCCACATGTTGGGTGCCTTCGGTCTCACAGAGCCCGACGGTGGCACCGACGCCAGCTCTACGCGCACCAGAGCAGAGCTCCGTGGGGACGCGGAGTCTGGGGAGTGGGTGATCAACGGCACTAAGGCGTTTATTACCAATGCCGGAACCGATATCACTGGTTTGATCACGGTGACGGCGGTAACTAGCGAACGCACCGACACAGCCCCCGAGATATCGGCGATCATCGTTCCAGCTGGAAATCCCGGACTTCATGTTGGGCCACCGTACTCAAAAGTGGGTTGGTGTTGTTCGGACACCCGTGAAGTGTCGCTCACCGATGTGCATGTTCCCGCGGCCAACCTCCTGGGGGAGCGAGGTGCTGGCTATCGGCAGTTCCTGCAGATTTTAGACTCCGGACGGATTGCTATTGCCGCACTAGCCACTGGTCTTGCGCAGGGGTGTCTAGATGAGTCGCTGCGCTACACCAAGCAGCGCGAAGCATTCGGCCGCGCCATCGCGCAGTACCAGGCGATTTCGTTTACTCTCGCCGATATGGCCACTCGGGTGCACACCGCACGCCTGGCTTACTACGACGCGGCAATGCGCCGGGACATGGGGCAAGATGTCCGGCAGCGTGCCGCGATGGCAAAGCTACATGCTGCTGACGTGGCTGTGCGAAACGCCCGGGATGCCACACAGCTGCATGGCGGCTACGGTTTCATGAACGAAACTCCTGTAGCCCGGATGTGGCGGGACGCCAAGATTTTAGAGATCGGGGAAGGCACTAATGAAGTGCAGCGCATGGTGATTGCACACGAGCTCGGCCTTGGCCGTGAGCCGTAACTGGTTCAGTAAACTCAGGCGTCCCGCGAACACGATCCTATGGTCGCGGGACGCCCAAATTTCGGTGTTCCTTTAATGGCTAACTACGTAATCCGTTGCTACTGGAATTGGCAGCAGTAACCTTCTCTACCGCCTCGCTAGCGTTCTTTCCGCCTCTTTTTACAGCTTGGCCTGCTACTTGGGCGGCCTGTTCCGCGGCGTCAGCGGCTTTCCCAGTAGCGGCGGCGATTTCCTCGCCGCCGTCTACTAAGGCGCCTTTACCGGAGATGGTTTTCTCCTTTACTGCGCTGGCAAATTGTGACGCCTTATCCTTGAACGTCGCCGAGGTGTCTTTGGCGATCTCGGCAGCCTTCTGGCTCGCTATACTTGCTTTATCCCGTGCTGAACTGGCAGCCTCGCCAAGTTTAGTTTTGGCACTGGCTGCTTGTTCACGAACGTCGAACTCTTTCCAGTCTGTCTGACGAGCACGGCGCCCTACAGCGCTAGCTACAGCACCTAGAGCTGTGCCAATGGCGAGTAGACCCACCACTTTCGGCCAGCTTCGCCGCTTTCTACCACCCTTAGCGGCGGCCCTGTCAGCTTCTTTCTCAGCCTTTTTTCTAGCTTTGCGCGCCGAGCAGCGGGTTGTGTCCCACGCATGGCGTGCCTGCTCGCGGGCGATAGCGCGTTTTTGCGCAACCTTATTACCCACCGTGTCCTTGGTGTGCTGCATTTTTTCGCCTAGCGTGTCCTTAGCTGAATCGAACGCTTCACTTGCGGCGTCCACCGTGGCATTAGCGGCGTTACGCAGCTGACCCACGCTGGCTGACAGTGCCTCGTTGATTTCGTTCTTACGACTTTTTTTCCGGCCGAACATAGATGACCCCCTAGTTGCGCTTGAAGACGCTTGTCGCGCGCGTGCAATCCTACTGCTGTTTACTAGTCAGATCGAAAGTAGCTCGACTGGTGTAGTCTTTTGACCTCAGGATCTTAGCTACTTTCGGGCTGAGTTAGTAACGATCGGCTCAGTAGCTACAGTTTCACTTGCTACCTCTTGCCGCGTCTGGGCGCCCCTGTCGCCGTGGCAGGATAGGGAAACTAGCACGACATGGCTTGAACGGACACTGTACTCGTTTTTAAATGGACGCTGTACTCGTTATAGAGCGATAAATGCTGATTGCTCTAGTTAAAACATGAAGGGAAACGCCTTGACTGAGGCCGATTTTGCTACGTTAAATACCAACCATGGTGCCATTCGGATACGGTTATTCACCGACCATGCTCCAAAGACGGTGGACAACTTCCTCCAGCTTGCCCGAGACAAAAACTTTTATGATGGAACCATCTTTCATCGGGTTATTAGCGGATTTATGATCCAAGGTGGAGATCCCACAGGCACTGGTACAGGTGGACCAGGCTACACATTCGCCGACGAGTTTCACCCTGATCTCGCATTTAATAAGCCATACTTGCTTGCTATGGCCAATTCAGGACCAAGCACCAATGGATCACAGTTTTTCCTAACGGTTTCAGCCACGGACTGGCTCACCAACAAGCACACCATCTTTGGTGAAGTGACCGACGAACCTAGCCGTAGCGTTGTCGACAAAATCGCCGCACTGCCGACCGGCGCGCAGGATCGACCAGTCAACAACGTCACTATCGAATCGGTGGCCGTGGAACGCGCAGCGGTGTAGCCGCCGCAGTTTTCGACCTTGGCAGGTGCTTCCGGTTGAATTCCAGGTGACCTGGAGAAGGGGTGCGACGTGTCTGAATGCGGAGCTACGTCGGATAGACCCGTCGGTGAGCAGCCGATACCCGTGTGTTTCCGCCACACTAACCGGGAGACTTGGGTGAGCTGTACGCGCTGCGAACGGTCCATCTGCCCAGATTGCATGAACGCCGCCGCAGTGGGTTTTCAATGCCCGGAGTGTGTTCGGGATGGTCGCCGAGGACAGCGGTCGGCGGTGACAGCTTTTGGCACAGCCGTAAACATCGGCAGTGATGGCGTGCTCACTCGAGTACTTATCGGCATCAACGTAGCGGTATGGCTGCTCACTGTAGCCGTCGCGCTGCTACGCGGAGAGGTGTCTGGAGATCAGCTTGGACAGCTTGTGCTCTCCGGCGGTCTCACCGACCTAGTTCAGTGGGGTGCGGCACTCCCAGCAGCCACTGGCGACAGTGGGCTTGTGGGCGGAATAGCCTCTGGCGAGCTATGGCGGCTGGCTACGGCGATGTTCCTGCACTATGGAGTGATCCACCTGGCGTTGAATATGTACGCTTTATGGATCCTGGGCCGGCACTGTGAGTCCTTACTGGGACGCTGGCGGTTTTTGACGCTATATCTACTCTCGGGGCTGGGAGGTACGATCGCGGAGTTTGTGTTCCGTCCACCCAATACTTATGCAGTGGGCGCATCGGGCTGCATCTTTGGGTTGATGGCCGCTCTGTTCTTCTTCTTCCGCAAACTCAACATTGATGTGCGGCCAATCATGGTACTGCTTGGTTTGAACCTGGCGCTGGGTTTATTCCTAGAGAACATCAGCCTGGTTGCGCATGTGGCGGGCATGGTGACCGGTGGCGTACTGGGTGCGGTATTGGCTTATGCGCCACGTGGGTCGCGGCAGACCATTGTGCAGCTGGCCGGCGTATGCGCAGTGGCTCTGATCCTGCTGACCCTTACCAGTGTGCGCATTGCCCAGTATGATTTGTGGCCCAGTTAGGCGGTTATCCACAGTGTGGACAACCGCTGAGGATAACTTACATCGATGTGTTTTTGCTCTTAGGGGTTGCGTGGATTGGGGGTCGGGTTAGGGAGGCGGTTTCGAGGTGGATGGATGGCAAGGCGGAGGAGGAGTTCATACTTGGAGAGTATGGGCGACGACGACAACACAGCCAGGCGCCGCCTGGAACCGGCGAGCCCCGGCACGTCCCTATCCGCGCAACCCCGCCGATCGCGTCAAGTTCTCAGCGCCACCGGGTAAATATCACTAGGGAAGAAACGATACAGCCGAATCCAATCCCGATGTTCAGCTGTGGTCCGGCCGGAATGGGAAACGCACCGCTGGAAAGGTAATACACCACCAACCACACCATGCCTACCGCTGCCAGACCTAGAGCAGTTCCTGGAACCCAGGGGGAGCTGGGGCGCTTTTTACGGGATGTGACGCTCGAGCTTTTGTTGACTGGTGGTGTGTAAACCTTTTTCTTGCGAACGCTCGACTTGGGCACCGCAGACTCCTGTTAGACAATTGAGCTTTTGGATCACGTGGTTTCTAGTAGCGTAGCTAGTACCGGTAGCGACGCTGTGTACCGGCAGCGGTATCGGCGCCTCGCTGTGACGGTTCGCGGCAAACGATCAAGCAGACTACGCTGAATACAATAGTTTCATCGGTGCCACGTATGACGGGAGGAGGTAAGGTTTCCTATGGCTGACGGGAGCGCTAAGGAGCGCGCGCATGCTGGTCCAGCAGATCCCCATGATGGCGCTTGGCTCGATGAACTACGCCGGCTCGTCGAGAATCGAGCACAGAAAACTACAGGTGACCGGCGTGCACCCAATCCCAGTAGCGGACGGGCTCAAGTCTCATCTGCACTATTAGATCGACCGGTACTCAGGCCAAACACACCCACTTCTAGACCCTCCCCTGCAGCGAAACCAGCACCCCACCGAACGGCTGAGCCTGCATCCAAGCCCAGTCCTAAACCGCATTCTTCTGCTCCAAGCCAGTTTCCATCCGCACCACCTAGTACCGCACCCCGAAATTTTCCGTTACCTCAACCGACCAACGCGATGCTCGGCAAGCTTGTGGCCCCACCGCGTCCGCGGCCGGCCCCAGCTCGCGGTGGAGACCGCAACGGAGCAGACAATAAGGGCGCAGACGGTGGATACAGCGATGCAACATCGCAGCCTGGCCCTAACCTAACGCCTCGGTCTAGCTTTTCTGGTGCGGCGCGGGGAACCGCAACTGTACGGCCCTTACGCCCGCGGCTGTCAGACAATGATCAATCAGGCGGCGAGCTCTTACCAGCCCCGCCGGGAGCTAGTAAGAATAAATCGATTGGCCGGGCGAGTATCCCCATTGCCCGCACCCAGCTAAGTTCCGCGATCGCCACTCCGTTAAACCAACCGCCCTATATAGTTGAAGAACAAGAGCCTACTCGGCATCGGCGCGATCAACCTGCTACAAAAAATCCGCGAGTAATAGACCGCTCTCGGTTAAGAAAAGAACCGTTGTTGCGACGTGTAGTACGCGTCAGCGGAGAACTTTTGATCACGCTTGGCCTGGTTGTGCTGCTGTTTGCCGGTTATGAGGTTTACGGTAAAACCTGGGAGATTAATGCCGAGCAAGGCCGGCTCACCCAGGCCCTCGATGCTAAATGGGATCATGGCGGTAACGCGGCCCCCACGGTGCATGATGAGCCCATTCCAGGCGAAGGAATCGCTCGTCTGCATATTCCCACCTTGGGTAAAAATTGGGTGGTAGTACAAGGTGTGTCACAGGCAGACATTAAGCGAGCGCCTGGTCATTATCCAAGCAGTCAGATGCCCGACCAGCTAGGAAATTTCGCTATAGCGGGCCATCGCACGCCGGCGATTTTCTGGGATGTAGACAAGCTTGCTAAGGGTGAATGGTTGGTGCTTGAAACGCGAAGCGCGTGGTTTGTGTACAAGATCTACCAATCACAAATTGTGCTCCCGACCAAGATATCGGTAGTCAGTGCCAATCCAGACCACCCCGGTGCGCGGGCTACTCGCAAAATTCTCACGCTCACTACTTGCAATCCCAAGTGGGACAATTACCAGCGGCTGGTTATTCACGCTGAGCAGGTTCGCGTTCAGGATAAGTCTCAGGGGCGTCCGGCAGAGCTGGGAAGCTGACAATTAGATGTACGGCTGGTTGTGGGAGAAGCTGCCGGGCAAAACCGCGCTCAAGCTCTGCTGTTTTTTGCTGCTTGTAGCCGGTTTGGCGGCGTTGCTGTGGTTTGTTATTTTCCCGTGGGCAGAGCAGCTGCTTCCCTTCGGTGACGTCACCGTTGCTTAGAGCGCTAGGCTCATCGCATGGCCGCCTCGCCGATTCGCATCGTTGTAGTCGATAACTATGACTCGTTCGTATATAACCTTGTGCAGTACCTGGGGCAGCTGGGCGCTGAGTGTTTAGTCCGCCGCAACGACGAGATTACTGTGACTGAGCTCGCCCAGCGCGTGGTCGGAGGTGTTCCAATCGATGGAATTCTTGTTTCACCCGGCCCTGGAACTCCTGAACGCGCTGGAATCTGCGTCGAGGTTTTTATTCGAGCGCTCACCGAACGTTGGGAGCTGCCTATGCTGGGTGTCTGCTTGGGACACCAAGCCCTCGGTGTTGCCGCTGGCGCAGTCGTGCGCCGCGCGCCAGAGCTGCTACACGGCAAGACCAGTTTAGTGTGGCACTCCGGAGTCGGAGTGCTCTCCGGATTACCTAACCCGCTTACCGCTACCCGGTATCATTCGCTGGCTATTGTTGAGGAGACCCTGCCGGTGCAGCTCGAAGTCACCGCCCGCGCCGAGTCCGGCGTGATCATGGCTATTCGCCACCGCGAGCTCCCGTTGGAGGGAGTGCAGTTTCATCCCGAATCGGTGCTCACCCAGGCTGGGCACGCTTTACTGGCGAATTGGCTTACCCAATGCGGAGATCAGCAAGTACCCGGGCGGGTCGCTGAGCTAGTGGCAGCCACCGAAG
Source organism: Mycobacteriales bacterium (assembly GCA_038260095.1). Lineage (GTDB taxonomy): Bacteria > Actinomycetota > Actinomycetes > Mycobacteriales > QHCE01 > QHCE01. Next base: position 13,038 of record JBBSOC010000004.1, on the reverse strand, counting down.
AGCGCCGCCTGTCCGCATACGCCGCGTAGCTGACACTAGTTGTTGCGGGATTCATTCGGGATACCGATAGTCGGAGGCTGCGATGGGTTGCGCCCAGTGGGTAGATCTGTGGAGTCGGATGTCTCAGGTTTCTTGGGTACATTGAGTGTGATTGCCGTTCCAGGCTGTTGGTCGCTGTTGGCCTTCGGTGTTTGATCTACCACGGTGTCAGGAGTTTTATCGCTTGCGACCTCAGTGATCGTGGGCTCGGCGGTAAAGCCTTGCTGCTGCAGCTGCCCCTTGGCACTTTCCACTGTGCGGCCCACTAAATCTGGCATCTTCTTTAAGTTACCCTTGGAGATCTTCACCTCAACTGTGCTGTCTTTGGGCACCGAGGCGTCCTTGGGAGGCTCGGTGGGGCTGATCACTTTGTCCTGTTGTTCGGAACTATTGACTTCGGTGAAGTTTGCCTTCAGATTTGCTTGTTTGAGGAGTTCTTCCGCGGCTATTCGAAGCTGCCCGTCCAAATTCGGCACATGAACCAAGTCGGGCCCTTGGCCCACCTCAAGTTGAACTTTACTCCCGAGGCTAGCTTCTTGATTCGGGTCAGGAGTTTGGTTGGTTACTATTCCTTTGTCTTGCAGTGAACTCACGACATCCTTCTTCACGTATTTAAACTTTTTGCTCTCCAGAATCCTGATCGCATCTGGGAGGGTCTTGTTTTTTACGTTGGGCACACTGACTTTCTGTTGGTCGGTATTGAGCACCTCCCTGGTGAGGAATGCGGCCACCACGAAGATGGCGATCAAGCCCAGCGCCACGAGCGCCCAGGTGACGGCCTTCTTCGATCGGTGCTCGTCCTCGATGGGTGCCGCGGCAACAGGTTCGCTCCGCCGTGGTAGCACTGCCGTACGTTCGGCTGCCGGCAGTACCGCGGGTGCACCCACTGCTCGTCCGGCCGCCGCACGGAGTAGATCGGTGCGCATCTGCGCCGCACTCTGGTAGCGGTTCGCCGGATTCTTTGCCATAGCCTTGAGTACAACGGCGTCCATCACCGCTGTAATACCGCTGTTACGTTCACTGGGTGGGATCGGATCTTCCCGAACGTGCTGGTAGGCCACTGCTACAGGATTGTCTCCAGTAAATGGTGGTTCGCCTACTAGAAGCTCGTAGAGCAGGCAGCCAGTGGAATACACATCCGAGCGCGCATCAACCGATTCGCCACGTGCCTGCTCTGGGGAAAGATACTGTGCGGTGCCGATCACCGCGGAAGTCTGCGTCATCGTTGCCGTGGCGCTACTGATAGCCCGAGCGATGCCGAAGTCCATCACTTTTACTGAACCGGCACGGGTGAGCATGACGTTGGCAGGTTTGATATCACGATGGATGATGTTGTGCTTGTGGCTAAATTCCAGAGCCGCGCAGACATCGGCCACAAGTTCTAACGCTCGCTGCGGCATCAGCGGGCCTTCTTCGAGCAGGACGTCTTTGAGCGTGCGACCCTCGACGTACTCCATGACGATGTATGGCAGTGAACCGTCAGTGGCGTTTTCCTCGCCCGTGTCATACACCGCCACTATGGCGGGGTGGTTGAGCGCAGCCGCGTTTTGGGCTTCACGTCGAAAGCGGGTCTGAAAATTCGCGTCACGTGCTAGGTCTGCACGCAGTACCTTAATCGCTACATCGCGCCCAAGCCGCTGGTCGCGACCGTGATGCACTTCGGCCATACCGCCGTATCCCAGCAAGTCACCCAGCTGGTAGCGATTACCGAGGAGGCGGTTTTGAGTCATGGCGTTCTGGCTCCCTGGAGACTTTCGACGCAGGACACGAGGTACATCATTGACCACCTCGCACATTCACGATCGTGCGCATCATAGTTCCGGCGATTGCAGCTGATTGAGAGCTGGAAGTTCCGGCGCTTTCGAGCACTACAGCTACGGCTGCAATGGGCTTACCGTCGACTATCGCGTAACCGATGAACCATTCGTGATCTTGTCTAGTATCGCCGTCCTCGGCAGTACCAGTTTTACCGCCCACTTCTACGCCGTCCAGGCGAGCGGCACGTCCCGTGCCTTTTTCTACGACGCTACGCATCATTGTTTGCAAATCCTGGGCGTTACTGGTGGTCATCGGTCGACTGAACTCTCGTGGGCGCGCCTTGTCCAGTACGGCGAAGTCTGGGGCCTGAACCTCGCTTACCAGGTATGGCCGCATCAGCGAACCGCTGTTTGCCACCGCGGAGGCGATCATTGCGCCTTGCAACGGTGTCATCCGAACATCACGCTGTCCGATGCCAGATTGCGCGAGCTTAGGCGGATCGTCCATATTGCCCAGCTGAGACGTTGAAACCTTAGTCGGGCACTCAAGGCTGCTCGATTCGAAGCCGAAGTCGCGGGCTTGTTCGCGCAGTCGTTTCTCGCCGACTTTTACCGCCAACTGGGCATAGGCGGTATTACAGGAGACGGTGAGCGCCTGCTGCAGAGTTATCTCGTCACCACCGCAGCTACTGCCGTTAAAGTTCTGGATCTGTGCCGTGGTCTGTTCCGGAGTGTAGCTGCGCTGAGAAGGTACCCGCGTCTGCGAGTCGTCGCCCTCGCGCATCGCCGCCGCCGTGACCACCACCTTGAATGTGGAGCCCGGTGGATAAGTCTGGTTGATTGCCCGATTGAGCATCGGATTGTCCGCATCGGCTGTGAGCTTATTCCACGCGGCGGATCGAGTGCTTGAGTTGTGGCTGGCGAGCGGGTTGGGATCGTAGGTAGGGGCAGAGACCATGGCGAGCACTTCTCCGGTACGTGGATCTAGGGCAACCGCAGCGCCTTTACGACCGTGCATCGCGGTGAAGGTGGCCTGCTGCACGGCTGGGTTCACCGTGAGCACGACATTGCCGCCTTTAGGTTTACGGCCAGTCACCAGATCAGACAGCTGTCGAACGAATAGACGGTCATCGTGGCCTGACAATATCGAGTCTTCCGACTGCTCCACCCCGGAGTCACCGTATTCAGGTGACTTGAACCCGGTGACGTGAGCGTATAGCGGACCCGATGGATACTGTCGCTGATACTTCAAAAGGTCTTTGGTCTCTTTCACTGATGCCACTGCCGAGCCGTCCACTACGATTGCCCCACGTTGGCGTGAGTATTCCTCAAGGAGCACCCGCTGGTTGAGTGGGTCGCCACGAAGGTCGTCGCTTTGAACGAACTGCACCCAGGTCAGGTTTCCCAGTAGCAGCGCAAACAGCAGCAGCATGGCAATGGACAGCCGCCGAAGAGGGGCGTTCATCGGTGAATCACCTCTGTGAGGGCGTGCCGTAGTTGGAGCACCGCGGGTCGTTGACCGGGCGGTTTACGCGCGGAGTCAGATAGCCGAATCAACAGTGCGATCAGGCACCAGTTGGCGACCAAAGATGAACCACCGTAAGACAGCAGAGGGGTAGTCAACCCGGTAAGAGGGATCAGTTTACTGACCCCTCCGACAATCACGAATACCTGTAGCACAAGCGAGAACGAGAGCCCAGCACCGAGAAGTTTGCCGAACGAATCGCGTACATCTAGTGAGCTTCGTATGCCTCGTTGCGCAATGATTAGATACAGCATCAGCACCCCGGCCAAGCCGAATAAACCCACCTCTTCGCCCACTGTAGCGATAATGAAGTCGCTGGAGGCGTACTGATTCAACGACTCGGGGTTGCCTGCACCGGGCCCAGTGCCAAACAGCCCCCCAGTACCCAGGCCAAACAGTGACTGCACGATCTGGAACCCACTGGCATTGGGGTCTTGGAATGGGTGCAGCCAAATGTCCACTCGCAGCTGTACGCGCGAGAAAGCCGTCCAGGCAAGAACTGCTCCAGCACTGAATAGACCTAGGCCAATTACTAGCCAGCTCGTGCGCTCGGTTGCCACATACAGCATGGAGATGAAGATGCCGAAGTACATCAGCGAAGTACCTAAGTCGCTTTCAAATACCAGCACCAGCAGGCTTACTGCCCAAGCGGCAACCACAGGACCAAGGTCTCGTCCTCGGGGGAAGTCGATCCCCATAAAGCGCTTACTCGCCAGTGACAGCACGTCCCGCTTTGCTACCAGGTAGGACGCAAAAAACACTAATAAAGCCAATTTGGCAAATTCGCCGGGCTGAACGGACAGGCTACCAAGCCGAACCCAAATCTTGGCACCGTTGATTTCACTGACGCTGCTGGGAAGCATTGCTGGCAACATCACTAAGGCAACGCCGAGAAAGCCTGCCGTGTAGGAAAACCTTGCCAAGGCGCGATGGTCGCGCACAACCCATAGCACAGCGGTAAACGCCGCTGTCGCACAGAACAACCACAGCAGTTGCCGAAACCCTTGGCCGGTAAATATGGAGAAGTCGGTGCGTCTGCTGCCGGTGAAACTTCCGAGCGACAGCCGCCAAATGAAGGTGATGCCGATGGTGTTAATCAGCGCGGCGCAGGGCAGAATGACAGGGTCGGCATACGGCGCGAAGAAACGTACCGCGATGTGTAAAACCAAGAAGGCGGCGCCGATACTCACCGGCAAGTACACTGCATCGAGTGTGATCTCTGCGCGGAGCGCGACTTCCACGGCCGCGGCCAGTACCGTTGCCACTCCAATAACGCCAAGCAATAGCAGCAGCTCAGTATTACGGCGCCGCGACCGATCGCCTGCAGCTCCTTGGCTTGCCGCCGCAGGTGCGGCTGTGCTCACTTGGGCATCCGGCTGCTACCGCTGGTCTCGCGGCAATTCACAGTAGGTTTAGCCTGGGGAATGAGCGCTTCTTGGGGTGGGCTGGAGGTATGGAAGCCGTTTTGGGCCGGTGTCGCGCTAGGTTTTGGCGCATGTCCCACGTCCCGGAGCAGGTCGCATGGCGGTAGTAAATGATCGCCAAGTCGATCGACAATGTCATGCGCTTGAGTTTCGCTGTCGGCTGTGACGATGTTTTTCACGTCGTGCCGTTGCACTTGGGGTAGATCGGCTAGCTTCAGCGTGGTGCGTTCGACTACCGACGAGAGCTCAATTCCCAGGATGGACCCCGGCACCCCACGGTAGATGGCAACGCGGCGCTCATCTCCGTCACTGGTCGGTCCCGCGGGACCGACGTAATACTGCTGCTGCGTGTAGTACCACCCAGCGTACCCAAAACTCAACACTATGAGCACGATGATGGCCAGCAGCACCGCGATTCTGGTGAGGCTGCGCTGCCGGCGCGGGCTGTCAGATTCGCTGCCGGGCTCGAATGCCCGGCCAGATAGGCTGCCGGGCTCGCTGGCGTTGCTCGATGTTTGCCCGAGCGTCGGCGCTACTTCACCACTATCTGGCGCCAACACCTGCGGATCGGGCTTTACGGCGTCGGTATCGGTGGTGTCACTTATGGCGTCTTCGTCTATCGCACGAGCGGCAAGCTCGTTGCGAGCCAACGCCGCGCGGCCGGCTGCGCTATCGGCGGTTGCGGAGTTGGTTTGACCCCGGTCGTGAGCCGCAGCGCCAGCCACGATCGGCTCGCTGCTGCCCATGGGGGTGGCTACAATATCGGCCACGATGCAGGTCACGTTGTCTGGTCCGCCACTGCGCAGCGCGAGATCGATCAGTCGGTCAGTTGCTTTGGCGGGATCGCCGATCGCGAGCGCGTCAGCGATTGTTTGCGTCGAGACCACTCCACATAGGCCGTCGCTGCACAAGAGATAGCGGTCTCCAGCCAGGGCCTCCCGGATTGAAAATTCTGGCTCTACTTCGCGGCCGTCCAGGGCGCGTGTGAGTAACGAGCGCTGCGGATGGATGGTAGCTTCATCTGCGGTGATACGGCCTTCATCCACCAGCATTTGGACGTAGGTGTCATCACGTGTGATCTGATTCAACTCGTTGTCACGCCACACATAGGCACGCGAATCTCCGACGTGGCCAACCGCGATGCGGGTACCGGAGAACAACAGTGCCGTTAGCGTTGTACCCATACCTTCGAGGGCGCTGTTAGAATCCACGGCTTCGCGTAGCTGCTGGTTTGCCGTACTTACCGAAGTTCGAAATTGCGCTATCAGGTCACTGGAAGAGGCGTCGGTGTCGAGCGACTCCAAAGCTGCGATGACGATGTTGCTAGCAACTTCACCCGCCGCCATGCCACCCATGCCATCGGCGACTGCTAGTAGACGAGGGCCGGCATATAAGGAGTCCTCGTTCGCCTCGCGGATCAGACCTCGGTCCGAACGCGCGGCATAATGAAGAGTTAAACTCATGAACGCAACTCAAAGACTGTCCGGCCGATGCGAATCGGCGCGCCAATAGATACAGATGCAGGTTCGGTCACCTTAGCGCCATCTAAGTATGTCCCGTTGGTGGAACCCAGATCTTCTAACAACCATTGACCGGCTCGAGGCGCAAGTTGGGCATGGCGAGTAGAAGCGTAGTCGTCACTAAGCACCACAGTAGAATCCTCAGCTCGACCAAATGTGATGACGTTTTCTTTCAACGGTATTCGAGTACCCGCTAAGGCCCCCTCCACAATGACTAGCTGGCTAGGAGTTTTACCGCGCTTTGCTTTGGCTGGTTTTCCGCTGCTGGGGAATTTAACACCGCGGGGTACCGCGACTAGAGAGCTCTGCCGGGCACCAAAAATATCTCGACGCATGACTCCCACAACCGCAAAAACAAACACCCAGAGCAGGATTAAAAAGCCAAACCGCGCAGCAGCTAGGACGATAGCGTCAGGCATTCATCAGCCGTCCAGTCGGAACGTCAAGGTGGTAGTGCCTAGCTGGACCACGTCGCCGTGTTGCAGCGTCGCAGCGTTCACTCGAGCGCCATTGACGGTTGTGCCATTGGTCGAGCCCAAATCGGTCAGCACGACGCGTCCGCCGTCGAATTCCAACCGCGCATGCTGTCGGGAGATCCCTACATCGGTAAGCCGAACCTGTGAGCTCTCGCCACGTCCGATCACCGTGGATCCGACAGCAACCGCGAACTGGCGACCATCGGCGGCGATGAGTCGCGCTTGCCGGTTACCCGCGCCTGTCGGAGAGGATATAGGCGAGTTGTAGCCCTCGCCGTATTGCGCGGCATTGCCGTATGGGTCCGTTGGCGCGCCACCCGCGCCAGAGACGGGCGTGCCGCCGTACCCGCCGTATCCCTGGGGTCCGCCGCTGGTGGGTGCTTGTTGGGCATCGCCGTAGCCCTGCTGCCAATCGCCACCATCGTCTACTCCACCGGTGTACACCTCGGCCGCGATGCGGAACATGCCGGTGTCGAGCCCCTCGCCGCGCTCGATCTCGACAATGACGTCGCCGTACACCATCCAGCCCTGTTCCCCGATGAACTCGGCCTGGGTCTGTGCGAGTTCTTGCGCGAGCGGTGCCGCGTATTGTGCGAGCCGGTCGTGATCGGCGGGGCTCAAGTCAATGATGTACCTGTTTGGTACAAGGGTGCGGCCTCCGCCCAGTAAAGATTTATGGGCGTCAGCCTCCCGCTGCATTGCGCTAGCAATCTCCACCGGGTGCACTACGCCCTTGAAGACTCTCGCGAATGCCCCTTCGACAAGGTTCTCCAACCTCTTTTCAAAGCGCTGCAGAACGCCCACGGCTCCTCCTGTAATCGGCTACGCTCGATCGTATCGGCGTTTTCAGCAATGATGCACTGTTTATGGGTCACATCGATAGGGGACTGGCGATCGACTACCCCAATCGGTATGACTGTTACGTCAAGCTCTCATCTAGCCAGGTTGCACAGTATCGGCCATGCTAGGCTTCCTCGCTGTCAGGGCAAGTGGCGGAATGGCAGACGCGCACGGTTCAGGTCCGTGTGTCCGAAAGGACGTGGGGGTTCAACTCCCCCCTTGCCCACCAGCATTCTACGGGTTTAACGTCTGTGCCTAAATCTCGGCTTGCGTCGCGGCCAGCAGACAGATCAGCTGGGCTACTTGGCGTTCCTTGAGTTTGGTCCATGAATTCTTCGCGATCGCCGTCAGCTGGTAGCTGGTAGACCACCTGCTCGAAGGTAGTTCGGCGGCACAGGAATAATCTTCATCAATGTCCTCGCATTTTCCGCATAGTCCTACGAGTGGTGCCGTGACGTCTAATGAGGCCGTTTTCTCGGCTGACGTGGCACCTGCGCCGCGCGATCTAGAGCACGAGTTGGCCGAGTGTGTTCGATCTGCCGCGCGCGCCGCCTACTCCATCGACCTGGAAGACGCGCTGATTCGTCCCTCAGTAGCTGGCCGCGGCGGAGATTACCAATGCAACGTCGCAATGAGCTTGGCTAAGCGGTTGGGGTGCCCTCCCCGCGAGGTCGCCGAGCAGCTGTGCCGCCACCTAGATATTGACCACATCACTGAACCGCCCACCATCGGCGGTCCAGGTTTCATTAACTTCACGTTTCGCCCCGACTGGTTGAGCGCATATACGAGCGGACTTGCTGCCGATGAACGCATCGGGGTACCATTAGCAGCTGATCCTCGCCGCATCGTGCTGGACCTATCTGGCCCCAACGTGGCCAAGGAAATGCACGCCGGCCACCTGCGCAGCACGATTATCGGTAGTGCGCTGGTGCGGGTGCTGCGCTTCGTTGGGCACGAGGTGACGCCCCAGAACCATCTCGGCGACTGGGGTACACCATTTGGCATGCTGCTGGAGTACACCCAGGAATTAGGGTGGGATCTTGATAATCCCGCGGCGCAGAACCATTCCATCTCCGACTTGAACACGTTCTACCAGCAAGCGAGGGCGCGATTTGACGCCGATCCGGAGTTTGCGGATCGGGCCCGGCAGCGCGTGGTCGAACTGCAAGGTGGCGACGATGCCACCTTGGCGCTGTGGCGGGCGTTCATCACAGAGTCGCAGCGGCATTTCTCCCAGGTATACGAGCTGCTAGGGGTGGATCTCACACCTACCGATGCCCGCGGAGAAAGTTTCTACAACCCAGCTCTTCCTGAGGTTGCCGCCGAGCTTTCCCGGCGTGGCTTGGCCGTGATCAGCGATGGGGCCTTATGCGCGTTTCCGCCGGGTTTTGTGAACCCTGACGGTGAACCACTGCCATTGATGGTGCGCAAAAGCGACGGTGGTTATACCTATGACACGACCGACCTTGCCGCTGTGCGGTATCGAGTCGAAGAGCTCAAAGCCAATCAGCTCATTTATGTAGTGGGATCCGAGCAGCGACTGCATTTTGCCATGGTGTTTGCGGTTGCGCGTGAAGCCGGGTGGCTGCCCGAGGACATCGCCGCCGAGCACGTCGGCTTTGGCATGCTGCTGGGTGAGGACGGGAAGCGTTTTCGTACGCGCTCGGGCGAGTCGGTGAAGTTGATCGATTTGGTCAGCGAGGCTGTAGATCGGGCAGCTGAGGTCATTGCGCAGCGCAGTGACCTTCCCGTCGCGCAGCAGGCGCTGGTCGCGCGCCAGGTAGGTGCGGGCGCAGTGAAATACGCCGACCTCGCTAGCGATCGCGAGCGCGACTACGTGTTCTCTTGGCAGCGAATGTTGGCCATGGAAGGCAACACTTCGGTGTACTTACAGTATGCCAACGCCAGAGCTCACTCCGTGCTCGGTCGCGCTGCCGAGAGATCAGAAACCCAGCTGCAGGACGCGCTCGCCGCGCCGATCACGATCAGCGAGCCCGCGGAACGCGCACTGGCGCTGAGCGTGGCCCGATTCGCTCCAGCAGTATCATCGACCGCTGCCACGCTGCAGCCGCATCGACTCTGTGGACAGTTATATGAGATTGCCACTTCGTTCTCGAAGTTTTATGAAAGTTGTCCAATTTTGAGCTGTTCCGATGCCCGAGTCCGCGCGTCACGGCTGCGTCTTACCGAACTGACCTCGCGGACGTTGACCCAGGGCCTGTGGTTGCTGGGCATTAAAGCGCCCGAGCGACTTTAAAAAACTCGGTATCGTAGAAAACGCATTTTTTAGCTACTGATGTGAAACGAAGTCCAGTCTCATGCCGATAAACGACTGAATCGCCACGAGATGAAAGCCTTACACACTCATGTCTGATAAGACTACTAATTCAGCTGGGCAGCCGACTCCTTCCGCTGCCTCCGTGCCGCCGTCCAACTTTACGGCGGCATCAAGCGGTGGCGAAGTTTCGGATTCGCGACCCGCGCTCATCGCCGGCGAGCCAGCAGCAATGCCGCAGGTTACCGCGGAGGTGATCGCCGTGCGGTTAAACGCCTCGCCGCCCGTTAAGGAAGATGCGCAACGGGGGACCGACGAGACCGACCAGCGTCTTCGACTAGCGCGTAACCTCGATCACATCGAGGAGATCTCGGCGCAGCTGAACGAGATTCATGATCTTATCGAGCCGCAGGATTCACTGTTCAAAACAGCGGAGCAGCCTCGGGGAGACTCGCCACGAACAACCGATGGCGCTGTTACCGGCGCGACACCAACCGAGCCAATCTTGTACGGCACAGTGGGGGCTGCCGAGACGGTTGAGCTATCAATTCAGTTGGATGCTGCGGCCCACTACGCACCGGTCACTGCGCCCCGAAACGGCTGGTTGCGCCGCCGACTGGCCCCAATTGCTATAGCCGCGGCGGTGCTAGCCATTCCGGCATTGGTTGTGGTCGGAGTACAGCCGTGGCGTACCGATGGCACGGACGCTGGGGCTGGCGGTCAAGGCGATGGCTCTGTCAGCGTTGGGTGGCAACCGGAGCTTTCCTCGCCCGGTAGCGACCCTAACCCCAGTAACCCCGCCACTTCCAGCAGTAGCAATGACTCTATGACTGTCTCGACTTTGGCAAGAAGCGATACACCCGATTCTTTGCCAGCACCGGTGGCTACAAAACCGCCGGCCACGTCTCCCAAGGCCAACCCGGCCAGCCCGCTCGTAGTCAGCGCCAACCTCATGACCCAGTCACCCACCGTTGATAATCGAACCGAGTTCCGGGTGAACTTTACCGATGGATCGGGTAAATTCGGCGCCTTAACCTATACGTCCACAGATGGCGGTTCTGGTGGCCGTATCAGCCAGGCACGCGGTTGTAGCGGTATAGCTCCACCTATAAACGATTCCCGCGTGATCGCTTACACTTTTACTCAGTCTGGTAGGCAAACGATTACCTTCACGCTGAGCACCTACACCTGCGATGGTAAGCACGAAACTCAAAAAGTTTCAGTCACCGTGAATGTCGCACCTGCACCATCCTCCTCGCCGTCGAGTGGCGCATCGCGCTCGCCGTCAGCCTCACCGTCTCCGTGGAGAGAACATTCGCATCATTCAAGGAGGTGACAGGCTAAATCTCTACTTACTCATACGAAAGAAAGGGATTGAAGGGCAATAGTGTGCCTGAGCTACCAGAGGTCCATGCGCTGGCGTCGTGTCTTCAGGATCGCGCCGTAGGCCACCGCATCGAGAGCGTGTTGTTTACGGCGATTTCGGCGCTCAAGACGGTCACGGTTGCCACCACCGAGTTGGCCGGTGGGCAGATTTACGCGGTCGCCCGGCACGGTAAATTTCTGGACATAAGTGTGCTGCCGGTGGCGGGGGAAGATCCATCTGGCCTCGCCGAGCCGAGGCGCCCACTACACCTAGTCATCCATTTGGCCCGCGCCGGCTGGCTGCGTTACCGCGAACAGCTGTCCGGTTTAGTGCCGCGTCGGGGCAAAGGACCACTCGCGATGCAGTTGCGATTGAGTGATGGTTCGGGTTTTGAGCTCACCGAGGCAGGAACCAAGAAAGGGCTGGCTGTCTACATTGTGCATGAAGCCGCCGAGGTGCCCGGTATTGCGCGGCTCGGTCCTGATGCGCTAGCCGTTTCGCCAGCCGACTTTGCCAGCCGTATCCGATCGCATCGCGCACAGCTCAAGGGCGTGCTGACAGATCAGCGAATCATTTCCGGGATTGGAAACGCCTATTCAGACGAGGTGTTGCACGCCGCCAAGCTGTCGCCGTTTGCCATGTGTGCACGATTGAACGATTCGCAGCTGCAACAACTGTATGTCGCGATGCGCGATGTATTGGAAGACGCGGTGCGTCGCAGCGTGGGGATGAAAGCGGCCGAACTCAAAAAAGAAAAGCATTCTGGGCTGCGCGTACATGGCCGTACAGATCTGCCGTGCCCGGTATGCTAGGACACCGTTGCGGAAGTGTCATTTGCTGATTCATCCCTGCAGTACTGCCCCGGATGTCAGACCGGCGGGAAGCTACTCGCGGATCGACGGCTCTCGCGCCTGCTGAAGTGAGATGACCACCACACCAGGTGGACCCAGTCATCGACCCTAGACACTTCGACATATCCGGCTTTGTCAAACACCCGTAGCGAAGCCTCGTTGGAAGCGCGAACCTTCGCGAGGATCTCGGCGGGTTCTTCGTAGTTTAGTAACCAACGATGACCGGCTTTGATGCTGACCACTCCACGCCCACGGCCCCGGGCCTCGGGCGCCAGATTGAGGCTGATCTCCCAGTTCTGCTCGCCGACCCGGTCGAAGCGGACCACCCCCACTTGCTGCCCGGCTACCTGGGCCACGAGAAGATGCCGGTCCGGATCAGCCAACACAGTAGCGAACCATTTTTGGTGATCACTCCAGATTATTTCTTCGGTTGTGACCGAAACCACACGGGTTGCTGGGTCGTTTCGCCAGGCGAAAATCATGGCTGAGTCGAGTTCTGTCGCCGGTCTAACCTGTAGTTCCTCAGCGCTGTTTCTCATAGCAGCTCCAATATGGCGGAGGCTACGCGAGTAGCACCGAGCCCGTCCACAGTCTGCCAGGCGCGCTCGCCATAGGCATTCAGTGCGGTGGATGTAGCTAGCTCCCGGCGGTGTGGGAGCGAGTCGGCGCTCGCCACTTCGTTAATCGTTCCCAGGCCGATCGCGACGCCGGTCTGCACGGCAGCCTGGTAGTGCTCGTGTTGGTTGTCTGCGACCACTACCAGTGCCATGGGAACCCCCAGACAGCACAACTCCCAAACCGTGGACCCGGCGGTGGTAATCACCAGATCAGCCCAGTTCATCAGCTCGGCGACCGCGGGAGTTTGGGGAATCGGTGTGACCGTTGAGTCGGTAGGGATGGCAAGCTCATCGAGCACCGATTGCACGTTATCGGGAGATGCTATTACCCGAATGTTCACCGGTATG
>JBBSOC010000003.1:0-72210 GCA_038260095.1 Mycobacteriales bacterium | reverse complement strand
CCCCCCCAAACCATCTCTTTCAAACCCCCGCTCTCCGCGGCCGCCGTTAAAAATGGGGGGTGGGCGGCCTCCCCCCCCCACCACCATTACCTACAGTGCAATTAGTTTCACACTACTTGCTGGCCCGTCCGACGCCGCCGTACGGCGAGAACGAAAGCCATACCAATTGCTAGCATTGCCGCCGCGGTTACCAAGTACCAGGTAAGCGCGGAACCCGTCTTTGGCAAAGTAGCTTCCTTTGCCGCAACGGCTATCGAACTAGGCTGTGCGGTGTGGGTTTTGCCAGTCACTTCTGGTTTTGACTCGGTGGAGGTTTTCGCCGGGCATGTGCTAACCAGATTCAGGGTAACCCTGGCTCCGGCTCCTACGCCTTTCACAACACCGCTACCGCCGATGAGCTTCAACCCAGCCATGTCGGGAGCGATCGCTACCGAGGCGCTAGCGGAAGCGCCAGCGTTCCCGGCATCGGCTGAAGCATTTGCGCTTCCGGAACCGGCTGTCGTGACGTTATGGATGACACCGTGAGCATCGGAGAATCTGGCGTTGATCGAGATGATCGAACCGCCTGATGCAGCGAAGCGCCACACATCTTTACCGTGTTCGGTGATGCCTTCACAGTCGTGCTTACCGAATTCGCCGGCAGTCACCGACAGATTCCCGATTCCTACGGTGTTGCCAATGTTGCCAATGTCGCCAATGTTGCCGGCACCTGGCATCAATTTATTGATATCGATCCCGCCGAGGCCATTTGAGCCATTTCCGCCGAGGCCGTTACCACCGTGACCGCCGATGCCATTGGAACCGAATCCACCAAAGCTGGAGTACCCGTCCTGTCCAGCAGCGCCGTCCTGTCCAGCAGCGCCGTCCTGTCCACGCGAGCCACCCCCGCCCTGGTGCGAGCCACCCCCGCCCTGGTGCGAGTTACCCCCGCCCTGGCCGGGGGGGCAATTAGCCTTTGCCGCAGCCGGCATGGAGGAAGCGAGCAGTAGGCTTAGCACCGCCGCGGTCAGCACCATCGACCGAGCGGCGGTTCTGCCTAGTTGAGATCGCCCGAAGCGTCGGGGCGTTTTACTGGTCACAATTGTCATAGCTGAAACTCCACTCAAGTGGCGCGTCAAGCAAGCAGTGACGCGGCGTGTCGGGGCTCGGCGCTTGGCGGTTGCCTGGCGCTGATCAAATATGACGTAACCAGTCCTGAGGCTGCGCGTCCACCACATTGGCCTTACTACGAAACAATTAAGACATTCGGCTGATGTGCCGCATCCTGTCTTAAGTGCCGCGCAGCTACTTAGGTCAAGGTTGCTTAGCTAAAAGGTGGGGGCTTCTTTATGGAGGAGTCCTAAACGGCTGCAGGTAGCTAGCTACAGTGTGGGTGAAGGTGGGGGCTCCGCCCCTGCTAAGCTCTGCATGTAATGTGCGGCTGGGCGCTGGCAGTAGTACTGGCAGCAATAGCGTAGTCACACACGCACGACCAACCATGTGACGGTTCAGCAATCGCTGGTCCGGTCCATGGTCGTCTAAGTGGAGCCTGCTCCCACCTGTTCGCATAGTCCGTTCCGGGCTCACAGCGGCCGGGTTTGGTCGGTTTGTTCGCGGCGTTCGCGTCGCGAAACCGATCGTGCGCTGCGGCGCGTTGGGGCTCCTTTAGACTTGGCCGGTGCATCAACCGTTTTCAAGGAGGCCTCATCAGCACTGACACTCGCATTAACGATCAGATTCGCGTAGCGCAAGTGCGTCTGGTCGGTCCGGCGGGCGAACAGATTGGCATCGTCGCCATCACCGAAGCACTGCGGTTGGCGGGTGATACCGACCTCGACTTGGTTGAGGTCGCGCCCACAGCACAGCCCCCGGTCTGCAAGTTAATGGATTTCGGCAAATTTAAGTACGAGAGCGCGCAGAAAGCTCGCGAAGCACGCCGGAACCAAACGCTAACCGTCATCAAAGAGATGAAGCTTCGACCCAAAATTGACCAGCACGATTACGAGACCAAAAAGGGTCATATTCTGCGGTTTTTGGCGGCCGGAGACAAAGTCAAGGTGACGATCATGTTCCGTGGCCGTGAGCAAAGCCGTCCAGAGCTTGGGCTGCGCTTACTCAAACGGCTCGCTGACGACGTGGGTGAGCTTGGCTTTGTGGAAGCTTCGCCTAAGCAGGATGGCCGGAACATGATTATGGTGTTGGCGCCTCACCGGGGTCAGGCCAAGCCGGTGAAGCCCGGTGCTGTCGCCGTGGCCGCTCGCTGATCGTATAGAGCAGGAACAATTCACGACCCTTGGCTGGTTTAGATCAGCCAAGCAGATAGAACACGGAGTAAGCAATGGCCAGGGGACCGAAGCAAAAATCCCATAGTGGCGCGAGCAAGCGCTTCAAGCTCACCGGCAGTGGGAAGCTGAAACGGCAGAAAGCTGGCCGGCGCCACTTACTGGAGCACAAATCCAGTAAACGGACTCGTCGTCTGGATGGCCGTACCGGTGTCGCTTCAGCCGATGTGAAACGCATGCGCAAGCTGCTGGCTGGTTAGCCGGCCGGCCGAGCCGAGGTGACATCACCTCACGGGTTGACAGCGGTAGTTGAACACCACTGCCGCATCATGTATTAGACACGACAGCGAAGTAGGTATTAAGCGGTGGCACGGGTAAAAAGGGCGGTTAACGCCCACAAAAAACGTCGTAGCGTTCTCAAGCTTGCAAAAGGCTATCGGGGTCAGCGGTCGCGTCTGTACCGCAAAGCCAAAGAGCAGCTACTGCACTCGTTTACGTACGCCTATCGTGACCGCAAGGACCGCAAGGGCCAATTCCGTAGGCTGTGGATCACTCGGATTAATGCCGCGGCGCGCGAGGGCGGCCTCACATATAACCGGTTGATTCAAGGTCTGCGCCTAGCCGAGATTGAAGTGGATCGCAAGATTCTCGCCGACCTTGCTGTGAACGATCCCGAAACCTTCCAAACGTTGGTGGCAGCCGCACGAGTGGCCATCGGGGAGGCTCCAGCCTCAACAACTCAAGCGACGGCTGACGTTTAAGGCTACGGCGGGCTTCCTTAGCGACGGGTGATAATGGTGTCGAGTGGTGAAACTCTCGGCCCACGTAGTTCTTCGATTCTCGAAGCTGTTCGGCTCACCCGCCGCAAATGGCGCGACCAGCGCGCTGAGTTCCTTGCTGAGGGACCGCAAGCTGTCGCAGCTGCGTTGGACTGTGCGGTCGTCCGGGTGCTGTACGGCACGCGGGATGCACTGAACGCTCATCCCCAGCTGTTGGCTGATGCTCATGCCTCACAGGTGCCAGTGCGTCTCGCTGACCCGCAAGCCATGAGCCGGCTCAGCGAGACGGTAACGCCACAGCACCTGGTAGCGGTCTGCGGCCATGTCGATGTCAGCCTTGAGCAGTTGTGCAAAAGGTTGACTAACCTTGAGTCCGCTAGTTTTGTGGCAGTGCTGGACCAGATCCAAGACCCGGGTAACGCGGGTACAGTGCTGCGAGCGGCTGACGCGGCCGGGGCGGACGCGGTCATTTTTAGTGCCGACAGTGTGGATCCTTACAACGGTAAATGTGTGCGCGCCAGCGCGGGGAGCGTGTTCCACCCGACGCTGGTACGGGGGGAGCCTTCTAGCGACACGATTACGGCGTTGCGTAGTGCGGGGCTCCAGGTGTTGGCGGCCGATGCTCGCGCGGCGGTGAGCGTGTATGACCTGTCACGCGGCGGCGAGCTGTCACGGCCAACAGCCTGGCTATTTGGCAACGAAGCTCGCGGTCTGGCTCCAGAGCTGTTGGAGCAGGCCGACCACCGCGTGCGTATCCCGATCTATGGTCGCGCGGAAAGCTTGAACCTCGGAGTAGCCGCCGCGCTGTGCTTATATGCCTCCGCACAAAGCTTGCGTGCTAGATCCGCTAACAGGTAAGTAAGCCCGATCTTCTCGTTCTTGTCGCTAGCGGCGGACGCTCTGCGGTAGTGCCACGGCCACGTACTTAGTCTCCAAGTATTCATCGATTCCAGTGCGGCCGCCTTCGCGGCCTAGGCCGGATTCTTTGATTCCGCCAAACGGCGCGGCAGGGTTGGAGACGGTGCCTTGGTTCAGTCCGATCATGCCGGCCTCCAGCCGCTCGCACACCCGCAGGCAGCGCTGTAAATCTGTGGTGTAAACGTAGCTGACCAGCCCGAACTCAGTGTTATTGGCGGCATTGATCGCTTCATCTTCGGTGTCGAAAATGCTGATGGGTGCCACTGGCCCAAAGATTTCCTCCCGAGCCATGCGCGTGGAAGCATTCACGCCGAACAGCACAGTCGGCGGGTAGAAATGGCCTTTGCCTGTAATCGCTTTTCCTCCGGTAAGTACCTGGGCGCCGTGTTGTTTGGCATCAACGACGAGTTCGTGAACCTTGTCCACGGCGGCCGCGTTAATCAGCGGTCCGACCACTACACCGTCTTCAGTGCCTCGCCCGATCGGCAACTTCGCCATCCGCTCGGTGAAACGCTGCGCAAACTGCTCGGCGATGGGCCGCTGCACGTAAAATCGGTTGGCGGCAGTGCAAGCTTCGCCAATGTTGCGCATCTTCGCGGTTATGGCTCCATCCACCGCGGCGTCGAGATCGGCATCCTCGAAAACCAGGAAGGGCGCGTTACCACCAAGTTCCATGGAAGTTCGTAGGACCTTGTCCGCGCATTGCTTGAGTAGCACGCGGCCTACCTCGGTCGAGCCAGTGAAGGAAAGTTTGCGTGCCCGCCCGTCGGCAAGGAGGGGCGATATGACATCGCTGGGGTTGCTGGTGGTGATCACGTTGAGCACGCCGTCGGGCAGTCCGGCTTCAGCGAGAATCTCGGCTAGAGCCAACATCGATAGCGGGGTCTGAGCAGCTGGTTTCATCACCATGCTGCAACCGGCGGCGACGGCTGGGCCTATCTTGCGGGTCCCCATGGCCGCAGGAAAATTCCACGGTGTGATCAGGACGACCGGTCCCACCGGTTGGCGCATGACTAGGAGCCGTCCGGCGCCGTTAGGGGCGGTGGCGTATCCGCCATCGATGCGTACGGCTTCTTCGGCAAACCAGCGGAAAAACTCTGCGGCGTAGGTGATCTCGGCTTTGGATTCGGTGAGCGGTTTGCCCATCTCCAACGTCATCAGTAGCGCGAGGTCGTCTTGGCGTTGCATCATGAGCTCGTAGCCGCGGCGCAGGATTTCGCCGCGTTCGCGGGGCGGATGGGCAGCCCAGTCCCGCTGGACGCGTACTGCGGCTTCCAGCGCGGCCCGACCATCAGCGGGAGTGGCGTCGGCGACTTCGCAGAGCACCGCATTTGTAGAAGGGTCATACACCGGCAGCGTGCCACCATCGCTAGCTGGCCGCCACGCCCCACCAACATAGAGGTTTTTGTTGACCGCCCCGATCACGCTACGTTCACGGAGAGCGGATATCGCTGTGCTCATCGAGATCTCCTGTGTCACATGGGTTGCCGCAGGCTTCAGACGATAAGCAATGGTGTGCTAAGCAACTGGTTGACTGTAGGGAACGTTAATGGTCCTACTATGCGGTTTCGGAACAGATTCGCCGAGTTCGACCATTCCCTCTATATGAAAAGCAATTGCTTCGCTGATGAGCCGCTCACATTCTTGTCGAGTTTCTCCAACAGCCACAACGCCAGGTAGGTCTGGAGAGTAGGCCCCAAAACTAGAGGGGCCTTCCTCGATCACTGCAAGGTAGTGGGGTCTATTCATCGTCGGTCACCAAACCTTTATCTCTTCAACCCGGCTTGGCGCAAAATGTTCGCCAGGGTTCCGGGCGGCACGTCGACACTTAGCTTCCCAGCCACAGTAACTGTACCTTTTTGAGCCGTGTGATGCAGCTGACGATGGCTTCCTCTTGTGCGAACGACGTGCCATCCATGTGTTCTCAACAGAGTGAGCACATCCCTGACCTTCACGAATACGGAGGGTAGTGCCGGCCGAAATAGCGTCACTGTCTTTCCACAATTGGCACTGGTATACACAGATTGCTGTGCGCGGTTTCAGTAAATAGGAAGTGCTGTCGGCTGGGCACGCAGCTCGCGCATCCACGCCAGCAGTGCCTCCGGTTCGCTGGGCAATGCACTCGAGAGCACCCGGCAGCCTTCAACAGTCACCAGAACGTTGTCTTCGATCCGTACGCCGATGCCCCGATACTGAGGTGGCACCAGTTCATCGTCGGGTTGGAAATATAGTCCCGGCTCCACGGTGAGCACATAGCCCGCCTTGAGTTTTCCGCTTCGGTAAATCTCCTTGCGCGCGTGATCACAGTCGTGCACGTCGAGCCCAAGCATGTGGCCGAAGCCATGCAGCGTCCACCGGCGATAGGTTTGGTTGTCTGAGCGCAGTGCCTGCTTAGGAGGCACTGGCAAGATATCGAGTCCCGCAAGCCCCTCAGCGAGCACGCGAGCGCAGGTCCTCGCTACAGTCGACCACCGTGCGCCGGGCTTAATAGCGGCAATAGTAGTCTGCTGCGCTGCGTACACGATGTCGTAGATCTGCCGCTGCGCAGGCGTGAATTCGCCGCTGATCGGAAGAGTGCGGGTGATATCGGCAGTGTATAAGTGGGCGTTCTCTACACCAGCGTCCAGCAGTAATAGCTCGCCGGGGCGGCAGAGGCCAGTGTTGCGCACCCAGTGCAACGTGCAGGCATGGGCTCCTGCAGCTGCGATCGTGCCGTAACCTTCGGTGTTTCCGTCGAGTCGGGCCCGCAGCCGGAATATCCCTTCCACCAAGCGCTCGGGGCTGGGTTGGTCAGCTGGTAGCGCTCGCACCACATCAGCGAACCCGCGCAGCGTGGTTGAGATCGCGTCGCCGAGCTGCTGTATCTCCCACTCATTTTTAACCAATCGCAGCTCGGCGAGCACTTGGGTAAGCTCGCCGTCCCGGCCACCGTCTGAACTTTCGATCGCTGTGAGCGCGGTATCGATCTGATCGTCCAAGCCGCGCAACACCGCGGTGTAATGCGGATCGAGCTTAGCCAGCGCATCCGGTAGGTCCACAAGGTCCGCGCATAGCATGCCTAGCCGAGCTTGCTGCTGCGCTAGCGTGAGCCGTGGTCCAGTCCATAGCTCACCGTGGTAGCTGGTGAAAAATTCGGGTTTGCTCCGGTCGGCACGGGGCCGCAGGTACAGCGTGGCCTCATGACCGTTGTCGACAGGGGAGAGCACTAGCACAGCATCAGGCTCGTAGTGGCCGGTAAGGTAAGCAAACTCTGAGCCGGGTCGAAAGTCGTATTCGGCATCGTTATTGCGTACTTTCGAACCTCCGGTGGGAATTACCAACGCCCAGCCCTCAAACGCCGCGCAGAGCGCTACGCGGGCCCTTGCATGGTGGTCAGCGCCGCTCACCAGCGTGGTGTCGGAGCTGCTTGGCTCGGTCCAGCCGCGTGACATCAGCTCGGTGAGCGGCGCGGGGAGCTTACGTTTTGGCACGGTTCTACCGTATCTGTTCGTTGACGATTCAGGACGTGTGGTAAGCATTGCGACGATGCCGTATGTCGCGTACGGTGACGCGCCGATTATCCTCATCAATCACATATAGGAGCCGCCAATCGCGCATTATGCGAGCAGAAAAGATGCCCTCTAACGGAGGATTCAGCTCCTTGCCGACTCGATAGGGATTGTCACCTAGCGGCCAGCTATAAACTCGGCTGCTTTAAAGGCCACATCGGATGGCAGAACTTCAGCAAGTGCGTGACGCGTTGTCCGGTTGAGGGCGACCTCGTATGGGAATTTTTCATTCACTAGCTCGGTCAGCCATCAAAGCGCGGAGTTCTTGGCGACCGACAGCGACAGTTTCAGTATCGCCAAGTGCGCGTATCGCCTCGGTGTCAGACAACACCTCAATGGTCTCCCGAAGCTGTTCAAGAGTGCCCGATGGAACGACATCAGCGACATGTTTGCCATGCGCTATTACTGGAACGGTCTCTCCACCTGCGACGCGCAGGACTGCCTGTTCCCAACATGCCGCATGGGTGACGGCGCTATGAAGATCGTCGGCGGATAGTACCCCCGTAGGGTTATTCATACCCGTCATTGTACTCCTCTCATCCAGCCCTATGCTCCTGGATGCGAGTGCCCTAGGGTCCGAAAGCAGTAACCTCGCGCTGCGGTGACAAGATTACCGCCATGTGTGGATTGCTCACTTTCATCAGTTCCCAGGGTCAGGCGCAAAAGCATAGAAACTCCATCGCAGAGGCGCTGGAGCTGATTCACCACCGGGGCCCGGACGAGACCGGAGTCTCCATTTGTGGTGATGACGTGGTGCTGGGCTTCAAACGGCTGTCCATCATTGACGTGGTGCACTCTCACCAGCCGTTAGAGTACGCCGATGGCAGGTACGTCATCACGTTCAACGGCGAGATTTACAACTATCTACAGCTGCGCAAAGAGCTGATTGAGCAGCACGACGCCGAGTTCGCCACCGAGGGCGACAGCGAGGTCGTCGCCGCCGCGTACCACCATTGGGGCGCCGATTGTGTGCGCCGCTTGCGAGGCATGTTCGCGTTCGTTATTTGGGACCGGCAGCAGCGCGTCGCATTCGGCGCGCGAGACCAGTTCGGGATAAAGCCACTGCATTACGTACTCACCAACGATGGCTTGTATCTGGGCAGTGAGAAGAAATCGGTGCTGCCATTCGCGCCGTCAGCAGACTCGGGGGATGCAGGCATCGATCGCGCCGCGCTCTCACACTATCTGACTCTGCAGTACGTACCCGAACCCCACACATTGCACGTGGGAATCAGCCGAATCGAGTCTGGTGAGTCGTTCACGTACAACCCGGAAGCTATCGATGAACCCCTGCGCCGGCAACGGTACTTCCGCCCCGAGTTCGTGCCTACAACTACCGATGACCCAGAGGCCCTGTACCGGCGCATTCGGCAGGCCCTTGAGGAGTCGGTAGAGCTACATTTGCAGTCTGAAGTGCCAGTGGGGGCGTTTCTGTCTAGCGGCATCGACTCGACAGCAATCGTGGCGCTTGCTCGCCGCCATAAGCCCGATATTCTCACGTTCACGGTCGGATACGAAGTCGACGGCTATTCCGAGGTTACCGTGGCCCAAACCTCGGCGAGCTGGTTGGACGTCACCACTATTCCCACGCTGATCAGTGCCACCGACATGATGGAGTCGCTGCCGCGCATCATTTGGCACCTGGATGACCCAATAGCTGACCCTTCGCTGGTACCACTGTACTTTGTGGCGAAGAAAGCCGCCGAACACGTTACGGTAGTGCTTTCCGGTGAGGGCGCCGACGAGTTCTTCGGCGGCTACACCATCTACCAAGAGCCATCCTCGCTGCGAGCGCTGAGCGGCCTGCCGAGATCGCTCCAGCGAGGGCTCCGCGCAGTCTCGGCGCTGATACCCGAAGGGGTGCGGGGCAAGAGCTTCCTGGAACGCGGCACCACGCCGCTGACCGAACGCTATTGCGGCAACGCTCGTATCTTCACCGAAACTGACAAGGAGCGACTACTCAAGCAGTACGACCCGGCGGTGCGTTATACCGATGTCACGGCGCCGCACTATGCCGCGAGCGCCGGCGTCGATCCCATGACTCAGATGCAGTACGTGGACTTGTTCACCTGGCTGCGCGGCGACATTCTGGTCAAGGCGGACCGGATGTCTATGGCGCATTCCTTGGAGCTTCGGGTACCGTTTCTGGATACCGGCGTTTTCGATGTGGCTCGCACCATTCCACCTGAACTCAAAGTGCATAAGGGCACCACGAAGTATGCGCTACGCCGCGCACTGGAAGAAATTGTGCCGCCGCAGATCGTGAACCGACCTAAGCTCGGCTTCCCGGTTCCGACGCGGGTCTGGCTCGCCGACGTGATGTATCCGTGGGCGCGAGACATTCTGAAATCCTCCGGCGCCGATGAGCTGTTAGATCTGCCGTATGTACTCACGCTGCTGGAGTCGCATCGCCGAGGCGAGGCTGACCACAGTCGCAAAGTGTGGACGGTGCTGGTGTTCTGCATCTGGCATGCCATTTTTGTTGAGCGGCGACTCGACCCTCGTCCAACACCCGCTGTATCACGTCACACTCGATCTTCCGCGCCGTAGTGCATGCGGAGCGGCTACCTCCAGCGGTGTAGTCACCTACATCGCTGGATGCATACCAGGAGTCGCAATTTCACTCTTCGGGCTGATTCGATTGCTCCGGGTTGTGCGTAGCGTCAGGGATGTTCGGATGTCCCTGACATGTGGAGTAGAGGTATCACGATGATCGAAGCCCGAGGATTAACGAAACGGTATGGCGAGAAGATCGCTGTCGACAATCTATCTTTTACGGTGAAACCCGGTATTGTCACTGGGTTTTTAGGCCCTAACGGCGCCGGAAAATCCACCACCATGCGGATGATTTTGGGTCTGGATGCCCCGACCGCTGGTGCGGTCACCGTGAACGGCCGCCCATACGCCCAACATACGGCGCCGCTGTGTGAGGTTGGGGCGCTGTTAGAGGCCAGAGCGATCCACACTGGACGTACGGCGTACAACCATCTGTGGGCGCTCGCTGCCACTACGGGAATTGGGCGCAAACGCGTCAATGAAGTAATCGACCTAGTCGGGCTCCGTGAGGTAGCTAAAAAACGGGCCGGCGGCTTCTCGCTCGGGATGGGGCAGCGTCTAGGTCTTGCCTTGGCTCTGCTAGGTGACCCTAAAATCCTGGTCCTGGACGAGCCAGCGAACGGGCTGGATCCCGAAGGAATCCTATGGATTCGCAACCTTCTCAAGGATCTGGCAGCAGAAGGAAAAAGCGTGTTCGTCTCCTCACACCTGATGAGCGAGATGGCACTCACCGCCGAGCATGTGATCGTGGTCGGCCGTGGCAAGTTGATCGCTGATGTTCCCATAGCTGACTTCACACAGGCGGCCTCCGCCACCACAGTGCGGGTGAGGTCACCACAGGCAGGCGGCCTCCGTGATCTGTTGGTCGGGCCAGATATCAGCGTTGCCAGCGATTCGACCGGTGTGCTGGAAGTGAGCGGCCTGACTTGCGACCAGATCGGAGAGATCGCCGCTGCTCATTCGCTGACCTTGTTCGAGCTGGCGCCGCAGCAGGCCTCGCTGGAAGAGGCATTCATGGAGTTAACCCGAGACGCCGTCCAGTATCGGGCAAGCACGGCCGGCGAGCTCACTAATCCGGCAAGGAGCCCTCGATGACCAGCGCTATTCTCCACAAAGGCTCAGTCGCTCTGGGCCACCCTGCACATAGAGGCCTCAGAGTCACTCAAGGCCGTGTGTTGCACTCCGAATGGATAAAGCTGCGCTCGTTGCGCTCCACGTTCTTTACTATGATTGTCGGTATTGGGTTCATGACCGCGATTGGGCTGTTGTCCTGCCTAACGACCGCGATGAGTTGGGCGACAACGGCCCCACAGGAAAAAGCCGGCTTTAGCGCGATCACGGCCAGCTTGTCGGGATTTAGTTTGGCGCAGCTGGCGATCGGTGTACTAGGCGTGTTGGTAATCAGTGGCGAATATTCGACCGGCATGATTCGGGCCACCCTCAGTGCTGTTCCCCCGCGCCTGCCGGTGTTATGGGCCAAGGCTGCGGTATTCGGGTCGGTCACTCTGGTTTTGACGCTTTTGGCTTCCTTTATCGCGTTCTTCGGCGGCCAAGCATTCTTGTCCTCCCAGCACATCCAGGCAGCTATCTCCGATCCGGGCGCGGCACGAGCGGTGGTTGGGGCAGCTTTGTATCTAACCCTCGTTGGTCTGCTTGGTGTAGCGTTAGGCGCGCTCATTCGCAACACCGCTGGTGGCATAGCAACGCTGTTTGGGATTGTGCTAGTACTACCGTTGCTCAGTTATGCGGTGCCCGAAACTTGGCAACCGAACGTGCTCCCGTACCTGCCTACCAGCGCGGGGGAGGCCATCATGGACGTTAAAACGCATGTTTTCCACCTTGCGCCTTGGACCGGTCTGGCGGTCTTCGCTCTGTATACGATGACGGTTCTGGCCGCCTCCGCCGTATTGATGAAGCGCCGCGATGCCTAACGTAATTGCAGTTGGCTCTGGGCTTCCGGGCTCAGCCCTGCGTCCCTGGCGCATACTCATCGCCGCTCTGCGGGCGCGGATCGCCAGCCATCCGATGGTCATCGATACCATGATTGCGTTGCTGCTGTTAGCAGTTTTCCATCGGCGTTCGCATGTTGTAGCGGCGTGGTGGTGGCTACTGGAATTGGGGTTAGTGCTCCCACTGGCGTTACGCCGCAGAGCCCCGCTCTCAGTGTTCTGCGTAATCGCCACCTTCGCTTATGCGCAGTGGGTTCTGGGTGAAATATCTGTCGTAAATTTTGGGTTGCTCATCGCCCTCTATACTGTGGCGGCATTCCGGCCTTGGCGCTACACACTATTTGCTGTCTGCATCGCGGAGTTCGGGGCGGGGCTCATCTCACAGAGATGGGCATCGTCGGATCATGGTGCTCGGACGTTCATCGTGCTTTCGAGCATGATCACTGCCGCCACCGTGATCGGTATCAACATACGTACTCGGCGCGCATACCTATCCGCATTGGAAGACCGCGCGGCTCGTTTGGAACGAGAGCGCGATCAACAGGCCCAACTTGCGGCCGCCGATGAACGCAGCCGAATAGCCCGAGAGATGCATGACGTCGTCGCGCACAGTCTCTCAGTGATGGTAGTGCTCGCCGATGGAGCCGCACTCACGGTGCAAAACTCTCCAGGGGAGGAGCCGGCGAAACAGGCTGGCAGGGCCATGCTGCAGGTAGCTAGCACCGGGCGCCAGGCGATTACCGAGATGCGGCGGCTTCTTGGAGTGCTGCGTGAGGATGGCCTCCACAGTGCACGCCAACCGCAGCCGGGATTGGACCAACTCGATGCGCTCCTGGAACAGGTTCGCGCCGCCGGGCTCCCCGTTCAGCTGGTTGTGCTCGGGGAAGCATTTCCCGTGCCAGCTGGTGCGCAGCTCACCATCTACCGCCTGATTCAGGAGGCCCTTACCAATACTCGAAAGCACGCAGGCGCAGGAGCTAGCGCGTGCGTGCGATTGTGCTATATCGACGGGGGCATTGATGTGCAGATCACCGACGATGGAGGTACCACACCGATTGGTGCGTACCGTAATCAAGCGCATGAGCTCTCCACTGAGGCGGTACTGACACCACATGGGATCATGGGAATGCGCGAACGAGCCGCAGTTTATGGCGGTCATGTCCAAGCGGAGCCGTTGCCTGATCGTGGCTGGCGAGTCCACACAGTGCTGGAGTTAAAGCCGGAGACTGAAGCACAATGACTATCCGAGTCTTGTTAGTGGATGATCAGCCATTGTTGAGACTGGGTTTCCGAATGGTGCTGGAGGCGCAGACAGGTATTCTCGTAGTCGGTGAAGCTTCCAGTGGTGCCGAAGCGGTCCGGCTATGCGCGCGACTTCGCCCGAACGTCATCATGATGGATGTCCGAATGCCAGGCATGGACGGAATCGCTGCTACAGAACGCATCGCCGCAGCAGATAGCAGCGCCAAGGTACTCATTTTGACGACATTCGATCTTGATGAATATGCGTTTGCTGGTCTTCGTGCCGGCGCTAGCGGGTTTCTTCTCAAGAGCGTCGAGCCCGCTGAGTTGGTCAATAGCGTTCGAGCCGTAGCGGCAGGAGACGCTGTGGTTGCCCCTCGCATCACTCGGGAACTCCTCAATAAATTCGCCCACAAGCTACCGTCTTCACGCGACCACAATTCCACATTAGCTTCGATATTTAGCCAGCTCACAGATCGGGAGCGTGAAGTGCTGATGCATGTCGCGCAAGGTTTATCCAACGCGGAGATAGCTGCGGCCCTTATGCTTTCTGAAGCCACCGTAAAGACTCATGTAAGTCGAGTCCTCACTAAACTCGCGTTGCGGGATAGGGTCCAGGCTGTCGTCCTAGCTTACGAGACCGGGCTGGTTCGCCGCGCCTAGTTCACCCGCTGGCCTCAGCCAATCGGAGCCATCGATGTTCCGCCTGACTCGCTTCACCTGGGCATAGAGATCGGCGATACGAGGGCATACCAGGCGCGCCAGTGGCTGCGTGCTTGGTAGGTGGTGTATCCGAGCGCGAGCACGGCGACGGCCCAGCCGGCAATCCCGCTGGGCAGCGACGGATGGCCGTCCGGCGCGGCGAGATAGCCGAGGAGGTAACTGAACATGAGGAATGCTAGCCCTAGCCAGGGCTGGGCGCCGCGATCCATGATGTTCAGGCAGGTCACCGAGGCAAACAGGAGGGCGGCGAGTGTAGTCAGGCCGCCGGTGATTTCCTGGCCGTTCGAATCCAGGATGGCGCCGACCGTGCCGACTCCAATGGCCAGCAGTGAGGACCGCTGGCGCAGTGCGTCCCACGCGGAGCGGCGGGTCGGCGCGAGCACGAACATGATCAGCAGCAGCGTGAAACTGATCACGCCAGGTCCGCCGACCAGCATGGCCAGGCCGAGCTCGGCTTCCTGCTCGGAGGGCCGGTCAGCACCCGGCAGCAGGCGCGGTAGCAGCGCGCCTGCCAGGAACAAGCCCTCGATCGTCGTGCCGCGCAACCACATCCACGTGCGCAGCTTCGCCGCCTCGGTCTTCGACAGCTGCCGCGGCGGTTCCACGAACGTCGCCACACCGTGGGCTTCGAGCACCGGGATCTCGTGGCGGCGTCGGAAGTCCCAAGAGTAGTAGGAGGCCGCCCCGACCGTTACGACCCCCGCGAGGATCACGAGCGCTGGCAGCCAGTCGGTGAACGTGTGACTCCGAAAGGGATCCTCGGCGCTGGGCCCCTTGGCCCGCTCGGAGACATTGAAGCTGGCGAACGCCGTTGACCCCGCGACTACGATCAAGACCCAGGCTACGAGCGTGAAGGGGAAGGCAGGCGACCGATATGGCTGGTACTGCCCTCGCTGCAGCGAGACGTCGACGAACCGACGCGACGCCGCAAAACGCAACACGCGGCACACGACGAACCCGACAACGGCGACGACCGCGGCGATGATCACCGGTACCCAGCTGACGTCGTTCGGCCGTTCCCCATCGCCCCGAATGATCACTGTGGCCGGCACGACGGCCACGATGATCGCCACGAACCCGACGAACACACTGATTCCGCGCACAAGTTCTCCCAGCGTCCCCAGCGAACGATACAAACCGCCATCGAGCGTAGGCCCCGGTCGTGGCCGTGAACAAACGGGTTGGCGGTCCCGAAAGGAGGCCTCATTGGACGCCCGCGGACGACGTCACGTGTCACTGAGCCGTCAGCTAGCGTCGGGTGGCATGAGCCCAGCCCCGGGTATTACCTGGCTAGCGGCAGGAGACACTGTGGTAGCCCCCTGCGTAACTCGGCGAGTCCTCACTAAACTTGCGTTGCGGGATAGGGTCCAGGCTGTCGTCCTAGCTTACGAGACCGGGCTGGTTCGCCGCGCCTAGACAATCCATTCCTAGGACTCCCGAGCTACAACGCACATTGCTGTGCGGCACACCAGGATGCACTGCATCGACTGTGGTTCACCGCAAACTATGATGAATGGCGTGGAAGATAACGTGGGTAATGCCGTAAACGATGCCCTGAAAGACGCTGTGAAGTTGCTTGCGGCCGCCCAGCGGGTAACTGTGCTGACGGGCGCCGGTATCAGCACCGACAGTGGCATTCCTGATTTTCGGGGCCCCAACGGGATATGGACGCTTGATCCAGCGGCGCAGCGGTTGTTCACGCTACGCGACTACCTAACTGACCCATGGGTGCGCCGGGAAGCATGGCGGATCCGTAGAGAACATGCCGCATGGACTGCCCGCCCGAACTCGGCACATTACGCGCTGGTGGAGTTAGAGGCCGCGGGGAAACTGCGGGCGTTAATCACACAGAACATTGACGGTCTACATCAAATGGCTGGCAGCAACGAAGATCTCGTCATCGAGGTGCACGGCTCGTTGTATGAGGTGGAATGCGTCTCGTGTGGCGCACGCACAGCTATGTCCGACACGTTAGAGCGGGTGGCCGCAGGCGAGGAAGATCCGGCCTGCCTTCGGTGTGGGGGTATCTTAAAAGCCGGCACCATCTCGTTCGGTCAGCCATTGAATCCTGCTGTGTTGGCGGCCGCGGAACAGGCCGCAACTGATTGCGACCTATTTCTGGCTGTGGGGACCTCCCTGACGGTGCAGCCAGTGTCCAGTTTGGTCACAACGGCCGTGCGGCACGATGCCAAGCTTGTGCTTATCAGCGCCGAGGCCACCTCCTATGACGAGTTAGCCGCGGTGCGGCTGCGCGAACCGATAGGCACCGTGCTGCCTGAGCTGGTAACGCGTGCGTTGGAGCAAGCGGAAGCCTTTCCAACAAACTGAATAGGTAGGAGCTTGCCGAGCCAGTGGACTGCGACTAGTCTTTGGCTATGGAAATAGCTCTAGGTGAGGCTAAAAATCGACTTAGCGAACTGGTGAGTGAAGCTGAACGTGTGCACGAACGTGTAGTTATAACTCGTCACGGCAAACCGGCAGCGATGCTCATTGGGATCGACGATTTTGCTTCTTTAGAAGAAACTTACGAGCTCACAGCTACGCCAGGAGCGCTTGAGGAGCTCGAGCAGGCAAGAGAAGATGTGCACAAAGGCCGGATCTTCACCGCGGAGCAGCTAGCTGAGAAGTATCTGCGTAGCCAATCCTCATGAAGTATCGGCTGGTTGTGACAGCTACTGCTGAACGGATGTTGAGTCGTCTCCACGAGCGTGTTGCTGTAGCTATCGTGGAATTTATGCTTGGCTCGTTGACTGAGAATCCGCTCCGGCTGAGCAAACCGCTCAGTGACGAGTGGGCTGGGTGCCGCTCGGCGCGTCGTGGTTCCTACCGTGTCATTTTCTCGGTAGATGATGATCGTGTCACCGTGCTGCGAATTGGATATCGAGCGCACATCTACCGCCGCTAGTGCCCACGCAGGGCACGCCGCGTCCCGTCGCTAGACTCAGCCATCATGGCGACGACTAACGAACTGAAAAACGGTATGACGCTCAACCTCGACGGGGCGTTGTGGAATGTGGTGGAATTTCAGCACGTAAAGCCCGGTAAAGGCGGGGCATTCGTGCGTACCACGCTGAAAAATGTACTCACCGGCAAAGTGGTGGATAAGACTTTCAATGCCGGCGTGAAAGTGGAGACCGCCAACGTCGACAAACGGACCATGAGCTACCTATACCGAGACGGTACGGATTTCGTGTTTATGGATACCGTCACTTACGATCAGCTCCCTATCCCTGAATCCACTGTGGGCGTAGCAGCGAACTTCTTATTGGAAAACGCTGAAGCCATGGTTGCGGTGCATGAATCCACCCCGCTGTATCTAGAACTGCCAGCTAGCGTGGAGCTCACTGTTTCGCACACTGATCCGGGGCTGCAAGGTGACCGCTCCACCGGCGGCACAAAACCGGCGACCGTAGAAACGGGCGCGGTGGTACAGGTGCCGCTGTTTGTCAGCACCGGGGAGAGAATCAAGGTTGACACACGCGACGGGCATTATCTTGGCCGAGTCAACTAGTGCCGAGCGTGGTTTGCTGATATGAGTAATGACGCGACCGCACCCCAGCAGCCTCCCGCGCGTTGGCGGCACAGCTCGGCTCGCGGTAAGGCGCGTAAACGTGCGCTAGATGTGCTATACGAATCCGATATTCGAGGTGTTGATCCACGTGACGTCGTAGCGTTTCGACGGCAGCGAGCCGAACCGCCAATCGCGGACTATACCGTGGTGCTAGTGGAGGGTGTCTGCGATCATCGGGCACGGATTGACGAATTACTGAGCACCTATGCAGAGGGCTGGCAGTTGTCTCGGATGCCAGCTGTGGACCGAAACATCATGCGTCTAGGGGTGTATGAGTTGATGTGGTGTGAAGACGTCCCTGATCCGGTGGCTATTGATGAGGCGGTGTCGTTGGCCAAGGAGCTGTCTACCGAGGACTCGCCTGGGTTCATCAATGGCGTACTCGGCCGACTACAGCTGGTCAAAGATCTGTAGAACAGCAGCTCCATGACGAGGATCATTGCGGGGGTTGCCGGTGGACGGCGATTGATCGTGCCCGAAAGCACAACCCGTCCCACGTCCGATCGAGCCCGAGAGGCACTATTCTCTTCGCTGGACTCGCTGCTGGATTTACGGGGTGCGCGCATACTGGATTTGTATGCTGGCTCGGGCGCAGTGGGTTTGGAGGCGTTGTCTCGAGGCGCTGGCCATGCATTATTAGTGGAGTCAGATCCCAAAGCCGTTGCGGCCATCGCGAGCAACATTGAATCGGTTGCACTTCCTGGCGCGCTGCTGCGCCGACATGCGGTTGAGCGACTGGCATGTGTTGCAGCGGATGCCGCCTATGATGTGACGTTTGCTGATCCGCCATATCAGCTCCCGGCGCAAGCGCTGGCCAGTGTGCTGGCGCAGTTGCAGCACCAGGGATGGTTTGCCGAGAAAGCGGTGGTCGTAGTTGAACGCTCTAGCCGGGATGCTGCATGGGGGTGGCCACAATCGTGGGAGCCTTTGCGGTCCCGCCAGTACGGCGAAGCTACGCTCTGGTACGGCCGAGCAGGGCAAAAAGAGCAGGCAGGTAAATCATCGTGAAGCGAGCAATCTGCCCAGGATCATTCGACCCAGTAACGAATGGACATCTTGACATTATTGCCCGCGCCAGCGTTCTTTACGATGAGGTGGTTGTTGGCGTGCTGGTAAACGAGAGCAAAGAGAGCTTATTCAGCGTCGCTGAGCGACAGGAGCTACTGCGCGCGGTGACCACTCAGTATTCGAATGTGCGAGTGGATTCATTTCGGGGCCTACTGGTGGATTATTGCCGCGCCCATGACATCTCGGTGATTATCAAGGGGCTACGGGCAGTAACTGACTTTGATTACGAGTTGCAGATGGCGCAGATGAATCGCGAACTCGGTTCCACCGAGACCGTGTTTTTGGCAACCAATCCGCTGTATTCGTTTTTGTCGTCGAGCTTGGTGAAGGAAGTCACCCGCTACGGTGGCGATGTTTCTGCTCACGTACCCGAAACTGTTCATGCCGCGCTGTTGGCCAGGCTTGCTGCTTCGCCGTAGCACGGCTGGCGACACTGCGACCGACGACGGATCTATGCAGTACCACCGGGCGCGGTTGACTCGATACCCCTGTCAGGACGGAGTAGATTGTGGACCCCCTCACGCATATTGATCGCATGGTCGAGATGGTGGAGTCAGCTCGTTCGGTTCCCATGTCCACCAGCTGCGTAATTAGCCGAGAAGCATTGCTAGCCGCGTTGTCTGCGCTGCGAGCAGATTATCCCAGCGAGCTGGCTGCAGCGCGTGACATCTTGCAGCATCGCGATGAAGTGATCGCTACGGGCCGGCAGGAGGCCGATCAGATTATGGCTGACGCGCAGGTGGAACGTACCCAGCTAATTGCCACGCACGAGATTGTGTCGGGGGCCAAGCGTGAGGCAGCTCGCGTACAGGCGGAAGCCAAGGTTGCAACCGCTGCGCTTCGAGACGAGACAAATCAGTTATGCGAGACGGCGTTGGCAAACATCGAGCAGTTACTTCGGCGCACACTCTCAAGCGTGGAGCGTGGCCATGAACGCATGCGCGCGGTTGTCGACTTGCCAGCTCAAGGTTTGATTCCCGGAGCTGATATTCCCTCACCAATTGGTGAGACATCCGCTTTGCCTTAACTGGAGCATCGCATCCTTTATCGGCAAGTTGGCACATACTATCGCAGGGTTTTTCGGGTACACCGGGCATAGTGAAGGGCTTTGCGGTACCGGCAAAGCCCTTCACGTACTCGAGCAGCTGGAAGGCTGTCGATAGGTCTAGGTGGAAGTTTGCGTGTCGTCTGACCACTTGATGGAAATGGCTACCTTTTCTAATTTGTCGGCGTATTCATGGGCGTGGTGGCCACAAAACACCAAATCCCCTCCGCCTGGAAGCACAGCACGCACTTTTGCAGCAGCGCCGCACCTGTCACAGCGGTCGCCTGAGGAAAGCAACATGCTGTCGGCGGGTGGGGTGAGGGTCGGGGTCATCGGCACTCCTCCTGTCGCTTACGTGTGGGTTGCTGCATTTTGCTGAGGCTCATGAGCACTAGCTTAGCTTCCCATACTGTGCAACTGTTGTTACTACGACATCGTTCCCTGGCGTGGTGGGTGTAACACTCCCTCGAAATTCTTTTGCTGGCAATTCTGTGAGGTGCTGATACCTACTCTGCCATCCGCGCCGCCCCTTTGCCCATTGAGCTGACAAAATACTGCGCTACTTCACAGGTTTTGCACCAAAAATAGCGCCATGTCTGATATCTGGCGAGCTATAAGTATGAGATGTTTTGTCTGATTCTCCTAAAGCTTGTGTGCCGGCCTTATCGACTGCGAGAGTGATCACAGCAGCAGTGGTCGCAGCAGGAGATAACTGGCAGCGGCCCGATCTGCGCCCAGCGGAACCCCTTCGAGAGCTTCTCGGGATTGCGGTGCCGGAAAATCCACAGGATTGCGATCATCAGCAAGTACGCCAGCACGAAACCGATCAGTGGCGACGCGATCATCGGGACGATCACCTTCTCGGTGATGCTTGCCCAGTGCACGCTTGCGGCCGCGGCGAGCGCGGCGCCGACCAGGCCACCGATCGGCGGGCTTGCTCAATATGGCGCGGGTGACATCGTCGGTCTCGTGCTCGATATCCACCAGACGCCGCGATATGCGGGCATAATCGGGGGAGTCGTTGGCGAACTCGTTAAGGACAGCAGCTCCTTTAACCAGGTTGTTTGCGGCCTGACATGAAGAAGCCGTGGAAGGCGCCTTCGGATGGCTTGAGGCTTATGCGCACGTCGGTATAGTAACCGCTAATCCGCGCCAGGGGAAAGCACCTTAAGGTTTGACTCGTGGGCTGCCTGCGCCAGTCGCTGATCGTACGTGATGAACTGATGCACGGCATCGCCTAGGCGCAGCGCCGTGGCTAGGTGCAGTGCGTCGAGGCTTCTCAGATGCTGCTGAGGGAGCCTACTGGCATCGTCGATGATCGCTGCTAGCGGAAGTGTTGCTATGTGCGTCAACAGCGTATCTGCTGTTTCGTGCACGGATTGTGGTTCTTGATTTCGCCATAGGGCTCGGTGTACTTCGGTTCGTGCTAGTTCACTAGAGATCAGCGCAGTGGTTGCCGAGCTGACATGCGTTGCGATATCCGCACTGTAGTCCTCGGATCGAAGGAGTTTGACCAGGGCACACGAGTCGAGATATATCACCGGGTTTCCTCGTCCCGCATCGCGGTCAAGGTCTCTGACAGCGAAGGCTTCCCCGGCTCGGCTGGGAGTAGAGGGCCCGCCGAAAGTAGCTCTCGCAGGCGCGCCTGCCGCTCCCGCCAATCAACCGGAACCTCGCCTGCTGCTGCCATCTTGTCCAGCAGCACGTCATCGGGGTCAGGCGCGGTAAGTATGCCCGCCACTTCGCCGTTGCGCATGATCACAAGCCGGTCTTCGGTTTTCAGTTGCTCGAAGACTCGCTTTGTGTGGTGGATGAGATCCGATACAGTCACTGTCACTGAGGTCATGTCACTAGCTTAGTGCTCTAATGACTTTACGTCGAGAGTGGCGACGTGAGCG
Source organism: Mycobacteriales bacterium (assembly GCA_038260095.1). Classification (GTDB taxonomy): domain Bacteria; phylum Actinomycetota; class Actinomycetes; order Mycobacteriales; family QHCE01; genus QHCE01. Next base: position 50,652 of record JBBSOC010000003.1, on the reverse strand, counting down.
AGGGGGCTAGTGACTGGTTTTGGCAGCCCTACTGCTACAGGCCGGTCGGGCGAGTTCCCTCCTTAGGCCTTCGCCAGGCGTGCTTCCCGGCCTGCCAACCGTCCCGCACACGTTGGTCCCAGACTTTCTGCGCCGTCTGTCCGTCGAAGAGCCCCTGTTGATGCGCGGCGTTGATGCTCGCGTAGACAAAGTTCTGCAACGCGGTGTGGGAATCTTCCGGCTCCTTTTTCGCCAAGTGCACAAGACACTTCAGGGTAGGAGAGAAGGGGGGGGATCGTCGCCTAAAGGTTGGTGGGAGAACTGCCCGTCGGTGTCGAGCACGTAGGTTTCGCCACGGCGCCGCAACCTCATGCGGGCGCAATCCACTTTGTACAGGGGCCTGCTGGCGAAGGCTGCTACGTTCGACGCTGCTCTTCCTATCACGACACGATTGGCGTTATCGAACGCAATATCACGCCATGCCTGTGCTGAGGCATCCTTCAGATCGGGGTGCTGTGAGCACACATAGGCGACGTACAGTACGAAGTTCGCCATTTCGTACGGCCCCTCAGAACTTTTGAATATCTCCTCGGTGAGAACTGGCTCGTTTGTATGTAGGGGTGCTGAACTTTCCAGGGTGAGACGATCATACTCGCTCGCCAGCCATCGCACCCGCTCCCGGCGGCGCGAACCACGTCCCACGAGCCGGTGTTTCGCGTTCTTAGATGCCGCCCACATGTCGTAGATGAACAGCGTGTAGGGATCCCGCCTCGGATGGAGCCGGGAGTACCAGCTGCGAGGCAAGCTGCGGAACCGGGAATCTCTACCGTCTCCTTCTAGCAGCTCACTCATGAACATACCCGTGACTGCTGCGCCCACCGCGTACCTTTGAGCCTTGGGATGTATACGCGTCGAGTCGATTCCCAGCCGTGCGGCAACGGTGGGCACGGCAGCCAGAGCTCGCACCGGAGTCGTTGGATCCGCGAGCGCCGCTGCGGTCTCGCGTGCTGCTTGCCGGAGACGGAAATTGGGGACGGGCATATATGGCTCACTGTGGCTGGACGCAGACATCTGCCCAGCCTACGTACCAGCAACGATTTCTAGGGCATTGTTGTCGAATCCCGCTGCCTAATCCAAGTAGTCGCGCAGCACCTGTGACCGCGATGGGTGACGAAGCTTGCTCATGGTTTTAGATTCGATCTGCCGAATCCGCTCCCGGGTGACCCCATAGACTTGGCCGATCTCGTCCAACGTGCGGGGTTGCCCGTCGGCGAGCCCAAACCGTAGCCGCACTACTCCGGCCTCGCGCTCAGACAGCGTCTGTAGCACCGACTGCAGCTGGTCTTGCAGCAGCGTGAACGACACCGCATCCACAGCCACCACGGCCTCAGAGTCCTCGATGAAGTCACCCAGTTGAGAGTCGCCCTCATCACCAATCGTCTGGTCGAGAGAGATCGGCTCGCGGGCATACTGCTGAATCTCCAGCACCTTCTCTGGGGAGATGTCCATCTCCTTGGCCAGCTCTTCGGGGGTAGGCTCGCGGCCCAGATCCTGCAGCAGTTCGCGCTGGATGCGCCCCAGCTTGTTGATGACCTCCACCATATGCACCGGGATGCGGATGGTACGGGCCTGATCGGCCATGGCACGTGTAATGGCCTGGCGAATCCACCACGTGGCGTAGGTGGAGAACTTGTAGCCCTTGGTGTAGTCGAATTTCTCGACGGCGCGGATCAGACCGAGGTTGCCCTCCTGGATCAGGTCCAGGAACGCCATGCCGCGCCCGGTGTAGCGCTTTGCGAGGCTTACCACCAGACGGAGGTTGGCCTCAAGCAGGTGGTTCTTGGCTCGCTCACCGTCGCGCATTACCCAGTTGAGGTCGCGCCACAACTGCACTTCCAGCTCGACGCCGTCGTCCTCGGCGAGCCTAAGCTGTTCTGCGGCATACAGCCCAGCCTCGATCCGTTTGGCCAGCTCAACCTCCTCTTCGGCGTTGAGTAGCGGTACCTTGCCAATCTGCTTGAGATACGCGCGTACCGAATCGGCGGACGCGGTGAGCTCGGCGTCTTTGCGGGCCTGGCGTAGTGCCTCGGAATCTTCGTCGTCCCAGTCAAAGTCCTCGCTGTCGGCAAGTTCGATTTCCTCGTCCACCGCCAGACCTTCCGCAGGCACAGCGCCTGCGGCGATTTCGGCGTCAGAGGGTCCAGAATCTGTAGGGTCGCCGATGTTCACGCCAGCTTCAATACCGGCTTTACCCTTTTCCTTACTCTTGCCCACGGCCGCTTTATCGCTGGTTTTCTTGCCTGCCCTTTTTGATGGGGTGGTTTTCGTTGCTGGGATTGCACTCACTGTGGTGGCTTGCGATGCTGGTGTGACAGTGGCGTTGGATGCAAGCACCCGTTTGCGTGGTTTGGCGGCACCAGAATCGTCAACCGAAAGTGTGACGCCTGAAGCCGCAAGCTGCTTGAGCACTTTCTTGCCCTGAGCAGGCGTCATATTTGCTTCGCCAAGCACGGTCGCTACCTTGGTGGCCGAAAGAGTGCCGGTAGGCTGAGCGTGGCTAGCCAATGAGTCGACGATGTAACGAATGGCGTCAGACCCAGTATGGGTGTGGTCAGCGGCTGTCACGAACGACCTTCTCCAATAGGTATTGCGGCGATTAATACGACCGACAAGCAGGCAAAACTCGCAATGCCTTGCAATGGCGTAGTGATGTCGCCCCAATTGTACCGCTGTGATTTTCTGCGGTACGGCGCACCAACCTACTAATCAGCCAAAAGTCAACTGTTGAGACGGAAAAAATGTGTGAATTGTTATCCCTGGCCAGTCAGCTTGCCCGCGAGGCAGGAGCCCTCGCGCTGACGGCTCGACAGCATGCGCGACATGGTGTTGACACTAAAACCACCCCCACTGATGTAGTAACAGCGGCGGATCGGGCGGTTGAGCAGCTGATTATTGCTGGGATCGTCGCGGCACGCCCCGACGACGGGGTGCTCGGTGAGGAGGGTGGCCAACGGCCGTCGCGCAGTGGCGTGCGCTGGGTAATCGACCCTATCGATGGCACCGTAAATTACCTGTACGGCCACCCCCACTACGCGGTTTCCATTGCGGTCGAAATAGACGGTGAGCCCGCGGTAGGTGTCGTGCGTAACCCGGCTACAGGAGAACAGTGGCACGCAGTCGCAGGTAAAGGTGCGTGGCGTGATGGGAATCGACTGGCGTGTTCGCATCAAACGGAGCTGGCCCAATCTCTGATCGCTACTGGATTTAGCTACGACGCCAAACGCCGCCTCCACCAAGGGCAAACGGTTGCGGCGCTACTACCCCAGGTGCGCGACATCCGGCGCACCGGCGTTTGCTCTCTGGATTTATGTTACGTGGCCGAAGGCCGCTTGGATGGCTACTACGAACAAGGGTGCCAGTCGTGGGACTTTGCTGCCGGAAGTCTCATCGTCAATGAAGCCGGAGGGCGGGTCACGGGGCTGCGCGGAGCCGTACAGAATTCCACAATGACGCTGGCGGCGGGGGAGGGTATTCACGCCCAGCTACACGATGTTCTGGCACAGCTAGGTGCCGACCATGACCCGCTGGCGTAGTATCAGGTGTTCTTCTCGCACGTTGGCTTAGGCCGCACTGGCTCGCCCAGAGCCTTAATTGTGCTACCCACACTCGCCTTTGGCGTAAGCTCAACGAGCTCTGGCCCGAGTACCAGCACCACCACGTCGTCTTTCCGATTGTCGGCAATCGGTTGAGCTTGTGGTACCTGCGCCCGAACTAGATGGGCTGCTCCAACAGCTTTGGGACCGAATTGCACTTCGGCCGTGCCAGTAGGGGCGTCGGAAGAGTTGCCAACCTCTAACACGTTGAATCCGCGCGCTTTGAACTGATTGGCGATGGCCGTGGCAAGGCCCGGCTTGTTCGTGGCGTTCAGGATCCGCAGCTGTACCTCATTGGGCTGTGGAATCTTAGTGACCACCGCCGTCGCTGTGCAGGCTTGCTTTCCCGCAGCCGAGCTGCCATGGTGATCCCGCGTTATGGTCCACGCTACGGCGATGACCGCCACCAGAGCCATGATGCCCAGCACTCCTAGAGCGCGAGCTCTGCTTAACGTCATCCGTTACTCCTCTAGCGCCATCTGCGTTACATGTTTAGCAGCTTAGCGGTTATGGAAATAGGTTCGATTGCGTCACAACGGGAACACTTACGGTGCCGAATGTGTATGACTTACTGCGAAGCGGTAAGGTTTCGCGCCCACACTAATATCACGAACTATGTGGTCAAAAAAATCTTGCGTAGGAGATAAACCAGCATGGCCACCGATTACGACGCACCGCGTCGCACCGACGACTCTGACCTGGGAGAGGACAGTCTCGAGGAACTCAAAGCTCGGCGTACTGAAGCACAGTCTGGCAGCGTAGATGTCGATGAGGCTGAAGTAGCCGAAGGTTTCGAGCTTCCTGGAGCAGATCTGTCAGGCGAAGAGCTCACTATTAAAGTACTACCGATGCAAAACGACGAGTTCCGTTGTTCCAGCTGTTTTCTGGTGCACCATCGCAGTCAACTAGCCGGGGAACGTGGGGGCCAGTGGATATGCACCGAATGCGCCTGACGGGAGCGGCGGCTCCACGTTCAATAGAGAGCACTACTTTATGGAAGCTCCGCCCTTGCTGCTCAGCGCGGCGGCAAGGGCGGCGGGACGTCGGCTACTGATGATCCAGTACGGCGTGGGGTCGTCTGGATCACGCAGCGTTATGAGCACTGCTTTCGTGATCCAAGGTCGTCGCACTACAAACGCGAGCGGGTCAAAGCCTGGACCGAGTGCAGCTCGGTATGCCTCGCGTGACAGCGGCATCGCGTCAGCGATGAACTCCCGCGCCAGCCACGCGTCATCGACGTATAAAGCCTTAACAGTGATCCGAATTTCAACTCGGCTGAGCCACCATAGCAATCCGATCACAAACGGCACCGTCACCGCGTAAGGAACAACGGCGCGTAGGCCAGGATAGCCAAGGTGTACGGCGGCTGCCACGGCCGCCGCCAGAATCAGCCCTGCTAACCAATACCACCAGGGTGCGCGCCAGCGCTCAGCAAAGAGGTCGTAATCTCCTGTGGGATTTGGGCGTAGTTGCCGTGCGCTGGGAATTAGTGACGTCATGATATGAGCGTATGGCTATCGAGACAGGCAGCGATAGGTAGCTGGCGAGTGGCTAGTGTGCTGCCATGACGCAACACATTTCGGTGCTGATCAAGCAACTAGATCCAGAACTGCCATTGCCAACCTATGCACATGCCGACGACGCTGGTGCTGATTTAATATCTGTAAAGAATCTCACACTTCACCCTGGAGAGCGCGCGCTAGTGCCTACTGGCATAGCGATAGCGGTTCCGATGGGCTATGCCGCCTTTGTTCACCCTCGCTCAGGGTTGGCGGCTCGTTGCGGTATCTCCATGGTGAACGCACCAGGTACAATCGATGCCGGTTATCGGGGCGAGGTTTTGGTGAACCTGATCAACCTTGATCCGCGAACTGTTGTGCACATCGCGCGTGGCGACCGGATCGCGCAGCTAGTGATCCAATCGGTAGCGCACGCGGAATTTATGCCGGTGGACCAGCTACCCGAATCAACCCGAGGTACCGGCGGACATGGTTCTACCGGCGTTCACTGATACATGAGTGGGCAGTAATGAGCTGCAAGAACGACACGGTGCCGCTCATGAGTAGCCGTTGGAGTAGCGCTGGTGTGTTTGCCAACCAGAGCCCCGGCAGCCACAATGGGGGTGCCGGCATGGTTGACTGAACAGTCAGCCGAAGGGAGAAGAGCAAACGATGTTTCGTCGAGGAGGGGGTAGACATGCCCGTATTGAGGCCGAGCGAGCTGATCGCGGCTTTGATGGCCTTGATGACCCCACCGGAAACTACCTGGAAGCAAACAATGCACCTGCTAGAGATGATGTGACATCAGCCTCCGCGTCGCGGAGCTTGATCTCAGATGATGAGTTGGCGCCTCTTTCTGTTTCGACCAGCGGTCCATTCGACTCAGGCGCGCTCCCCATAGATAACCTGACCCGCGTCGACCTTGGCGCACTTCGGGTCCCAGTACTGCCCGGTGTAAATATCCACCCGCAGGTGGAAGATGACCACATCAGCGCAATCGTTTTAGTGCAGGGCAACAGTGCGCTGCAGGTCATACCGTTCGCCGCACCCCGCGAGGATGGGGCATGGGATGACATCCGACATGATTTACGAATCAAGCTGGAAGCTGAAAACTACGCGCCACGCGAATGCGAGGGGGAGTTTGACCTGGAGCTGCTAGCGAACCTGCCGACTCAAAATGGTCGCCAACTTGTGCGCTTCCTCGGAATAGATGGGCCGCGTTGGTTTATTCGTGCGATGTTTACCGGAGCGGCAGCCAGCGATCCAGCAGCGAGTAAAATTCTTCTCGACGTGCTGCGTAACACTATTGTGGTACGAGGTATCGAGCCACGCCCAGTACGCGACCCGCTACCCATGCGCATGCCGGAGCCGGCCACTACCAAACCGGTGGCGCCCGAGCAGCCCATCGCGCGAGTTGCCTCGCAGGTAGCTCGCGAGACGAGGTTAGCTGGCGAATCTAGGCCGCCGCGCGAGCGAATTCCAGCACGCTCGTCGTATCTCGCTGATGCCACGTATCGTGAGCGATATGGCCCAGTGGCCGACGAGACCATCGAGATCCGTGGCTTACCTTTCCTCAATGAGGATGAGCTCGCCCTAACCCATTAGAGTAAGAGCGTACTGACAGTTTAAGGCTGGGAGCCATGACTAAACAGCCCTCTGCCATTGAGGATAGAGGTCGCGCGGGTTGGTCGTTCGTTGCGAGGTGGTGCCTGGTCGAGTATGGCAAGGCGGAGGAGGAGTTCATGCTGGATGCATGGGCGACGACGACAATATCCTCGGCTGCAGCCGAGACGCATGTGCCAGGGGACACCGCAGTGGAACAGCACCAATCCGCGCGACCTCTGAGTCTACTACGCCGCATTACGACCTCCGATGATGAGTTGGAAGCGGCGCAATTGTGCCGGGCAGCCGCAGAGTCGGGTGCCACCCGGGTAGATAGTTGTCTGCGTGGCCAGCTGATTGAACTTTACGGCCGACTCCGTTCGGTGCAGCACATACCGGGTTGGGGCTTGCTGAGCAGCCCCACTGTGGAGGCTGAGCTGTTTGACGGCAGCGGCAGCGTCACGCTGGTGTGGTTGGGGCGAGCGGTGATCCTCGGAATCATGGCGGGTAGGCAACTGCGGGTGCGCGGCCGTATCGCGATGCGGGAAGGTCGTAGAGTGATGTACAACCCGAACTACGCGCTGGAGGCCAGCGGATCGTGACCAACTCTGTGCAACCATCCCATCCCGCACCGCAGCGACCACTCGATGAGAAACCTTCCAGTGTGACCGAGCCTTCGCTGCCTTCGCTCCGAGAAGCTGTCACTGATCAGATTGGTGGGGTGCGAGGCACGGTCGAGAGCAGCCTTCCGGTAGTGGTATTTGTCGGGGCTTATGTGTTCACGTCGCTGAAGTTCTCCATCTGGGCCGCAGTTATCGCCGCAGTACTTATTGCTGCCTACCGGCTACTACAGCGGGATTCACCTCGCCATGCGCTCACTGGGCTGTTGGGCGTAGGACTTGCCGCGCTGATCGCGGCCAAGACGGGCCGCGCACAAGATTTCTTTCTGCCGGGCATCATCACGAATTTTGTGTATGGGGCGGCGTTTGCAGTGTCGGTCGGGGTGAGGCGCCCGCTGATCGGCTATGCCTGGTCAGTATTGACCGGCAGTTTCGCTGATTGGCAATCCCGGCCAGCTTTGCTGAAGGCGTTTAGCTGGTTATCGGTGCTGTGGTGCGGAGTGTTCTTTCTCCGCGGAGGTGTGCAGCTATGGCTCTACCTGTCGGGGTTGACCGTAGGATTGGGCATCGCCCGGATTTTGGGCGTGGCGCCATATGCAGCCGCGTTCGCGTTCACAGTCTATTATGGCGGCAAAGTGGTAGCACGCGAGCAGCTCAATGAAGCAGGGCCGATCATTGACCAGGGCAGCGATCGGCTTTCTGAGTCGTCTCCACACCAGTAAGCACAACGTTGCTGTGAGTTCGTGAGCTTGAGCCGATAGCGCCGCGTATGCCGTTTCGGGTGAAAGCATGCCAAAATTGCTTGTGTATATACAATTTTGTGGCATTTCCTATGTGCGGATCTAGTGGCGGGCTAGTATCACCGTGTAGTCCGGTGATGCCTAGGTGGTGGTGTGATGGTTGGTTGTCGTGGTGGACATCATGATGAGCTCTCCGGGCTGTTGGACCAAGTTGGGTGGTCTATTTCACGTCTTGCTCATGAGGTGAATCGCGAAGTGGGTGCGGGGTATGTGTCTCGGACGACTGCGTCGGAGTGGGTGAATATGTCGCGAGTGCCGCGTCCGCCACTACCCACAGTGATTGCCTACGTGTTGTCTCAGGCGGCTGGCCGGGTTGTAGCGGTAAAGCAGTTGTGGCCTAGGGCTGCGAGTTCTTCTGACTGGTTGCCTGCTGATGCCGGCACCCAAGTGTCATGGGATCTACAGGGCACGAAAGCACTGATCAATAGTTGGCTGCCAAGTGGAGGCACGGTGTTCGAGGGAGATCGCCGCAGTTTTATGGCGTTATCGGGTGTGGCGTTAACCGCGCCGGCGTGGCAGTACGTAAATCACGTAAAAGACGTGCCTGCTAGGGGGATGTTCGAGCAGGTGTTGGGAGCATCGGATTTCTCTTCACCCAAGGTATCTTCGGCGTCATTGGAGTATTTTCACTCTTTAATTGGCGCGTTCCGTCGCATGGACGACATCGCAGGTGGCAGTGCGGAGAACCTTCGCCAGATTGGCGGTGCGATAGAGACGGTCATGCAGTACCTCGATGCGGGTTCTTTTACTGATCCTGGAATCGCTCGGACTCTACTGGAAGTGCTGGCGAAGCTATCGCAAATCGCGGGCTGGATGGCTTTTGATGCAGAGCGTCACGGACTTGCACAACTCTATTTTCGAACTGGATTACAAGCAGCACATAATGTTGGTGATCATGGTTTGGGCGCGCATATTTTATCCTTTATGTCCTACCAAGCGACTCACCGACAGCAACTCACCGAGGCCCGAGACCTCGCTGATGCCTCGGTTCGCGCCGCCGCTAAGGCGCATCCGCTGGTGCAGACCGTTGCGATGACTCGGGTGGCACACGCACATGCGGCAGTAGGCGACTTATACGGTTTTCAGACGGCCTCAGCCCAGGTGCGCCGGTTATTCGAGCAGGCTCAACGCGCGGGGGGAGGTCCGGAGTACCTGTACTGGCTTGATCCAACCGCGGCTGATACCTACCAGGGTCACAGCATGTTGCTGATGACGCTGGCGCGACCGCAGCAAGCTAAAGCACGGCTCGCTGAAGCTGAGCGCCTACTTGCTTCTGAAGTGCATCAACAAGGGCCCGACCGCCCTCGGGATGCGGTGTTTTTTGGCGCATGGCTGGCACGGGTGCATGTCAGGCGTGGCGACTTACATCAAGGCTTGAACCTTGCTCAAGCTGCTATCGACCGTGTCCCCGCTGTGGCATCCCCGAGATCTCGGCAGGTTTTGTTCGATCTGGATAAGGATTTAGCGAATCTGCGGAGCGATCGAAATCTGCCCGAGGTCCGCGAGCTGCGTAAGCAGCTGCGGCCGGCGCTTGCTGCCTGACGAATCGCCTCAGCACTGACTGAATTCAGCCAGCATAGCCTGAATTCAGTGGCCACAATCCCCTAATCGCCGACTTGTGGATTTTTAGAGCCGGAGTCGGCGGTTGACAGCCTGTGGCGGTAACGTATGGGTTGTCAGACTGATAGATGACGACTGTCATGTGCCTTTGGGGCTGCGTGCATTTTTTCGATTGAGCCTTTGCGCTGACCGCAAGAGCACTGTGTTGGAGGTTTTGGTGGTCAACAAAAACCTGGTGTTGCTTGAGTTATTACAGGAGCTGGGCTGGTCACAGTCGCGGCTGGCACGTCGCCTCAACGAGGTACTTGGTGCTGGATACGTATCCCGTTCGACGGTGGCTGAATGGGTGAATCAGGAGCGTGTTCCGCGTGATCCGGTGCCTACGGTGGTCGCACATGTGCTTTCGGAGGAGCTAGGGCGCACCGTCACACTGGATGAGTTGTGGAAAGGCCGGGCGAAACGGTCGCAGCTGTGGCTTTCGGCGCTTGATGGCATGGCTGGCCCATGGTGTCATTCGGGTACTGTGGGGGCGCTGGAATGCTGGCAGGAGCATGGGGAAACGGTGCTTGATTTCAGCCACCGTACATTCTTTCCGGTGTGGGGCGAGGCTTTGGTCGGGCCAGCCTTATCCTATCTAGAGCATCCGGCTACTCCGCTGCAGTTGGTCCGGTACCGCAACTGGGCCCGTGATGGGCGCATGATCACTGCCTCTATGACCAGCATCGCTTCGGTGGTGGTGGAGCGGATGCGTCGGCTTGATGACACTGAAGGCGGCAGTCTGGAGAACCTGCGTTTCGTGCATCAGTACTTCCTTAGCATTGGTGAGCAGATTCGATCCGGTGACGCTGTGGATAGCACTGTGTTGGGGAAGCTATTTCGGGTGTGGATGTCTTTGTGTCAGGTCGCGGGCTGGATGGCCTATGACGCTGAGGAACACGGCCTGGCGCAACGGTATTTCTACTCTGGGCTGCGCGCTGCACATAGTATTAGGGACCGCACTTACGGTGCTTACCTACTTGCGAGGCTGACTCACCAGGCAATCTATTGTAGAAAGGTCCGGGAAGCTCGTGCGCTAGCTGATGCCACAGTACGGGCGGCCAAGGGCGGTCCGCCAGCACTACGGTCACTGGTGGGTGGCTTGGTTGCACACACCGAAGCGCTGGAGGGCAACGCCTACGGTTTTGAAACCAATATGGCAACCGCGCAGGATCTGATAGAGGAGCCGGGTGCGGTAGAGGGCCAGCCTAGCTGGATGTATTGGTTTGGACCCACGCAGAGCAAGGTTCGTCGGGGGCACGGGTTATTGACGTTGGCGAGGGCGACTAAGGCGCCACAGCAACATCGGCTTGTCGAGGCAGCCCGGCTGCTCGCCCCGAGCTGCGCCCTTGATGATGTGCACTTTCCCCGCGAGGCGCTGTACAACCGGGTGTGGCTGGCTCGCAGCCACATGTGGCTGGGCGACATCGACACAGCACTACACACTGCGCTGCCCGCTCTTGCCCCATCCGCAGTGCGCTCTCCGCGCTCAGTCGCGCAACTACGCATACTTGATACCGAGCTTGCCGCGCATCCAGCGGCGAAGAACACCTCTCAGCTGCATGATTTCCACCACCAACTGCAAACCCTACTTGCAGAATTTTCCCCGAAAGCGTCGTGATTCATGCAGGATTGAGGACATTTTCCCTGAAACCGTCCTCATGACAGTGCTTCGTGTAGTGCGTCCTCGAACTCTGGTGCGCACAGGAACATCAGCTCATCGCTTGGCTCCAAGGGCTCATCTGGGCTCGGTGTGATCACGCGCGGACCCCGCACAATGGCTACCAACGTGGTGTCACGAGGCAACGTCACATCGCGTACCGCGGTTCCGGCGTAGCTGGTATCTGGCCGCAGCGTGATCTCCACCAAGTTGGCCTGGCCGCGGCGTAGTGTCATCAGCCGCACCACATCACCAACGCTAACCGCCTCTTCCACCAGCGCCGCCAGTAGCCGCGGTTTGCTTACCGCAACGTCAACGCCCCAGGCTGGTGTGAATAACCACTCGTTCTCGGCGCGGTTTACTCGGGCGACCACCCGGGTAATTGCGAACTCGGTCTTGGCCAGAAACGCCGCCACGAGATTTGCTTTATCGTCCCCGGTGGCGGTGACCATCACATCGTAAGTTTCCAGCTGCGCATCCTCTAGCGCGGCCATTTCGCACGCATCGGCCAGCACCCAGCGCGCGCCTGGTACCAGCTGCGCCCGCATCTGTGCCAGGTTCTGCTCTAGAATCATTACCTCGTGGCCGTGGTCGAGCAGCTCCCCGGCAATGGAACGTCCTACGTTGCCGGCTCCGGCGATAGCTATGCGCATCACTGAGCTCTTGAAATGCTGGATTCGACTGGTGAGCTGTTCGCGAGGGAAACGACTCGGTCCGCGATGTCATCAGTAACCAGCGCTGCGAGCTGGTCGCCATCACCCAGTACCATCGATGGGGTGGGCAAGGTGGCGATACCGAACCGGGTGACGTAGGCGACTCGTGCCCCGGTCTGGATTTCCCATTCGGCGAGCCGACGGCCTACCCAATCTGGATGCAGTGTCGGGGTGATTAGCCCCACCGTGCTGGTCGGATCGCGCCAGATCTCCGGGTCCTCGCTGGGGCAGAGCGCGCGTAGCATCCGATGCGTCGCCCAGCGCACCGTGGCGATCGTCGGGATACCCAGCCGCTCGTATACTTCCGCGCGGCGCGCGTCGTATATCCGGGCAATTACGCGCGACACACCGAACGTTTCCCGAGCTACTCGGGCGGCGATAATATTGGAATTGTCACCGTGTGCCACCGCGGCAAACGCCTCAGCTTGCTCGATCCCGGCCTGCAGCAGCACACCTTTATCGAAGCCATTGCCAGTTACAACCCGACCTTCGAATCCGTTGCCCAGCCGCCGAAACGCAGCGATATCGCGGTCAATTATCGCCACGGTATGACTTCGCTGCAGTAGGTCGTACGCGAGCGTGGCGCCAGTGCGCCCGCATCCCAGAATCACCACATGCACGTGCGCAGGCTACACGGCTCTATGTACCTGTGGCGCGAACTACCCATATTGGACGCGGGACTGAGTGTCGCCAGCCGCCGCCGGATACTTCACCAGTACGGTGTCAGACGTGCCATCATCTGCAACGCTGATAAAGCGGCTGCTCTTAGGACGCCCCTTTCGCACCGAGCGACTTCGGGAAACCCTGCTGTCCAAACGCCTCGCGCTGCCAATCTTCGCCTCCGACGCGCTCTCCTCCGTCGCCTATGCGCCAGCGGAGATCCTGGCGACTGTGAGCGTGGCCGGTCTGGCCATCTACCACCTCTCGCCATGGGTGGGCGCGGCAGTCGTGGTGGTGCTGCTCACCGTGGTTACGTCTTACCGACAGAATGTGCAGGCATACCCATCAGGTGGCGGCAACTATGAAGTTGTCACCACCAATCTGGGGCAGCGCTACGGCTTGGTCGTCGCCAGTTCGCTGCTTGTGGACTACGTGCTCACGGTAGCCGTCTCTGTGGCTGCTGGCGTGGAGAACCTTGGCTCGTTGATGCCCTGGCTTGCCGAACGGCCAGCTGTAATAGCGGTAGCAGTGGTAGTGCTACTGGCCGCGATGAACCTACGTGGGGTGCGAGAATCCGGTATCGCATTCGCTATCCCAACCTATGGCTTCATGATCGCGGTGCTGGGGATGATCGGGTACGGACTGGTGCGCATTTTCCTGCTAGGCGATCAAGTGCGCACCGAAAGTGCCAGCTTCAAGCTCGCCGCCGAAGGCTCCTTCACCGGCGTTGCGCTGGTGTTTTTGCTGTTGCGAGCGTTCTCTGCGGGCTCTGCGGCGCTTACCGGCGTCGAAGCGATTAGTAACGGTGTGCCCGCCTTCCGTAAACCTAAGGGCCGCAACGCCGCAACCACGCTGCTGCTGCTGGGGGTAGTCGCCAGCACGATGATGGGGGGGATACTGCTACTGGCCAGCAAGACTGGGCTGCGGTACGTGGAGGATCCCACGAGACAGCTCGTTGGCGCCGGCGAAGGTTATCAGCAGAAGACCGTGATGGCGCAGCTCGCTGAAGCAGTGTTCTCCGGTTTTCCGCTGGCCTACTACCTTGTGGTTATTACGACTGCGCTGATCCTGGTGCTGGCCGCCAACACCGCGTTCAACGGCTTTCCGGTGCTGGGGTCCATTCTCGCGCAGGACCGATACCTGCCTCGGCAGCTGCATACCCGCGGGGACCGACTGGCTTTCTCCAACGGCATTTTGTTTCTGGCGGTATCAGCCGGGGTTCTGCTAGTGGTGTTCGACGCCAGCCCCAGCGCCCTGATTCACCTCTACATTGTGGGTGTCTTCACCTCCTTTACCCTCAGTCAGCTCGGCATGGTTCGGCACTGGCAGCGTCTGTTGTTTATGGAGCGGGATCAGGTACTACGCCGCAGCATGCGTCGCCGCCAGGCGATCAACGCGGTCGGCCTGAGCATGACCGGTTCCGTACTGGTTGTGGTGCTAATTACTAAGTTCACCCAAGGCGCCTGGATCGCCTTGGTACTGATGGCGATGGTTTATCTGGTCATGTTGGGAATCCGTCGTCACTATGATCGAGTTTCCGCGGAGCTGATTCCGCCAGAGCAGCGTGGTTTGCTGCCGTCGCGCAACCACACCATCGTGCTCGTCTCCACCCTGCATAAGCCAGCGTTACGCGCGCTCGCTTATGCCCGTGCGACTCGGCCCGACACTCTCAGCGCAGTCACGGTGAGCGTCGACGAAGCCGCTACCGTGCGACTGCAGCGTGAATGGGCGCAGCGTGAGATCCCGATACCGCTCACAGTGATCGACTCGCCGTACCGTGAAATTACTCACCCCGTGGTTTCTTACGTCAAGGATATCCGTCGTGAAAGTCCCCGAGATGTGGTCACAGTTTTCGTGCCCGAGTACGTGGTCGGTCACTGGTGGGAAAATCTGCTGCATAACCAGAGCGCCCTTCGGCTTAAAAGTCGGCTCCGGTTCGAGCCCGGCGTTATGGTGACGAGCGTGCCCTATCAGCTGAGCTCTTCTGCGCAGCTTGCCGATCGGGTGGACAATAAGGAACGCAGATCGCGCCCTGGTGACGTTCGACGGGGTTTGCGGGAGCCGACTGACCTACGCTCGTAGGAGTTCGGTAGTAACCTGACCGTTATGCATTCTGAGCTCCCAACTCCTTTAGCCTCTGAGCCGTTAGTTTCCGAATCGGCGGCGGAACGGCAGAGCTGGCCGTTGCTGACAGAGGTGGATACCCCGGAGCGACTTAAGCTGCTACCCGCACAGCAGCTGGGAAACCTTGCTGCTCAGATTCGAGACTTCTTGATTGAGAAGCTGTCCCGTACTGGCGGTCACCTGGGCCCCAATCTGGGCGTGGTTGAGCTGACGCTTGCCCTACACCGAGTCTTCGCCTCACCCAAGGATCGACTCATTTTTGACACAGGGCATCAGACGTACGTGCATAAAATGCTTACGGGGCGCCAAGCCGGCTTCGAGGAACTGCGCCGCCGCGGCGGGCTCTCGGGCTACCCGAGCCGAGCCGAGTCTTGCCATGACCTTGTGGAGAACTCGCACGCCTCCACCGCGCTGTCCTATGCCGATGGGCTTGCCAAAGCGTATGCGCTGCGGGGGGAGCGCGACCGTGCGGTCGTTGCGATTGTCGGTGACGGCGCGCTTACCGGGGGAATGTGCTGGGAAGCGCTGAATAACATCGCCGCGGGTCCTGACCGTCCGGTGATCATCGTGGTGAATGACAACGGCCGCTCCTACTCTCCAACCATCGGTGGTTTGGCTGATCATTTAGCCTCGTTGCGGCTCAGCCCTAACTACGAGCGGGCATTGAGCGCGATCCACCGCGCGCTGCTGCGGACCCCGCTGGTCGGACATAGCGTGCGCGATGTGCTCCGCGGTATTCGGCGAGGACTCAAAGATGCCCTACTTGGCCCAGCGATGTTTGAAGACCTTGGTCTAAAATACGTCGGCCCGGTCAATGGGCACGATGTAGTGGCCATGGAGACCGCGCTTCGGCTAGCAGCTGGGTACGGCCATCCGGTGATCGTGCATGCCATTACGCGCAAGGGCTACGGCTATCAGCCCGCCGAATATGATGAGGCAGATTGCCTGCACAGCTCCTCGGCGTTTGATCCCGAGACTGGCAAGGCCATTTCCAACGGCAGTTTGGGTGTGAGCTGGACATCGGTATTTGCTAAGGAGCTAGTCAACCTCGCGAGTAAGCGGGAGAGCTTGGTCGGCATCACCGCCGCGATGGCGGGACCCACCGGCATCGAGCAGTTGATGCGTGCCTATCCTGAGCGCGCATTCGACGTTGGTATCGCCGAGCAGCACGCTGTAACGTCGGCGGCCGGTTTGGCTATGGGCGGCATGCATCCAGTGGTAGCGGTGTACGCCACGTTCCTGAATCGCGCTTACGATCAACTACTGCTTGATGTTGGGCTGCATCGGCTCCCGGTTACCTTTGTTTTGGATCGCGCGGGGATCACCGGTCCAGATGGGCCTAGCCATTACGGGATCTGGGATCTGGCGATCGGCTCGACCGTACCGGGGTTGCGGATCGCCGCACCACGCGATGCCGTGCGACTGCGCGAACAGCTAGCCGAGGCGGTCGCGGTCACCGACGGGCCCACGATGCTGCGGTTTCCCACGGGGAGCACTCCGCTGGAGTTGCCTGCGGTCGATCGAATTGGACAGCTCGACGTGCTGCACCGTGATCGACAGCCCGATGTGCTGTTCGTGGCGGTGGGTGCATTCGGAGAGCTTGGAGTGCAGGCAGCACAGCGCGCTGGCGAGCAAGGCATCGGCGTCACCGTGGTTGATCCGTGCTGGGTAATCCCACCGCCAACCGAGCTGATTGAGCTGGCACGGCAGTATCGAGTGGTAGTGACTGCCGAAGATGGCTTACGTTGCGGCGGGGTGGGTACAGCGATCGCCCAGCAGCTGGCCGATGCGCAGGTCACCACGCCCGTGCGGTGTCTAGGTGTACCTACTCGCTTTGTGCCACACGGAAGCCGTGCGCAGATCCTCACCGAGCTTGGCCTCACCCCTCAGCAGGTTGCTCGCACCATCACTGAATGGGTGCTGCAGCTGGCTAAGACCGACAGCGTAGTGTCCGCGCAGTAATCTCGTTACTACTTACTTGGGCTGCGTTGCATGCCAGGAGATTCCACAAGTAAGCCCCGTTTCTGGGCAAGTGCGGCAAGCCGCCTGTCGTACGCGACAAATGTAGTCAACGCTGTTCCCAGAGCTTCGGCTGTCACGAGATGGATGGTATCCAGACTGTGGATGTATGGGTCCGGGAGCATCGCAGCAGCATCGAGGATTGCGTCAGTCACTGATTTCTGATGAAAAGTTGCGAGCACTGCTGAGAGCTTGCCAAGCGCAGTCGGCTCACTTCGGGTGAGCGCTCTCGCCGCCTCAGTGCGAGCTAGCGAGGAAGTAACGAGCGGCTGAGGATTTTTGGCTAACCAAGCTCGAAGCGCGCTAGTCTCGGCTTCGGAGCGGACGAGTTTAACGATTGCGGAACTGTCTAAATAGATCACACTCGATCCTCGCGAAGCTGCTCCACAATAGCCGCGGTGGCTAGGTCATTGCTGGCTGGAGTGGGCTCGATCGCGAGGAGCGCGGCTATCCCGCCGGGATTGCTGGCCGGGTTAGTTCTCCATCGCGAATGAGCTTGTCCACAGCTATCACATTTAGAGTTGGTAGCTACTATTATCGAGTTTCAGGGGCAGGAACAGGTCGTCGATTCATGCTGTGGGAGCACGCCGGTAGGGGAGCGGTACGTCCGGCTCCGGTGGCCTCACGTATTCTGTGGACATGGTTTCCGTGCTCACTGTGACACTGATTGTGTCCAGCGCTTTGGTTGTGCTCTTCGTTTTGCTGCACCGCGGTAAGGGCGGCGGACTGTCCAGCATGTTTGGTGGAGGTATGGGTTCCAACCTTTCCGGTTCCTCGATCGCGGAGAAAAACCTTGACCGGTTTACCGTTGCCGTGGCGTTAATTTGGACCGCGAGTGTGATCGGTCTCGGGCTGCTGATGAAAGCCGCATAAATCAGCGCTAGCAGTCCCAGCAATCGGCCCTTTGCGGCTGAAATACCTGAGTAAAGGAGAACCTGATCGTGGCAGGTGGTACTGCTATTCGGGGTACGCGCGTCGGCGCGGGCCCCATGGGCGAGTCTGAGCGTGGTGACTCCGCTCCGCGGCGCCGCATCGATTTCTATTGCGCTAACGGCCATATAACCCGGCCATCGTTTGCCGCTGATGTGTCGGAGCCAGACTCTTGGGACTGCGCGCGCTGTGGACTTCCGGCTGGTAAAGACGCTACGGCGCCCCCACCGATCCCACGTAACGAGCCGTATAAAACCCATTTGGCTTACGTGCGGGAACGGCGCAGTGATGCTGACGGCAAAGCCCTATTGGAAGAGGCACTGGCTAACTTGCGTGCTCGCCGCAGCGGAAAGGTTTAACGTTTAGCCTGAGGACCCGAATCGGCCTATTTCCTGTAAGTCTGATAGCTGCATGGCCGGTGTCCTCCGGATTCACCATATAGTGTCCTTGATAACTCTAGTATTCTGCGTCTCGGCAGAGGTTCGGCTATCCCTACCACAACCTCGGGGATGGCAAGCTGGTCACCGGAATTTGATGCTAGGAAGCCAACCAAACTGCTTACAGCAATAGTTTCATTTAGCCCGTAACTATTGCTGTAAATAAGTGTTATACTTGCTGCATGAAGCGAGATGAAGCATTCCGAGCGTTAGCTGAAATGGCTGCGGATCAGGCCGGGCTAGTCACGGCGGCGCAAGCTGCCGCTCATAGCGTCGACCGGGTGACTCAGCTGCGGCTATGCCAGGCGCAGCTACTGCAGAACGTCGGCAGAGGTGTGTACCGAGTAGCAGGTGCGTCACCGCCCCCGCATCTGGAGAGCCGGGTGGCCTGGCTGCGTCTTGATCCGAAACGACCAGCGTGGAAACGGACTGGGCTGGGTGCCGATGATGGGGTAGTCTCGCATCGGTCGGCCTGCTTAGTGCACGAGTTGGGAGACATTCCAGCCCCGGAAACTGAGTTGACGGTTCCACGCCGGCGAACGACCCGTGAACTCGGGGTCCGGCTACATGTTGGGCGGCTTGACCCCGAGGATGTGACGATCATCGATGGTATACCGGTCACGACGGTGCCACGGACTGTAGTGGACTTGATGCAGACTCGCGCTGACGGTGGGCATATCGGCGGCGTCATCGCCGACGCAGAGCGCCGAAACCTAGTAGAGCTAGATTCGCTAGCAGAGCAGATTTCTAAGTTCGCCCCCAAGTACGCGCTTGCTGGAGCCTCGGGAGACGAGCTATTGAGTGCCCTGGTCGAGCAAGCCGGTCGGCGGCTTGAGCGCGATAGTGTTCGCGAGAGCACCGGCATGGCCGCCCTCACCGGACTCATTGAGGGCTTCAGGCTCGCGCTAGTAGACAGCCCGGATCTTAAAGCTCTCCGTTCTGTTGGCGACGATCCCGCGTTTACTGAGGCAATCCGCAGAATCAGCGCCTCGGTGACTATCCCTTCCACCATGGAAACAATCCAGAAGTTAGCTTTTATCCCAGCTCTTGCGGAAGTAACCCGCAACCTTGGATCTCAACTTATGGTTTCTAACATCCAGCGGATAGCAGCTTCAGCGATGCCCAGCATCGCGCCCATTGCGGTTAGGCCCGGAAAACAGCCACAGGGGAACAGGTCCGAAGACAAGATTGGTCAGTAGCGAACATGTACGAGACGCCATCGGCATTAGAAGCGGCGCTGAAGTCTCGGGCACAAGACGTTGCTCGCCGGCTCGGGGTAAGCACCCAAGATGTGACGCGACGCTTCTACTTTCAACGCTTACTGGCCCGAGTCTTTCAAGAACCAGGCTGGATGTTGAAAGGTGGCCAGGCGCTGCTGGTGCGCTATCCGGGTGAGGCGCGCTATAGCCGAGACATCGACCTAATTAGGCCTGGACTTAACGACCTGAACGAGGCAATTGACGCGCTCCGGTGCGCAGCCTATAGAGATCTGGGCGACTACTTTGCGTTCGCCGAGACGCGGCCGGCGCGTCACGCAGATGAAGCCGACTGCGCTCAGATGACGTTTGATGTCCTACTCGGGAACCGGAAGATGGACACAGCCAACGTGGACCTGGTTGTTCGTCGTATGCCGACTGCGGAACCCATGGCCGTGCAGCTTGAACCGACTGTACCGCTGCCTTGGCCGAATGATTGGCCCAAGATACTGCTATATCCGCTCCCGGACCACCTTGCTGACAAGATCTGTGCAATGTATGAGTGGCACTGGCGTTCTTACGGCGCCAGCCCGTCTACTCGATACCGAGATCTGGCCGATCTACTGCTGATCTCGCAACAGGAACCTATCATTGGTCGCGCTGTACAAGTTGCCCTGAATAGTGAGCAGAGACGACGAATCGGTATCGGCACCGATTTGCGAATGCCAAGGCGGTTTGAGATTCCCGCCCTTTCTTCTTGGAGACAGAACTATCCCGCTGCGGCTGCAGATGTAGTCGGATTACGGGGTTGTCAAACGCTTCATGATGCAACCGTAGCAGCCGATGCGTTCGTCACTCCACTATTGAGCCATGCTGATCCGGGAACCTGGAATCCCACAAGCCGCTGTTGGTCAGCACTTTCGATCTAACGACATGGTGCACGATTGCAAGTTACTGCCATCATCATCGATGAAACGACGAGTTCAGCGGCAGCGTGTTTTTGCCAAGTTAAGAGAACTTGTGCAAAAATTTTTATCGTGCCCCACCTCGTAAGGGCAACGTCCACAAACAGAGGTATACAGCGCTGGTCGCCAGTCTATTGCCCGCATCGGCCAGCGACTCCTAGCATGGCTGTCGCCATCTGGCACAACACCACCATCGGCGCCACCAGAAAACGCCGCCATGCCAGTACCTGCCGCTGTGCAGCAGGTACGCGAGATTTCCCGACAGCTTCTAAAGCCTGAGAAGGCTTAGTTCGGGGTTTGCTGCCACGGCCAGCGCTACCGCGGAGTGCGCAGCTGCGCGTTGGAACTCCAGCGCTGCAACGACCTGACATCACAGCTCAACCCGTGAAATGGACAAGCCACGTTCCTTAGCGGCGCCGCCCATGGTTTCCTCCAGATAACAGCCGCCACGCCGCGGAGGGTAACGGCGAACGTGGCCGTTTTGGGGGCAGATCGGCAGCTGAAAAAAGCGGTCGTAGGGGCGGCAGCACAAGCTCCCGCAGATGGCCAGGCGTTGGCTCTCGCTCGCCTCGGAAGATCACGCCCGGTTCCTTGTCATGGAGGGTGGTGTAACGGTCGACCCGAATCCTAGAAGTGCCGCTCACCGGTCCTAATAGATGGACCTGCGAGTCACGGCCCGTCGCCTTTATCTCGCTGTTATGGACCCTTCCTAGGACGTAAACCTGGCAGCCGACATCATCCACAGTAAGGGTGGAACCTACAAGGTCTGGAAATACTACGGCGCAGCTGCGTCGTCCGCTCACGCATACAGCCGCATCCCATATTGGATTCGGAGCCCTATCCTTATCCTCGTTATAACGGTTATAGATGACATGCCAAACTCCCACGCGGTCGCCGCGAAGTATGTCACCGTCACGAACGCTGTCATAGAATCTTAGGAGCGGGAGCTGATTGTTGGTGAAACTGTTTGTGACCTCTGGCCCCCAAAGGTCACAAACAAACTTACGGACCCACTCTTTGTCGTCTGGTCCGTCCGGCATAGCATTTTCCTTACGGAGCCTTCCGGCTCGGTATCTACAGTTAAGATTTCAACCACGCTAGCACTCCGCGGGGCGAGCGACAGGTCATCGCGGGTGATAGGTGAGCACCGCGACGCCTGAGGCGTATCGACGGTGATCGACCAGTTCGAGGGCGATCGCATCCGGTGAGTCCGGGAAGATCCGAGCACCTGAGCCGAGGATTACGGGAAAGATCATCAGCCGCAACTCGTCGATGAGTCCGTTCCGGAGCAATGAGTGCACCAGTGTCCGGCTACCGTGGACCAGGATTTCCCCGTCGATCTCCTCCCGCAGCCGAGGTATCGAAGTCTGGATCGGACCCGGGAGCACAGTCGAGTTCTGCCACTCGAGGTCGGTCAAGGTAGTGGTGACGACGAACTTCGGCATTGTGTTCATCTTCTGGGCGAATCCAGCCTCGTCGTCGTGTTCGGGCCATGCCTCGGCGAACCCCTGATAGGTCTTTCGCCCTAGCAGCAGCACTTGTGCTGCCTGGGTCTCGTCTAGCTTGTACTTCATTTGCTCGGGATCGTGGTAGGGGATCGTCCATCCCGAATGTGCGTATCCCGGCTCGCCACCGGGAGCCTCCATGACCCCGTCGAGGGAAACAAACTCCGTCACAATGACTCTACCCATGCTCATCTCCGATCTCATTGAACGCCGATGATTCACCTTGTCAGGGACATCAACCCGGATTGCCTAACGACATGGTGCACGATTGCAAGCTACTGCCATCATCGTCGATGAAACGACGAGTTCAGCGGCAGCGTGTTTTTGCCAAGTTAAGAGAACTTGTGCAAAAATTTTTATCGTGCACCACCTCGTAACCAAGAAAGCCTGATTTTGCAGTAGAACAAGTCAAACACCTGCGAACGTGGCCAGCCAACCCTTACCAAGCGGTGGATCCGTTTCATGCGGTGTGCTGGTGCTCGGCGAGGACTTCATCAATTACGTGCCTGGCACTCATCGCGCTCGCAGGGTTGGTGTTCTGGTAGTACGGCCACCTCGTCGGCGTGCATCTTCTCCGCGGACAAGAGCACCTTCTTTGCCTGGAGTGAATTCCTAGTGTGGCATGGACGATCCGACTGTGGAATTGTGAGCGCCCCGCAAGGCGTTAGCTTGCTGCCACGGCCAGCGTTACCACGGGGTGCGTAGTTGGGCTGGAACTTCGGCGGCCGCGGCTCGATCCAGTAGCCATAACGTCCGCAGTTGGCCGCGCGCCCCTGCCGCTGGTATCTGCGCTTCGCCCGCCCCGCTCAGCGCCATTCCAACCGCGGCAGCCTTGGACTCTCCGGCGGCGAACAGCCATACTTCTTCCGCACTTCGAATCGCCGGCAGCGTCATCGTGATCCGAGTCGGCGGCGGCTTGGGGCAGCCGTGTACCGCGACAACTGGCCGCTGTTCGTGCACCGCCGGTGATTCGGGGAAGATCGAAGCGGTGTGTCCCTCGGGACCGACTCCTAACAGCAAGACATCGAACTGTGGAAGTTGTTTGCCAGGCGATGCTTGTTGGGCCAGCTCGTCGCGGTAAGCGGCGGAACCGTCGTCGGCCGAGCTGTTATGGAGTGCTGTGCCCTGAGCGCCGGGCATGCTGGACACGGCAGCTGGCATCGGATGTATTCGGTCGGGGTTGAGTGCGACTGCGTCTAGCAGTGCGCGTCGAGCTTGGGTCTCGTTCCGCTGCGGATCACCGGAGACGAGAAAACGTTCGTCACTCCACCACACGTCAACGCGGCTCCAGTCCACCGCATCCCGAGCGGGGCTAGCTTTCATCGCCGCCAAGCTCTGAATAACGACGCCGCCCCCGGCTAATACCAGGCTAGCTACGCCGCGTGCGGCTTGTACGTCAGCTAGACGTGCCAGCAGCCGTGCGGCCGCGGCTTCGGCCAACAGCTGCCCGTCCGGATGGACTACGACGTGGGTGCCGCTCATGACGACACCGCACTCATGACGACACCGCACTCATGAAGCCGGCGCCGATAACTCGGGATCGTGCCACTCATGTATCCGGGCCGCGGCGCTGTAGTCAGCGCCGGCCACCGCTACGCCGGTAGCTGTTTGCAGCGCGGCCGCGTACGGCTGGTCTGGGTCAAGGTGGCGCAGTTCCTCGGCGAGAGCGTCGCAGACGCTGGGTTGGTCCAGCGGTAGCTGCTGTGCCGCGCCACCTGTCTGCTGGACGACAACCGAGTTTGGTGATTCGCGCTTGAGGGTCAGTGTTGAGCCGTCGTGGAGCGTCACGGTGACTCCGCTGATCTCCGGTTCATCATCGGCTGGCAGACCACACCGCACCACGACCCCCAGCCGGCTTTGCAGCCATCCCGCTAGCAATGCGGCGCTAGCGTTACCGACCGGCGCGTGAACCTCGATCGAGGCGGGTTGCGCGTCGATCGTGTCGAAGGCATCGGCCAGTAGCGACCGCCATGACGTGGTTCGTGTCCACGTTATATCGGTGTCGCCGGGACGATAATCCTGCGCGCGTTGGTGCAGAGCTGTCAGCGGATCGGGGTGCTGCGAGCAGTCGGTGACACGTCGGTCGGCGAATACCCCAAGCGGGTCACGGGCGATCTTCTCCGGTGGTACCCCTTGCCACCAAGCCACCACGGGAACATCCGGCGCGAGCAGCGGCAGCGTGATCGACTCGGCGTGTAAGGCAAGTCGACCGTGCATTCGCAGAATCACTGTTTCTCCGGTGCCGAGCCGACCGTCGACACAGATCTCAGCGTCTAATCGATAGTTGGCATCAGTCGGAGATTCGCGAGTGACCATAATGAGCCTGCACGGATGTGCCTGTGCGGCCACACAAGCCGAGCTCGTGGCGCTGTCAACCGCATCGGTTTCGGCGACGACAACCAGCGTTAACGCAAGTCCAGACGCGCCGCCGCCTCTACTCGTGCGTGCCGCGCTAAGTGCGGCCAATACTTCCTTACCGGAAGTGTCAGTGAGTACGGTCATGGATATCGGACTCTGAAGATCATCTGATTCGTCATGGACGCCGCCACGTCCGTCCCGTTCGCTCCAGTAACTCATCAGCTTGTTGTGGCCCCCATGATCCAGCCCGATATTTTTTGGGCGAGCTTTCCTGCCAGTGCTGTTCCAGCGGATCTACGACGCACCAACTCGCATTGACCTCCTCGGCGGTAGGAAACAGCGTTGAATCGCCGAGCAGTACGTCCAGCACCAGCCGTTCATATGCCTCCGGTGAGGATTGGGTGAACACTTCGCCGTAGTGGAAGTCCATCGCGACGTCGCGCACCTCCATCTGACTGCCAGGCACCTTGGAACCGAACTTCAGCGTCATTCCCTCGTCGGGCTGCACCCGAACCACTAGTTGGTTGCGGCCCAACTGTTCGGTGTCGGTCTGACTGAACGGTAGATGCGGCGCTTTGGCAAACGACACCGCGATCTCGGTGACCCGATGAGGAAGGCGCTTGCCTGTTCGCAGGTAAAAGGGCACGCCGGCCCAACGTCGTGTCTGGATACCCAGCTCAACTGCCACATACGTCTCGGTGGTCGAGTCTGCCGGTACACCCTTTTCGTCGAGGTAACCCAGCACCCGCTCGCCTAAGCACCAACCTCGCTCGTACTGGCCGCGCACCGTGCCGCTGGCTAGATCCTCTGGCAGGCTGATGGCTCGCAGCACCTTCAGCTTCTCAATGCGGATCGCCTCCGCGGAGAAGCTCACCGGTTCCTCCATCGCGGTCAGTGCCAACAGCTGAAGAAGATGGTTTTGCAACACATCGCGAGTGGCCCCGGCGCGGTCATAAAATCCCGCGCGGCTACCGATCCCGAGGTCTTCGGCCATGGTTATCTGTACTGAATCAACGTAATGCGAGTTCCATACCGGTTCGAACAACGTGTTGGCAAACCGCAGTGCGAGCAGATTCTGCACGCTCTCTTTACCCAAGTAATGGTCGATCCGGAACACGTCCTGGGGGGTGAATACATCATCTACCAGCGCATTTAGCGTATGGGCACTTTCGGCATCTGTGCCAAACGGTTTCTCCACCACAACTCGACGCCAGCCGCCGGCCTCATCATTACTGGCGATCTTGGTGCGCTCCAGCTGTCGCAGCACTGTCGGAAATGCCTCGGGCGGAATCGCGAGATAAAACGCGGCGTTTCCAGGAATGCCATGGCTGTGCCGCAGCGCATCGAGTGTGGAGGCGAGTGTGTCAAACGCAGAGTCATCGTCAAATGAGCCACCGACAAATCGGGTGGCGTCGGCAAGCCGCTGCCATACTTGATCGCTCCATGGAGTACGCGCACCTGCCTGCGCAGCCTTTCGAGCGAGTTCGATGAACTCACCCTCACCCCAGTCTCGACGGGCAAAGCCCACCATGACAAAGCTAGGCGGCAGCAGTCCGCGGTGAGCTAAGTCATACACGGCCGGAATCAGTTTGCGTTGCGCTAGGTCACCAGTAACACCGAACATCACTAGTGCGCAGGGCCCAGGAACCCGGGGGAGTCGACGGTCCGCCGGATCCCGGAGCGGATTCACCAAGCTAGCGGAGAGGTTGCTCACCGCAGCGCCTCCATAAGCTCATCAAGGCCGCTGGCGCGGTCGGTGAGGTGCACCCGAAGCAGCGGGAGGTTCCGACTACTTAGCGCGACGCGATCACCCGCGGCCTGTGCCGCTTGCAGCTCTCCAAAGCTGTAGGGCTTGTCAGGCACGGATAGGTCTTGCGTTACCGCGCCGGTGATCTGTAGAAAGCCGCCAGTGGCCGGCCCACCCTTGTGGTACTGCCCAGTGGAGTGCAGAAACCGAGGCCCCCACCCGAACGTGACCACGTGCTGTGTGCGCCGGGCCACCAGAGCGCGCAGCTGTGCCGCGGCGGAGTTGCCGAACCGATCCAGATACGCCATGAGCGCTAGGTAGCCACGCTCGGGGACCGCGCCGATCAAAGACGCCACGGCGCCACTAACGCTGCGGACGTCGTTGAACAGTGTCGAGTCGCCGTAGAGCTCTAGGTGCTCAGTGCGCAGGAATGGCTCATCGGCGGGGAGCTTTCCCGATTCGAGGATCGTCGCGGTATTGCGCTTGGACTCTGTCACATTGGGCTGATCGAACGGGTTGACGCCCAGTAATATGCTGGCTATAGCCGTGGCATATTCCCAGGTGAGGAACTGTGCGCCTAGCGGACCGTTTACAGTGAGGTCTGGCTGTATCGCCGCACCCGGAATCACACCTGTATGCCCAAGTTTTAGCCCGCCACCAACTGTGGTCAGTAGCACATCGCTACCGCGTTCTCCTGGATCCGCAACGTGATCGGGTCGCTCTACCACGACCGGAAGAATCCCCTTACCGTCTTTACCAGTGGATTCAGCGATCAGTTGTTCCACCCAGTCACCAAGACCAACCATTCCGGTGCCGTCCTCGGCGATGACGAGCTTGTCTCGGCCCGCTTGGGCCGCGACCGCCAGCGCTACACCGAGTCGCAGCGCTGGGCCGTCTGAGCCCAACGTGGTGCCCAGCCGCGCCGCGTCTTCCAGCAGCTCGGTCACGCTGGCACCAGCTAACGCGGCCGGCACCAGACCGAACGCCGACAACGCGCTGTAGCGGCCGCCCACACGTGGATCAGCCAAAAAGATTTCCCGGACGCCGAGCTGTTTTCCGATCAAATCCAGTGGTGAGCCAGGATCGGTAACGACGATGAACCGTCGTGCCACCTCATCGTCGGAGAGTCCCGTATCTCGCAGCGCCTGCCAATAAGCCCGGCGGTGGCTATCAGTCTCTACCGTGCCACCTGACTTGCTCGATACCACGACTACGGTGTGCTCGAGCCGCTGACTCAGCGCCGAGCGAACCTGGGCGGGATCGGTGGTGTCGAGCACGGTGAGGTCGACACCCAGCGTGCGCGCCATAACCTCTGGAGCGAGTGATGAGCCGCCCATCCCTGCCAACACCACGTGATCGAGCCCTTCTGCACGCAGTTCTTCACGCACGGAAGCAAGATCGCTGATGAGATGACGCGAAGTGGCCGGCAGTGTCAACCAACCCAGCCGATCGCGCGCCTCATCCGCCGCTGCCGCACCCCACAAGTTTGGGTCGCCCTCGGCGAGGCGGTGCGGCACGTCTTTTATGAGCAACTCGGCGATGCGTTCATTAAGGTTGGCTATTGCGCGGGTACCACTTACCGCGATCCCACCGCCAAACATGAAATTGTCGTCAAGAGTTGTGGGGCCGCTGTACTGATCGGACTCGATTCGGGCTCCACGTGCAGATGTGGCATGTCTGACGGTGCTGCTCATTGCTCTCCCAGCTGCTGTGCGACTGACTCTGATAGCTGCTGCCATGAAGCAGCGAACTTATCCACACCTTCACGTTCCAGCGTCGTCACGACGTCGTCATAGTCAATGCCTAGCGTAGCCAGCTCCGCAAGGGTCTCGGCAGCCTCGGTGTAACCGCTGGTAACGACGTCGTCGCGCAGTTCGCCGTGATCGGCGAATGCCAGCAACGTGGCTTCGGGCATGGTATTGACTGTGCCCGGAGCCACCAGCTCGGTGATGTAGCGGGTGTCGCTGTACGCCGGATCCTTCACCCCCGTGGATGCCCACAGCGGACGTTGCGGCCGGGCACCCGCCGCGGCAAGCTCTAGCCAGCGCGAACTGGTGAACACATGCTGGTAGCGCTGGTAGGCCAGTCGCGCATTAGCGATGGCCGCCGTCCCACGAAGTTGTTGTGCGGCCGAGGTGTTCATCTCTCCAGCGATCAAGTTCTCGCTCATGTTTCGTGGGTGTTCGGCGGCATCTACCAGCGCATCAAGGCGTCGGTCGACTTCGGTATCGACCCGAGAGACGAAGAACGATGCTACCGAAGCGAGGCTGCTCACATCGTGACCGTGGTCGCGTGCCTGCTCGATGCCGTCTAGGAACGCATCCATCACCTCGTCGTAGCGCCGCAAACTGAAGATCAGCGTCACATTCACGCTGATGCCGGCGGCTAGCGTGCGCGTGATCGCTGGCAGCCCAGCGGAAGTTGCAGGAATCTTGATGAATAGATTTGGACGGTCCACTGTCTTCCAGAGCGTGGCCGCTTCTGCCACCGTGGCGTCAGTGTCGTGGGCTAGCCGCGGATCGACCTCAATGGAAACTCGCCCGTCCAGTCGCTCGGTCTGGTCGTAAATGCGCCGTAACTTGTCACACGCCAGTCGGACGTCCGAGGTTGTAAGTTCACGAACAGCTTCCTCGACGCTAGCACCGCTACGGCGCAGTTGCGTCAGGGTGTCGGTGTAGGAATGTGCTCCTGGCGAGTCAGGCGCTAGTGCCGCGGCGAAGATCGTCGGGTTACTGGTGATTCCCACAACATGCCGGGTCCGGCTCAGTGTGGCGATGCTTTTTGGGGTGTCGTCGGAGTCCAGCCGTTCGCGGGATAGGTCATCCAGCCATATCGCTACACCGGCGGCGGAGAGTCGGGCAAGTGGGTCCGTCATGAGCTGCACCTCTTCGAATAGACGCTGTTGAGCAGTAGTCGCAATGTCTTTTTAGTTTCCGGTAGTGGATCCAGTGATCACCGCGTTGCGGCTCAGACTTGCGTGCGCCGCAGCCACCACCGCATCCGGTGTGAAGCCAAACTGCTCGTACAACACTTCATAAGGCGCGCTGGCGCCGAAATGTTCCAAGCTCACGACCTCACCATCATCACCGACAAACTGGCGCCACGGTGCGGCAATCCCGGCTTCAACCGCTACCCGTGCGTGCACCGCTCGAGGCAGCACGTGCTCCCGGTACGCGGTGTCTTGGGCGCTGAACCATTCCATACAGGGCATGGAGACCACGCGAGTCGGTGTGCCGTCTGCCTCCAGTCGATCACGGGCAGCAAGCACAAGGCTCACCTCGCTTCCACTGGCGAGCAGAATGACGGTGGGTAGCGAGTCGGCCGTGCTGGCTTCGGCCAGAATGTATCCACCGCGGAGCGCCCCGCTAGCTGGTGCATACTGCGTGCGGTCGAGCACGGGTAGCTTTTGCCGGGTGAGACAGAGCGCTGTCGGCCCGTCGGTACGCTCGATGGCCGCCTGCCAGGCCACTGTAGTTTCGTTGGCGTCGCCAGGGCGGACCACGTCGAGCCCAGGGATTGCGCGCAGCGCGGTGAGCTGCTCCACCGGTTGATGCGTAGGTCCGTCTTCGCCGAGCCCGATCGAGTCATGGGTCCAGACGTAGGTCACGGGGATGCCCATCAATGCGGCAAGTCGCACTGATGGGCGCATGTAGTCGGAGAAGACGAGGAACGTTCCGCCGTAGGGGCGGGTAGGGCCATGCAGCACCATGCCGTTCATGATGGCGCCCATCGCATGTTCCCGCACCCCGAAGTGCAGTGTGCGGCCGTAGGGGCCGCCGGCAAATTCCTTCGTTTGGTGCTGCGCCGGGATGAACGACGGCTCACCGGCCATGCTGGTGTCGTTAGAGCCGGCGAGGTCAGCTGAGCCACCCCACAGCTCGGGTAGCGCATCGGCTAGTGCCGCCAGAACCTTGCCCGACGCTGTTCGGGTAGCCATGGAGTTGGTCTTTGCAGGATCAAACTCTGGTAGCTGCTGCTTCCAGTCGGAGGGTAGCTGCCCAGCGGCCAGGCGCTGCCACAGCTCGTAGCGTTCGGAGTTGTGGTGTTTCCAGTCTTCGAACTGGGAGTTCCAGTGTTGGTGGGCGGCTGAGCCTCGTCGTGCTACGGCACGGGCATGCTCGAGCGCGTCGCTCTCGACGGGGAAGCTTCGCTGCGGGTCGAAGCCCAGTAACTGCTTAGTTGCCGCCACTTCGTCACTGCCAAGTGCCGTGCCGTGGGCCTTTCCAGTGTTCTGCTTAGTAGGTGCTGGCCAACCGATTATGGTACGCAGTTTAATGAAGGACGGTCGATCCGTTTCGGCACGTGCCGCTTCGAACGCGGCGGCCAGCGCGGCAACGTCTTCGTGATAGTGCTCGCCCTGCCGCCAGTCGACCTCTTGCACGTGCCAGTCATACGCGGCGTAACGTGCGGCAACGTCTTCGGTGAAGGCAATGCGCGTGTCGTCTTCGATGGAGATCTGGTTGTCGTCCCACAGTAGGCAGAGGTTGCCCAACTGCTGGTTTCCGGCAAGGGAGGACGCTTCGCTGGCCACACCTTCTTGCATGTCACCATCGGAGGCAAAGCCCCAGATCATATGGTCGAAAGGACTACTGCCGGCCACGGCGTCGGGATCGAATAGGCCTCGCTCGCGACGTGCTGCCATAGCCATCCCGACGGCGTTGCCAACACCTTGACCGAGCGGACCGGTGGTGACCTCAACTCCTGGAGTGTGCCGGTACTCGGGGTGTCCAGGGGTTTGGCTACCCCATTGCCGCAGCTGCCCCAGATCTTCCATAGTCAACCCGTAACCAGACAGGTAGAGCTGGATGTAGAGCGTAAGGCTGCTGTGGCCACACGAGAGTACGAACCGGTCGCGTCCCACCCAGTTCGGGTCGGCAGGGTCGTGCCGCAAGAAACGCTGGAACAATAGGTAGGCGGCAGGCGCCAAGCTCATCGCTGTACCAGGATGTCCGCTACCGGCTCTTTCCACCGCGTCCATGGCGAGCACGCGAATCCAGTTCACTGCACGCTCGTCGGTAGCCGACCAGTCAAGTTGCGGCTCAGTCTTTGGATTGGTGTTGTGCGTAGATCTTTGGCTCTTAGCAGGGCTGTTCACGGGTTCCCCATCTGGCTGGCCTTGGGCTGGCTATGTTGCCGCTTTGATTCTATCGGCTTACCCACATCGTGACACTTTCATGCTCCTGTGATTTAGGAAGAGTAGTGAAAGAGAAACTGTACGATCCTACCGCGGTATGCACCTACTGTAGTAGGATTGTAGAATGAAGGTGGACAAGATGAGTATCTCGTTGGTAGATGATCTAGGGGAAGCTGTGCGAAGCGCCGCCCGCAAATCTGGCATCGGGCTTTCCACGTGGTTAGCACAGGCCGCCGCGGCAAAGCTCCGCACCGAGGCATTGAGTGAATTTTTGGATGATTGGGAACATATTCATGGCCAGCTCACCGCGGCCGAACTTGCACGAGCTGAATCCGAACTAGGCCTACACGTAGTAGCGCATCAGGTTGGGGCAGCGTGAGTGCTCTCGTTTTGGATGCGGGGGCTTTTATAGCTGTCGACCGTAATGACCGGACAATGCTGGCCAAACTCCGCGCAGCGCAGCAGCACGGTATTGGGTTACGGAGCAATGCTGTTGTAGTGGCTCAGGTTTGGCGATCTGACGGCGGCCGTCAAGCCACGTTGGCTCGGCTGCTGCGGGGAGTAGATGTGCAGGCAGTGGACGAACAACAGGGCCGCCAAGCGGGAATTCTGATCGGCAAAGCGGGTACCAGTGACCCGATTGATGCCACTCTAGTCCTAGCTGCTCAACCAGGAGATCGCATTATTACCAGTGACCCCGATGACATCGGTCGCCTCGTAGCGACGGCAGGTATCCAAGCTGTGGTTGTAGCGTGCTGAGCGTTAAGCTGTGTCAGCGCTGCTGACGATAGGAGCCTGTTGTAGAGCCGCGGTTAGCGCGGAAACTGCTTGGTGAGCGTCATTCTGACTGCGGTAGGAATTGGCGCTGGTTGCTAAGACCTCGCCGTTCGCCGCGATCAGCCGCCAACGGTATGTGTGCAGGCCGCTTCCAATGAGCTCGAATTGGACACGACGAACCGGATCGAACGGACCGGTGACTTTGGCGGGTTCGCCTTCAGCGATCATGGCGTCGATTTCAATCTCGGTCATATCAATCTCGCCTAGTTCATTCTCTTTCATGGTGTCCATCATGCCTCCTGTCGGCTGATGATGACAGTGCGAAGCCGCCATGTGCCGTCGACGATGTCAATCGGTTGAAGGGCAACCTTCAATAAGCGATGCTGTTCGTCTCGCGCAAGCACGATGAGTCGTCGACCATGATCGGGATGGTTATGCCACACGGCGCGTAGCGCTGTAGCCGGCCATTGACAAGCTGCTCGGACCTGATCGCCGGTCACTCCTCGCCGTTCGCGAATCTTTACCTCTACGCTCGGCGGCACTTCGATATACCCTATCCACACGGTAGACACGCGGTCACTTTATGCCCAAGTGCTGAATAGGCAGCTCGACACCCCAAGCCCATCTTCTCGTAGCCGGATCTGACGCCGCTCCTAACCTGTTCCAGGTGCTTGGTTACCATGGCTAGGCGCCGGGTCGTGCCGGCTGGAAGTTGCTTGGAGAGGTCCCCTAGTCCGTGACGACATTGCTCGATGCTGCGACTGCCTCTCAGCCTGCCGTATCTGAGGCCTGCGTAGGCCCGTCCCCCAGCTTGCAGCTGCGTCGCCATCGCATTAAAACCGCACTGGTCGGCTATCTGGCACTGACCAAGCCGCGCATCATTGAGCTGCTCTTGGTCAGCACACTACCCACCATGTTTCTGGCTGCCCGCGGTATTCCTTCGCTAGATTTGGTGCTGACCACGTTGCTAGGTGGAGCGCTAGCAGCGGGTAGCGCTAACGCTCTTAACTGCGTAGTTGACCGTGATATCGATCAGCTTATGCACCGCACTGCACGTAGGCCGCTGCCGCGCCACACAGTCACGCCGCGAGCCGCGACATTTTTTGGCCTAAGCCTGGGCGTGTTTTCCGTGGTGCTGCTTGCCGTAGCGGCGAACCTACTCGCCGCCGGGTTGGCGCTGACCGCGATCGTGTTTTACGTCGTGGTGTACACCATGCTGCTCAAACGCCGCACTCGGCAGAACATTGTGTGGGGTGGGGCGGCTGGGTGTATGCCTGTGTTGATTGGCTGGTCGGCGGTGACCGGCAGCCTTGATTGGCCGGCGTTGGCGCTATTTGGTGTGATCTTTTTCTGGACGCCGCCGCACTACTGGCCGCTGGCCATGCGTTACGCCGATGATTACGCCCGCGCTGGAGTTCCCATGCTGCCGGTGGTGGCCGCGCCACAGGTGGTCACACGACAGATTATGGCGCATTCGCTGGCTATGGTGGCCTGTTCATTAGTGTTGTGGCCGCTGGCGATGAGCTGGATTTACGGTGTAAGCGCGACCGTGCTGGGCGGCTGGTTCGTGTTTTGTGCCTACCGTTTACATGCCTCAATCCGCCGACAGGAGCTTGCTCCGCGTCCGATGCTGCTGTTTCATGCTTCCATTACCTATCTCACGTTATTGTTTGCGGCTATTGCCATAGACGTGTTGGTTTAGCGCGCGTGCGGACGCCTTCTGGGCCATGGGTAGTGGCGCTGGTCGGGCCCACAGCGGCGGGGAAGTCCGCGCTTGCTGTGCAGCTAGCCCAGCGAGTGGGCGGTGAGGTGATCAACGCCGATGCAATGCAGCTATACCGTGGCATGGACATTGGCACCGCTAAGCTGTCAATGCGTGAACGTGCTGGAGTAGTACATCACCTGCTTGACATCTGGCCGGTGACGCAGAATGCAAACGTTGCCGAGTACCAGCAACGGGCCCGCGCTGCCATAGATGCGCTGCTGGCTGCAGGCGTCACACCCATTGTGGTAGGCGGTTCCGGGCTGTACGTGCGGGCAGCGTTGGATGCAATGGAGTTTCCGGGCACCGATCCGCGGGTTCGGCGCAGCTACGAACGCGAACTCGCCGAAAACGGCCCATATGCGCTCCACCGGCGCCTGGCACAGATCGATCCGGCGGCGGCGCTAGTCATCCTTCCCAGCAATGGGCGGCGGATTGTTCGAGCGCTGGAAGTCATTGAGCTCACCGGCAAACCGTTTCCGGCGAAGTTGCGTACTCCGGAGCCGGTATATGACACGGTGTATCTCGGGGTAGATGCAGCGTCGGCAGTGCTGGATGAACGAATTGATGCCCGTGTGAGGCGCATGTGGCGCACGGGCTTGGTAGATGAGGTGCAAAGCTTAATCCAGCAGGGGTTACGCGAGGGTCCGACAGCGGGTCGCGCGCTGGGATACCGGCAGGTACTGCAGCTGATCGATGGTGAGCTCAGCGAAGCTGAAGCGATCGCGGCTACCGCACTGCGCACTAGACAGTTTGTTCGCCGACAGCGTTCGTGGTTCCGTCGAGACACGCGAATTAACTGGTTAGACGGTGCGCGCGAGGAATTGTTGGAGCCGGCCGCACAGCTGGTTACTCTCGGACCCATCACGGCGGCGCCTGGGCAAGGCGGTTCGGTGACCCAGTTGCGCGTCGTAGACTGAGTATCGTGACACAGCCAATGTGGGTTCCGTTCGCTAAAGGACACGGAACTCAGAATGATTTCGTCATCTTTCCCGATCTCGATGCGACGCTTCAGCTGGGTCCTGAGCAGGTGCAAGCGGTCTGTGATCGCCGAGCTGGGATCGGTGGCGACGGCGTGCTTCGAGTAGTGCCCGCGGCCAAAGACGCCGATAGTGTGCAGTACGCGAATGAGGCTGAGTGGTTCATGGACTACCGCAACTCAGACGGCTCGCTGGCACAAATGTGCGCCAATGGTACACGAGTGTTTGCACACTATCTGGTTGCTGAAGGGCTGGCCGAGTCTGGCTTGATCACCATCGCGACACGGGACGGTGTCAAACGAGTGTGGGTCCACCCGCTTTCATCGAGCGACACGGTAGCTGTTGGGTCCGCAACCACGGAACTTTCGATGCCACAGCTAGGTGTAGCCACCGAGGTCCGGATCGGCGGAGTGGCACTGCCTGCCACCGCCGTAAACGTGGGTAATCCTCACGCCGTTTGTGTGGTCACTATGCCCCTGGACCAGTTCGATTTGAGTGTTCCACCCCAGCACGATGCCGCAATTTTCCCGGAAGGGGTCAATATCGAGCTGATCACGCCGCCGCGCGCTGCCGACTCTGCATCAGCCTCTGTCCGCGAAGCAGCCTGGACCGTGCGAATGCGGGTCCATGAACGCGGATCTGGTGAGACTCGCTCCTGTGGTAGCGGGGCAGTCGCGGCGGCCTCCGTCGCATTATGTACGGCGCAGGCCGAGACCGCATCCCAGACATATCCTCAGAGATCGCCTACCGGAATCGTCTTGGTTGAGCTGCCGGGCGGTCAGCTACGGGTAGAACTCACCGAATCGGCCGCGCTGCTCACCGGCGC
This sequence comes from Mycobacteriales bacterium, assembly GCA_038260095.1. GTDB lineage: Bacteria > Actinomycetota > Actinomycetes > Mycobacteriales > QHCE01 > QHCE01. The sequence goes on along the minus strand of JBBSOC010000003.1, from coordinate 15,110 downwards.
CGCGGCCATCGTTGCCAAAGGGGAGTGTCTGTTGATGGGCTCAGTCTGTTGAGGGGTTCAGTATGACGTTGCCGACCAGCGCGCTCGAAGAGCTTGCTCGGCACGTGGGTGCGGTGTTGCGCAGTGCCGAAGCCACTTTTCGCAATGGTATGGGCGCGGTGGCCGCAGTGACTAAAGGCCCGGGAGACTACGCGACCGCTATCGATCTGGAGCTCGAGCGGTTTATTGGGGGAGCGCTTGCCGAGCAAACCGGGTTCGGGGTAGCTGGCGAGGAGCTCGGCGGTGTCGATATTCATGCCGGTGATCCGGTCTGGCTGATTGATCCCATCGACGGCACGGCTAATTTTATGCATCGTTCTCCGCTGAGCGGGATGAACTGCGCGCTAGTGGTAGGCGGCGTGCCGGTGATCGGTGCGACGTGGTTGCCCGCACTCAACCAGCGCTACCTGGCTGTTGCTGGCGGCTCGGTGCGCTGCAATGACACGCTGCTGCCGCAGCAGGGGCCAGTAAAGCTGGAGGAGGTCATCGTGGGGGTTGGGAATCCGCAAACACGCAGCGACCGTTTCCCGAAGCGATTTCGGCGAGCATTGCTGGGGGAGCTACTGGACCGCGCGTTTCGGGTTCGCTTGTTGGGGTCATGCGCCCTGGACCTGGCCTGGGTGGCCAGCGGCCAGTTCGGAGCAAGCGTGCAGTTCTCGGTGCACCCCTGGGATCTAGCGCCGGGTGTCTGCATGGCGAGCGCGGTAGGTGTGAGTAACCGAACGCTGGACGGGCGAGCTTTCACGCTACGAGAACCATCGCTGATCTGCGCTGCGCCGGGCGTGTGCGACGAGCTTGCGGAATTGGTGAGCTCATTGGGTGATCCATCCGATTATGCGGATTAAGCGATAACGTGTGCAGCTGCCCGACTTCTTCAACGCTGGTTCATCTCGGCGGAGCGCGATCACTGCGAAGGTGTCTAGTGTTGTGTAATTGATTGCTTGTCCTGTGTAAAGCGCTCTGTTGCTGGGGTTTTCCATCGACAACTTGGCACAAGTTGTCGTTAAGGACCTACCACGACATCAATTACGCGGCACTAGAACTATCACTACTTTCCTGCCGTAGCGTAGCCGCGCTGCTCAGTTTCGGCGCGTAGCTGCTCGGGTCTGCTAACGGCGATAATTTACTGCTGTAATAGAAATCTGCGTGCCATGCGAGACGTGGCAAATTTCATGAGGTTAAAGCAAGTCAGCTGAGTGCGTGGGCGATTAAGCCGCGCACTTAACTAGCCCCATCTGTTAGTGTCTTCTATTAGTTGACATATGTCTTCGAATAGAGGACGTCATTCAGTAGTGTTATTAATGGAGATATGGATCTAACCGAGCCAGCCAGTGCAGTGCTACCACTCAGCACTGCCGCACTACTGCGGGTATTGGCGGGTGCCGATGATGCATTCACTGGTCGTCAACTGGCGCGTATGGCGAGAGTCTCTCATGCCCATGCGGCCAAAGTAGTTGACCGGTTGGCTGCTCACGGTCTGGTTCTGGTAGAAGAGCGAGGGGGGTCGAAGCTATGCCGCCTCAATCGGGCCCACCTGATGGCTAACGCTCTCATCGACTTGGTGAAAGTAAGAAAGAGTTTGTTTGAGCTGCTCGCTGATCACATTGCTGCCTGGTCGTTAGCACCTATCCATGCCTCACTGTTTGGTTCCGCAGCTCGTGGAGACGGTAGTACTTCCAGTGATCTAGACGTCTTGCTCGTTCGGCCAGTGAGCGTGGATGTTGATAGCGAGCAGTGGACCACTCAGTTGCTGAAAACAGCTATGCGGATACGAGAAGCCTCTGGCAATGACGTTGCTTGGTTCGATATTTCTGTGGACGATCTACAACGGGCTGTTCATTCCGCCGAACCAATCATGGAGGAATGGCGCCGAGATGGTCTACGGCTAGCCGGCGAGGATTTCGTCGCCATGCTGAGGAAAACATCATGAGCCGCCAGTCTCCATGTGGGGCAGCCGAGGCTCGTAACCGACTAAAAGTAGCCCGTGCGTACCTAGAAGTTGCCTCTCTCGCCGCCGAGGAACTTATTGAGGAGGCGCGCAACGTAGCCGCAGGCAACGCTGTGCTGGCGGCTGTTGCGGCATCCGATGCCATCTGCTGCGCTCGGTTGGGAAAGCGGCACCGAGGGCAGGACCATCAGGGCGCAGTTGGCGTTCTCCGTCTGGTGAGACCTGACGGAGGCAAGCATGCTGCAGATCTAGCGGCCGTGCTGACAATTAAAGATTCGGCTCACTATGGTGATCACTTTATCGGGGATAGCAAATTGAAAGCGACGCTACGAGCAACTGCCCGATTGGTTGAAGCTGCGGCCGTCATCGTTAGTGATACCTGAGCTGCCAGAGATCGAGGCGAAACCGCGCGGAGTCAAGCGACCTAGCCACGACTGTCGTTGGGAAGCAGCGTGAATGCCTCGCCCACGGCGCCCCACAGCGGCATGATTGCGCGGAAGTGCCTCTCGTCAGGGTCAGTGAGGCCTTTTCCAGTTTGGCGAGTTGGTTGAGGAATACGCCGGGTTTCAGTGACGTGTCCCAACCCTGTTGGATGTCGAGGCAGCAACGGCGAGATGAGTACTCATACGAGACGGGGAGAGGTAGTGGCCTCCGGATCGAATGGTACGCAGATGCTGAACATGAATCTGGCGCTGCTTTGAGTTTCGGGATGAACCTCATTTTAGACGAGGATGAATGGACTATCGAGTCATCAGTGCGCGTTGTGTATCCACAAGGCGAGGACATGCTCATCGAATTGGCCACTCGGCACGCCATTGATGACGACGACCTCGTCCAGGAATTAGCAGGTGCAGTTTCGGCACTGAGTGCCACGCGAGAGCAAGCTGTCCTTGAATTCGAGGAAAGATAACGGAGCCGGGCCAGCGCAATATCCATGACGACTGTGTTGTGCGCACCCACTGCCTCATTGTAGGGCCGCAGGCGAGCTGTGCGGCAAGCGCCCGGATGCGCGCGTGCGCCAGCCCTTGTAGACGGCCAAGTGGCTGATTCGGAGGAGAGGGGAAGCAAATGACAACCGTTTACCCAGGTCAGCTGGGTGGGTCTAACGTTGTACAACCCGAGCACCCCAGCGTTGGCAGAAGATCCTGAGATCAGCATCACTCGGGTCGGGATCCGTCGCGTTTTCGCAGGTGAGAAGCAGTGAGCAACGCAAGGTCGGTCTGCCTGCGTCCGCTGCGTCGACGGAGGAGATCGCATTCCGCAGAATCCCGTCATCACTGACGTGGTGACGGGATTCTGGGGCGAGGTTCTCAGCTAGCCGCTTGGTCTCACTATCGCAAGATGCAGCGGTGTTCTACCACGCTGTGGACGAGGTGGAGGTTGTCGACGGCGGCCAAGTCATCGCGTCCTGGGGCTGGGAGCCTGAACTTGCCGAGTCCACCAAGGATCCCGATGTGAACAGCCCAGGTAACGCCGGGTGGTTCGCGGAGCAGCGGGGCCAGGCTTGCGATCTCGTGACGTGCACCAAGACCGACTAGACCCGAGATCGCCGTCGTTCGCACGCACTCCCTTGCGTCCGTTCGGACCAGACCGGCCAGGCGCTCCCTCGCCTGCTCGGCAGGTGCATGGGCGGCGCCCATTCGCCATCGGGGTCGAGAACGAGCGCCAACACCTCATCTTCGGACACGGCGACACGACGCCGCAGTTCGGGCGACGACGAGGCCTGGCGATTCTGAATTGTGTCCGGCCACCGGATGAGATCGGCGACTGGCTTCATCCAGTCTCGCAGCAACGCCACCTGCTCGGGTTGACCGGAACGGACGAAGCATTCGAAATCGTCTTGGACGCTCTCGAAACTCTTGGCCGCCGCTGCACGCACCCGATCGTCTCCGGCACTGGCGAAGTCGGCCAGGGCACGCAGGACCCGCCGGGATGGGTAGTACTGCAACGTGTCGACCGCAGCGGTCGCCACTTCACTCGAGGGATCGTGACCGGCAGCCAGGAGAGGCCCCTCGGCGCCCACCGGCTCATCCCACAGGAGAATCTCCGCGGCCGCCACTCGCACCTCAGGGTTAGGGTGCCCCAAAGCGCGGATCTTGAGGGGCGAATACTCTGTCTCGTCGAATCCGAAGGTCATGGCATACAGCGCGAGTGCCTGCAACGGATGCTCATCGTCGCAAGCGACCACAGCAACGATGTCCGCCTCGGAGCGCGTCATCAAGCGCAGTGCGTGCGCCATCGTCACTGGATCGCCACTGTCCCACCAGCCACGGCGACGTTCGGTCGTGGTGCTGTCATCAAGCTCCTGAAGAACCTCGGATGCGGCTTCTCTCACCGAGTCGGAGAGCTGGTCATCGTCGACCATCGCCGTCAAGGGGCCGATCGAACGGTAATCCTCCAGGAAAGCCAAGGTATGGAACGCCACATCCCTCGCCACGGCTGTCGATGACGCCGAGCGGATCTCGTCGAGAAGGGTAAAAGTGTGGCTTCGGTCCTGCGTCTCGCGAGCGTGACTGTGATCGACTTCGAGGGCCATCGTCCCAGCGTAACCGTTCGGTGTCTTTCATCCATTCCCGGCGCGTTGGCAGGTTCAATCGGTAGCACCGTGCCCCCCCAAAGCAAGGCTAAGCTCACCAGGGGTTTACCGCCTGTCTTCGGCCATATCGGGGCCGTAGCACCTAGCATTCCCGAAAGGGCATGTCCGGGCCCGTGCACCCGAGCTGCCTCCACGCCGTCGAACTGTCACAGGCAGTCGCTAGATTTGACGATGGACGCACTGTCATCTTGAGTATCTGGAGCAACACAGCCCATGGTCGATCAATCCACTGTCTCATCGGGGAAACTGGTAGTCCACGGTGCGCGGGAACATAACCTGCGTGACATCAGTGTGGAGCTTCCGCGTGACAGCCTGATCGTGTTCACCGGCCTGTCTGGCTCAGGTAAATCAAGCTTGGCATTTGACACGATCTTCGCCGAAGGCCAACGCCGTTATGTGGAGTCTTTGTCGGCTTATGCTCGCCAGTTCCTGGGCCAGATGGATAAGCCCGATGTGGACTTCATCGAAGGGCTGTCCCCGGCGGTCTCTATCGATCAAAAGTCCACCAACCGTAATCCCCGCTCCACGGTCGGCACCATTACTGAGGTGTACGACTATCTGCGTCTGCTATTCGCCCGCGCCGGCGTGCCGCACTGCCCACAATGCGGCAAACGCGTCAGTCGGCAGACTCCGCAGCAGATTGTGGACCGCGTGCTCGCGATGGATGAAGGAACCCGATTCCAAGTACTTGCTCCAGTGGTGCGCGGGCGCAAAGGCGAGTACGCGGACTTGTTTGCTGAGCTACAGGCCAAAGGCTATGCCCGAGTGCGGGTCGATGGCGTGTTGCACTCGCTCACCGATCCACCCAAGCCGAAAAAGCAGGAAAAGCACAGTATTGAAGTGGTTGTTGACCGGCTCAGTGTCAAGGTAAGTGCCAAGCGACGGCTCACGGACTCCGTGGAGACCGCGCTGTTACTAGCAGACGGGCTGCTCATCCTCGAGTGTGTAGACCTTGACGATGATGATCCCGCTCGGGAGCGCACCTTCTCCGAACACTTAGCGTGTTTGGACGACGATTTGTCCTTCGAAGCGATGGAACCACGGTCGTTTTCGTTCAACTCGCCTTTTGGCGCCTGCCTAGAATGTGGTGGTATCGGAACTAAAAAGGAAGTCGATCCCGAGCTTGTCGTACCCGATGAGGAGCGCACTTTGGCTGAGGGTGCTATTGCCCCATGGGCTACCGGACACAACGGTGAATACTTTCTGCGGCTACTCGGTGGGCTAGGGGATGCGCTGGCATTCGACGTGAATACGCCGTGGCGTGCATTGCCGGGGCGGGCGCAGAAAGCAATTCTGCATGGACACGAAACCCAAGTACATGTCCGCTATGAGAATCGGTATGGCAGGGAACGCTCCTATTACGCCGAGTTTGAGGGCGTGATCCCGTTCCTGGAGCGCCGTCACGCCGACACCGAGAGCGATTACAGCCGAGAGCGCTACGAGGGGTACATGCGCGACATTGCGTGCCCCAGCTGTCATGGCGCGCGACTCAAACCTGAGGTACTGGCGGTGACCATTGATGGTCGCAACATTGCCGAGGTTTGTGCGTTGTCCATCGGTGAGTTCGCGGAGTACCTAAGCAGTATTTCCCTCGATGAACGTCAACGTTTGATCGCCGAGCGGGTACTTAAGGAGATCGGGGAGCGGTTGGCGTTCCTGCTCAACGTAGGCCTGGACTACCTGTCGCTCGATCGGCCCGCGGGCACTCTTTCTGGCGGTGAGGCGCAGCGCATTCGGCTGGCGACTCAAATCGGATCCGGTCTAGTCGGCGTGCTGTATGTGCTGGATGAGCCATCCATCGGGCTGCACCAGCGAGACAATCGCCGGTTGATCCAAACGCTGCTCCGGCTCAAAGAGTTGGGAAACACGCTCATCGTGGTCGAGCACGACGAGGACACCATTCGCACCGCCGACTGGGTAGTTGACATTGGTCCAGGCGCCGGGGAGCACGGTGGCAAAGTCGTGGTTTCTGGCCCGGTGTCGCAGTTGCTGGAATCAAAGGAGTCGTTGACAGGGGCCTACCTGTCTGGCCGAGCACGGATCGATGTTCCGGCCACACGCCGACCACGTGATCCGAAGCGGCAGCTCGTGATCAAAGGAGCGCGGGAGCACAACTTGCGCGGAATCGACGTGGCGATTCCGCTGGGCTGTTTCGTTGCGGTCACTGGCGTCTCCGGTTCCGGAAAATCGACCTTGGTCAACGACATTTTGTACTCGGTACTTGCCAACACGATCAACAAAGCCCGTTTGGTCCCGGGCAGGCATCAACGGATCACTGGGCTCGAACAACTCGACAAGGTCGTAGGAGTTGACCAGTCGCCTATCGGGCGCACCCCGCGCTCTAATCCCGCTACCTACACCGGAGTCTTCGATCGGATCCGTAAGCTGTTCGCCGAGACGATAGAGGCAAAGGTCCGTGGTTATACGCAGGGGCGTTTTTCCTTCAATATCAAGGGTGGCCGCTGTGAGGCGTGTGCTGGCGACGGCACAATCAAGATTGAGATGAATTTCTTGCCGGACGTGTACGTTCCGTGCGAGGTATGCAAAGGCGCACGGTATAACCGCGAAACGCTGGAGGTGCATTACAAGGGCAAGACGATCGCCGAAGTGCTCGAAATGCCGATCGAGCATGCGGCGGAATTCTTCGAACCCGTCACTACGATCCATCGATACTTGAAGACGCTAGTAGACGTGGGGCTGGGGTACGTCCGGCTAGGGCAGAGTGCACCCACGCTCTCCGGTGGTGAGGCGCAGCGGGTAAAGCTGGCGACTGAGCTACAGAAACGTTCCACCGGTCGAACCATCTATGTGCTCGACGAGCCCACAACGGGGCTGCATTTTGAAGACATCCGCAAACTGCTTGGTGTGCTGGACCGTCTAGTCGCGGCGGGAAACACCATCGTCGTGGTTGAGCACAACCTCGATGTGATCAAGACAGTGGACTGGGTCATTGACATGGGCCCCGAAGGCGGGAATCGGGGCGGCATCGTGGTTGCCGAAGGTACACCAGAGCACGTGGCAAGCGTTGCCGAAAGCCACACGGGCAAGTTTCTGCGCACCGCACTCGCGGCCGCAGTTGGCTGATTACGTCGCTTTCCTGTGTGGATAGCGATAGCGTTGCTGTTTGTCCACAACGTCGCGGACGAGCCGCGCGACATACCCGGTGAATGGTAAACGTTCTTATCCCGCCGATGGCGACCAGGAGCGAGAGATGACTGAATCGACCGAGAACCTGACTAGCGGGATGCAGCCAGCGGGGACAGTCGAAGTCGCGGGGCTTCCTCGACGCCAAGCACTGTGTGTAGCGGCTGCCGCGTGCGCCGGAGTCGGAGCGCTAGGAGCAGGCCTGGCGGCATGCGGCACCCCCGCGGCGTCGAAAGATACCGGAGCGGGCAAATCGGCAACTAATGCACCACGTAGTGCTACATCGTTGGCGAAGGTTTCTGATGTGCCCGTCGGTGGCGGCAAACTTGTCACTGACCCGAGCGGGCTTCGCATCATGCTGACCCAGCCATCGGAGGGTGTAATCAAAGCGTTTGACGCCCGATGCACGCACCAGAGCACTATTGTCGACGAGCCGGCCGACGGCGCAATGACCTGCCCGAACCATGGCTCACGATTTAACGCGGCCGATGGTTCAGTGCTGCGCGGCCCAGCCCGCTCGCCGCTGGGCTCAATCGCGGTGCAAGTCAGCGGGGGAAATATTGTCACCGCGTAGTCGAGGCCTGTAGCACTTCAAGTGCTACCCTTGTGGCTATGGAATCGATTGGTATACGAGAGCTACGGCAAAACGCCTCGAAGTATGTTCGTAAGGCGAAGGCGGGGCAGCGCGTGGCGGTTACCGAGCGCGGCAAGCTTGCGGCCTATCTAGTTCCGGCGGCGGAACCCTCATCCATATTGGATCAGCTAGAGGCAGTAGGAGAGTTCCGACCTGCCCAAGGGAGCATCCTCGACCATCTACCCCCACCTCCCGCAGCACCCGGTACTCGTCCGTTGAGCGAGGTGCTGGCAGAGATGCGAGATGAAGAACGCTAGTGATCTACCTAGACTCCTCAGCATTTGTCAAGCTTGTGCTACCCGAGCGTGAGACACAATTATTGCAAGACTTTCTTACTGAGCACCGGCACGAGCCTTTGGTCTCGAGCGCCCTGCTAATGATTGAGGTTCGCAGAGCGGTAGCTCGCAGTGATCCTGCCCGGCTGAGCAGCGCTGATGTGTTGCTAGCTGACGTCGGAGACTTCTCTGTAAGTGAGCGGATTGTCGCATCCGCTAGCCGTCTTCCTGGTGCTTACCTGAGGTCTTTGGACGCCATCCATCTGGCTACCGCGTTGCTACTCCGGACAAAACTTACTGCTTTCCTCACCTACGACACGCGCCTGGCCGCTGCTGCGGAGGAACATGGTCTGCCGGTCCGCGCACCGAGCTAACTAGCGACGCATCCTCGATACCGCTGGCCTGGTCAGCCTTCGGCCATCGGCACCGGCTCACTGTCACCGACACCCCCTGGCGATCCGGCGTATGTGCTGAGGCGGTGAGCGTCTCTCCTAACCCTTCTGGGAGACTTCGCCGCATGGGATTGTTCAAGCGAAACAGCAGGCCAGACGGCATTGCAGCGCAACCCGAACACGTCGATCTCGGCACGATGCTCCTGCAGGGCACCGACATGATCGACCAACTGGCTCAGGCACACATGTCCTGGGGACTGGGCTCGGCGGACCGCTGGGATCTCGATCAACGCACCGGCATGATCACCTGGGTATTCTCGGACAAGACCGCCACCCTTGCCGCTCTCGCCCTGAGGATCACCCAGGCAACAGGTAACAGGCTTCTACCGAGGTACCGGAAGCGCATCGATCCCGATCATCACCTTCGGAGCGGTCACTCTGACCGCCCAGGATGGAACAATCTCGACCTTCAAGCTCGACATAGGCTTAAGGATCTTCGCCCCTGCGCTGACTCTTTCGGGAAGAGTTCACTTCGGCGGCCACTCGCCAACATCCCAGCAGGGTCAAGAGATTTAGTTCAGAGAAGCGAGCATGGTCTGCTGGTCAGCGCGCCAAGCTGACTGCCCGGTTGGCCCCGATAGGCTTATGGGGTGCCCGATCCTTCCACCTATCGCCCGGCGTCGGGCAGCATTCCCGAATCGCCAGGGGTGTATCGGTTTCGGGGTCCCGGACAGCAGGTGATTTACGTCGGCAAAGCCAAGAGTCTACGTTCTCGGCTGAACTCCTATTTCGCTGATCTGGCAGCGCTACACCCACGCACTGCACGCATGGTGACCACCGCGAGCAGTGTGGATTGGGTGGTGGTAAGCACCGAGGTAGAGGCCTTACAGCTGGAGTACTCATGGATCAAGGAGTACGACCCCAGGTTCAATGTTCGCTACCGCGACGATAAAAGTTATCCGAGTCTGGCTGTGACGGTGGGTGAGGAGTACCCGCGGTTGCAGGTGATGCGAGGCCCGAAGAAGAAGGGCGTGCGGTATTTCGGTCCGTACGCACATGCCTGGGCGATCCGGGAGACACTGGATCTGCTGCTGCGAGTGTTTCCCGCCCGCACGTGTAGTTCCGGCGTTTTCAGACGGGCACGCCAGATCGGCCGGCCATGCCTGCTGGGCGACATCGGTAAGTGTTCGGCGCCGTGTGTGGGGCGGGTCAGTGCCGCCGAGCATCGTGACATCGTCAACGACTTTTGTGACTTCATGGCGGGTAAGACCGACCGTATGACGCGGCGGCTCGATCGGGCGATGCAGGACGCCGCGAAGCGGCTCGACTTCGAGCAGGCCGCCCGGCTGCGTGATGATGTCGCGGCATTACGCAAGGCGATGGAGAAGCAAGCGGTGGTGCTTCCCGATGGTACCGATGCGGATGTGGTGGCGTTTGCTACCGACCCATTCGAGGCCGCGGTGCAGGTATTTCATGTGCGGGGCGGTCGGGTGCGCGGCCAGCGGGGCTGGGTGGTGGAGCGGATTGATAACGCCAGTGTTGGCGAGTTGGCGGAGCAGTTCTGTCTCCAAATTTACGGTGGTGTTTACGAGCCGGACGGATCCACGGTGAATGGTTCTACTTCGGCAATTGGTTCGAATGAGGCGATTCCTCGTGAAGTTTTGCTGGAAGAGCTGCCAGAGGACGTTGACGCACTTGCTGAGCTGCTCAGCGCTGAACGTGGTTGCGAGGTGCGGTTGCGCATTCCGCAGCGTGGCGACAAGCGTTCGTTGCTGGAAACCGTGCATCGCAATGCCGAGCATGCGCTGGCCCAGCACAAACTCAAACGAGCGACCGATCTAACCGCTCGCTCGCTAGCCCTGTCCCAACTACAGGAGTTTTTGGGATTGCCCGAGGCGCCATTGCGTATTGAGTGCTACGACATCTCCCACATTTCTGGCAGCGATCCCGTCGGCAGCATGGTCGTCTTTGAGGACGGGGTACCGCGTAAGTCTGAATATCGTAAGTTCGAGATCCGCGACAGCGGGCGCGACGATCCTAGGCTGGCCGAACGCGGGCACGACGATACCGCGGCTATTGCCCAGGTGTTACGGCGACGGTTTAGCCGCTATCTTGCTATGCAGGGTCAGGCAGACGATGACGCTGAAACTGGGCTGGATTCCGCTACTCCGACACCAAATTCTCCGACACCAAATTCTCCGACACCAAAATCTTTCGCGTATCCACCGCAGCTGGTGGTGGTAGATGGGGGCGCGCCGCAGGTAGCCGCGGCTGAGCGAGTGCTGAAAGACCTTGGAATTAACAATGTTGCCTTATGTGGACTTGCGAAGCGATTGGAAGAAGTTTGGCTACCTGCCGAACCCTTTCCGGTGATCTTGCCGCGTAACAGCGAAGGATTGTATTTACTGCAGCGAGTACGCGACGAGGCGCACCGCTTCGCCATCTCTTTTCATCGCTCCAAAAGGTCGCGGCGTTTGCAACGCTCAGAGCTTGATGACATTCCCGGGCTCGGGCAAGCGCGTAGGACAGCCTTATTGCGCCATTTCGGGTCGTTGCGTCGACTCCGTGACGCAACCGAGGAGCAACTCGCCGAGGTCGCTGGCATTGGTGCGGGCCTGGCCGGCAGTATCGTGAGGGCGCTGGCGGATGGTTCCTTGCCATCTGTCGTGGGCTTGGTTGACACCGACCCGATTGATATCGACAACACCAGTGCGATGGGGGCATGAGCAACATGGTGGACACCGCGCCCCCCTCTACTCCACCACGGGTCGCGCTACGCTCATTCGGATTTAAGTATGGCCCTCCAACTGATGCGCACTTTGTTGTAGACATGCGGTTTCTGCCTAATCCGTTCTGGGTTCCGGAGCTGAAGCCGTTCAACGGACGCGATGCGCGGGTTCGGGACTACGTACTCGGTCGAGCCAGAGCGGTCGAGTTCATCACGTGCTACGCCGAGATGATCTGTGACATGGCGGAGCGATACCGACGAAAGGGCAAAGATGAGCTGATGGTTGCTGTGGGCTGCACCGGAGGAAAACATCGCAGTGTTGCCGCGGTGGACTTTCTTGTCACATTGCTGGTCGAGCGCGATCTCCACGTTACGGCAGTGCATCGCGACTTGGGACTCGAGTGAATTCGCCGAGCCGCCCGCAACAGCAGTTCAGCGAGGGGTCTGAGGTTCGACGCGTAGTGGCATTTGGCGGCGGACATGGCCTGTTCGCGACGTTGCGGGCGCTGCGTCGGCTCAAGCTGGATGACTCCCCGGATCCGTTGATGGAGATCACGGCCGTGGTCACGGTCGCCGACGACGGCGGTTCAAGCGGCCGAATTCGCCGCGAGTTCGACATGCTGCCTCCCGGAGATTTACGGCAGGCTTTGGTAGCTCTGGCGGGTGAGGATCGGGCATCGGCCAAGACAGCGGCGCTGTTCCAGCATCGGTTTGTCGGTCACGGCGAGCTGGGCGGCCATGCGGTGGGGAATTTGCTACTGGCTGGTTTGACCGAGGTGATGGGTTCCACGGTTGCCGCACTGGCGCAAGCGGGTCGGATGCTGCACACCTGCGGCCGGGTGCTGCCAATGTCGTCACTGCCCTTGCGCATCGAGGCCGACGTGCGGGGCGCTGAGCCCGATCAGCCTAGCGTGGTCAGCGTGGTTCGTGGACAGGTTGCCGTGGCCACCACGAAGGGCACTGTGGAGCAGGTTCGGTTATCGCCATTGGAGCCACCAGTATCCCAGGAAGTGCTTGCGGCTATCGCTGAGGCTGATTGGCTGATTTTCGGTCCGGGTTCATGGTTCACCAGCGTGCTGCCGCATTTCTTGGTGCCGGAGTTACGCTCGGCTATTGCGGCGAGTTCGGCCCGGCGGTTGTTGACGCTCAACCTGATCGGTGATGAAGAAACGGTGGGATTGTCGACGGCAGATTTGCTGCACACCCTGAGCCAGCACGCTCCGGAGTTTCGAGCGGACGTGGTGCTGGCCGACCCGACCGTGGTGACGCCGTTGCTTGGGCAGAATGCTTGCCATAACGCTGTCCAGACGGGTGGTCACGAAGCCAATGCCATGACGATCGACCCTGGACTAAGCGAAGCGACTGCCGCACTAGGTGCGCGCCTTATGGTGGTTCCGCTCGCGCGCAGCGACGGAACTGCGCGTCACGCCCCCGCTGCGCTCGCGGCCGCACTCCGAGCAGTCTTCGATGGCGAGTAACCTTTCCGGGGGCTGCAAAGAAGAACAAAGCAGTCGGGTAGCAAGAGTTTTAAACCCGAAGAAAATAGGTTAATTTCTGTCTGCTGAGCAACAATCGGCTCAGTGGAGACTCTTAAGCTGGCGTGGGTGATTAGCTGTGGCAATGACCGAAGCAGTCAAGGACGAGCTGAGTCGGGTGAGCGTCACCAAGTCGTGTTGCCGTCGGGCTGAGGTGGCTGCGGCGCTGCGCTTCTCCGGTGGGCTGCACATCGTGGCTGGTCATGTGGTGGTAGAAGCCGAGCTGGATGCTGGAAATGTAGCCCGGCGGCTGCGCAATGAGATCGCTGAAGTCTTTGGGCGACCCAGTGAAGTTTCGGTACTCGCTCCGGGGGGTTTGCGCAAAAATACGCGGTACATCGTGCGGGTCGCTAAAGGCGGTGACGACCTAGCTCGTCAGACTGGTCTCATCGACGCACATGGCCGGCCGGTGCGTGGGTTGCCACCGCAGATTGTCTCCGCCGGAGTGTGCTGCGCTACCGCGGCTTGGCGTGGTGCTTTCTTGGCGCATGGCTCGCTTACTGAGCCCGGCCGATCGTCGGCGTTAGAGGTAACCTGTCCGGGGCCTGAAGCCGCACTTGCGCTGGTGGGTTCTGCTCGTCGGATGGGCGTGGCCACGAAGGCGCGTGAGGTACGGGGTGTTGACCGTGTAGTCATCCGTGACGGGGAGACCATTGGTGCGCTGCTCACTCAAATCGGTGCGCATTCAGCCGTACTAGCGTGGGAAGAACGTCGAATGCGCCGTGAAGTGCGGGCTACGGCGAATAGGTTGGCTAACTTCGACGACGCTAATCTTCGGCGTTCGGTGCGCGCCGCGGTGGCCGCGGCAGCTCGCGTTGGGCGAGCTATGGAGTTGTTGCCGGAGAGTGCGCCTGAGCACTTGCTATTGGCTGGTCGGCTTCGGTTAGAGCATCGTCAAGCCTCGTTGGAGGAGCTGGGCGTGCTAGCTGATCCGCCACTGACTAAGGACGCCATCGCCGGCCGGATTCGGCGGCTGCTGGCCATGGCGGATAGGCGGGCACGGGATCTGTGCGTGGCCGACACTGAGTCTGCCGTGACCCCGGAAATGCTGGCGCAATAGACGCCGCTGGGTTTTGTAACTATCCGATATGGTCATCAGGGCGCCAGGCCCATCTCACGTCGCCCTTGCGGTACGCCCTACTATGCAATCAATCCTCAATGGGGCTACTATTGTGTACATGGATGTAGTGGTTCCGATAAAAGAAGCGCGCGCACACCTCAGTGAGCTCGTAGATGAGGTTGAACGCACTCACCAACGCGTGATGGTCACCCGCAACGGTCACCCCGCCGCGATGTTGGTCAGCGTTGATGAGTGGGAGTCCATCGAGGAAACCCTCGTCACCCTTCGCCAAGAAGGTGCATTGGCCGACATCAACGCCGGCGTCGTCGAGTACCGGCGAGGTGAATCAGCCAGCCTCGATGAGGTGCTCAACGATTTCACCGCACGCAGCGGACGAGTAATTAATCCTCATGGATGAACCGTGGCAGATCCGTTTCTCCTCCTCGGCCCGCCGGCACCTAGACCGCACTCCGGAAAAAATTGCCGCTGCCGTCATCGAATTCACGCTCGGCTCGCTACGTCACCGTCCCACCATCGTCGGGAAACCACTGCGCTGGGAACTCCAAGGACACTACGCCGCTCGACGAGGCGACTGGCGCATCATCTACAGCCTCGACCACGACGCCCACACCATTCTGATTACCCGCGTTGAACACCGTGCTCACGTCTACTACACCTGACTCTTCCGTGTGCATGGGTAAGCAGGGCAACGGGGAGTTGGGCCTGCCCGATAGGGTTATATCGACACAAAAATCTATT
>JBBSOC010000002.1:0-79434 GCA_038260095.1 Mycobacteriales bacterium | reverse complement strand
CACCTGGCCCAGATCGCCACGCTGCTCATCCCACCCCGACGCGAACGCACCTGCCCGCGCGCGGTCAAACGGGCCCGGCACAACAGCTACCGGGTCAAAAATCCCGGCGAACCCGCCAGCACCCGCCACCGATCACCGGCCACAATCAACATCCACAGACTAAAACCCAGATCAACAACATGACCCACTTAAGCTACGCGGCATTGGGCCCAGGACCCACGTTGCACACATGTGTTTACCAGTTGAGCGACGGTGGTGGATTGTCGCGATAAATGGAGAGCCAAATTATCCGCTTCTCCTAAGGGAGGCAAAATGACAGAGCTCCTCTATATGCAAGGTTTTGATATTGAGGCCTGCGAAGCCAAAGTTCTTTCGTTTAGCCTTATCGAAGATGGCCGCACGGACATCATCCTCGACCAAACCTGCTTTTACGCTCGAGGCGGTGGCCAAGATTGGGATAGAGGCGTCATTAGCGGGCCGGAGGTGGTGTCTTCGGTTGAAGAAGTGCATCTGGACGAAGAGGGTCAAGTCCATCATGTCGGCCGCCTTACCAGCGGCTCATTCAGCAAAGGTGATGTAGCGGTCTGTGAAGTCGACCATGAGCGGCGATCAGTAAATACGCGGCTTCACTCTGCCGCACATGTTATCGATATGGCGGTCGATAGCCTAGGTCTCGATTGGATTGCCACTAAGGGCCAACATTACCCTCACTTGTCGGCTGTTGAATATAGCGGTACTTGGGAGCCCGAGAAGGCTGAAGAACTACGCACTGAGCTCGAAGCATTGACGAACGCGTTCATCAAAAAAGGCAGTAGCAATATTATCCGATTTATGTTCGTGGAAGAAATGAAAACTATCTGCCGTCATGTGCCTGATAATATCCCGAAAAACAAGCCCGGTAGAGTCGTGCTGTACGGAGATAATTTCGGTATTCCTTGCGGCGGGACTCATGTCCGAGATATTAGACAGGTCGGCGAGATTAACATTCCAAAGATTAAAGAGAAGAAAGGCACCATTCGGGTCAGCTACACTGTAGAAGGAATCGGTTCGGCTACACAGGACTGATTTAATAGAGTCCTTAGTGGCCCGCTAGGCCCCCGGCGGCTCCCGTGACGTCGGGCGGGCCGCATTCGGTTGAGTCACAGAAGTGCGCGTTCGGCTGCGTCTACGGCTGCGAGCCAGCCGGGCGCCGCCTCCTCCGCGCTTTCCTTCCACGCTCGGGTCCCACCGACCATCGGTTCCATTAGCGCATTCACTTCAGTGTGGGTGGCGCTTATCAGGTGTTTAGTTGCTGCACGCTTCCGTCAAGACCAACACCTCGCCCAACGCGGTCGTTCTCAGCGCAGCCACCGCGTTACACCGGCGCGCGTGCTCGGTTAGCTTGACCTATGTGGAGCGGGTGACGAGAATCGAACTCGCACTATCAGCTTGGGAAGCTGATGTTCTGCCATTGAACTACACCCGCATGTTAGGGCCGCCGCGGCGCGATGCGTTTAGCCCACGCGGTCTACCTAACGCTGGCCCACTCTACTAGTGTCGGCAGCCATGTTGCTCAGCGACGGCGATTTAACCGCCGAAATTCAAGCCGACCGGTTACGCATTGAACCCTACGAACCCAGCCTTATCCAGCCTTCCAGCATTGATGTGCGCCTCGACCGGTGGTTTCGGGTGTTCAACAACTCTCGCTACACACACATCGATCCCTCGCTCCAGCAAGACGACCTCACAGTTCCTATCGAGGCCAAGGACGGCGAACCGTTCGTGCTGCACCCGGGCGAATTCGTGCTGGGTTCCACGTTGGAGCTGCTCACCCTCCCCACCGACTTAGCTGGCCGGCTGGAAGGGAAGTCGTCCCTAGGTCGGCTTGGCCTGCTCACGCACTCCACCGCGGGCTTCATAGACCCAGGTTTTTCCGGTCATGTCACGCTGGAGCTATCTAACGTGGCGAACCTGCCAATCACGCTCTGGCCAGGGATGCGGATTGGGCAGCTCTGCCTGTTTAGGCTCTCCGCGCCCGCCACGCACCCCTACGGTTCGCAGATCTACGGATCGCGATACCAAGATCAGCGCGGTCCCACGCCCAGTCGATCATGGAAAAACTGGAAAATCTGGCCCACCAGCTAGCCCGACAGATGAGGATGCGCGAGGCGTGAACGAGGCTACTCGTCGCTTCCTGGAAGCACGCTGCGCCGCAGCAGCTGAGCCACATCGAGTACTTCAACTCCGTTGGCGACCCCCTCGGCGGCTCTAGAGCCCACCCCATCACCGAGCATGGTTCGACAGAACGGGCAACCGGTGACAATCGCGTCTGGCTGTTGAGTCAGCGCCTCATCGACACGCTCGGTGTTGATGCGCTTGCCAATGGTCTCCTCCATCCACATCCGCGCACCCCCGGCGCCACAGCAGAACGAGCGCTCAGAGTTGCGCGGCATCTCGGTGAAGTGCGCGCCGGGCATCGACTGCAAGATCTCGCGTGGCGCATCGAAAACCTGGTTGTGTCTACCCAGATAACAAGGGTCATGATAAGTAATATTGTGGTCAAGCGGCTGCTGTGGAACAAGCTTGCGTTGTTTGATCAGATCGGCCAGTAACTGCGTGTGATGCACCACGCTAAATTCCCCGCCCAGCTGCGGATACTCGTTGGCAATCGTGTTGAAGCAGTGCGCACAGCTCGCGATCACTGTGCGTTGAGTCCGGTCGGGGCGGTTGACAAAAACTTCCTCTAGCGTGGCGATGTTGCGCCGCGCCAGACCCTCGTACACGAACTCGTTGCCGATTCTACGCGCCGGATCTCCGGTACACGTTTCCCGTTTACCCAGGATTGCGAAACTCACATGCGCGGCGTGCAGTAACTGCGCGATAGCGCGAGTGGTCTGCTTGGCGGAGGCGTCTAGCGCCCCAGCGCAACCCACCCAGAACAGAAACTCCACGTCTTTGCTAAGGGGCTGGCCGGGTGCGATCCGCGGCACCTCAAAACCCAGACCTGTCGTCCAATCCTCTCGGCTATCTGGCGGGGCGCCCCATGGATTGCCTTTGCTCTCCAGGTTGCGCAGCATGGATCCAGCCTCGCTGGGAAACTCCGAATCGACCATCACTTTGTGGCGGCGCAGATTGACGATGTGATCTACGTGTTCGATGTCTACTGGACACTCCTGCACGCACGCGCCGCAGGTGGTGCAGGACCACAATACGTCGGGGTCGATCACTCCGCCGGCGGCCTCGTCGCCGACTAGCGGGCGCCCCGCCGCGGCGAGCACATCCGTGTGCACCGCGGCGGCCGAAATAGCAGAAGTGGTCGAAGTGGTATAGACGTGATCGCGCAGGCCAGTGATGAGCAGTTTCGGCGATAGCGGCTTGCCGGTCTGCCATGCCGGGCACACATCCTGACAGCGACCGCATTCAGTACACGTACTGAAATCCAGTAGGTTCTTCCAGCTGAACTGTTCAACCGTGCCTACACCGAAGGCGTCGGATTCTGGATCAGCGCGCTCGAAATCAAGTGGAGCGCCGTCGGCGGCGCGCAAACGCGGTAGTGCTCCTAGCGCGGGTTTACCATCGGCATTGCGTTTGAACCAGATGTTGAAGAACGCGCTGAACCGATGCCAGGCAACGCCCATCGTGATGTTTTTGGCAATTACAGCAAACCACGCCATGGATATCAGCACTTTCAGCGTAGCCAATACGGTTACCGCAGCTGGCGTGCTGGGCGCGGCTCCGGCTAACGCGTGGCTAATCGGCGTTGCCCACTGTGGATAGGGGAAAGCGCCCAGGTTGATTTTGGTGGCCCTGATCGCGAACACGCATGCAATGACGCCGACGATGGTCCATTCCACGTAGTAGCCCTGCCACATAGAAGAACCGGCAAAGCGGGAGCGTCGAACCGTTCGCCTTGGTCGATTGACCAGTCGAATACCGATTAGCACCAATATTCCTAGACCGCCGGCGGCAGCCGCTATCTCGGTGAGGAGGCCATACCCCGCCCAGCCGCCCAGCAGCGGCAGCTCGAAGTCTGGATCGAAAAGCTCGCCGTATGCCTCGGCGAGAGTGAATAACAGCGCGCCAAAAGCAGCGAAAACGAACCAGTGTGCGGCGCCGGCAAGCTTTGAGCGCAGCATGCGGGTGTGTCCAAACGTTTCGCGCAGCATCGTTGCCCAGCGCATGGCGGGATTGTTTCGCCGAGTGGGGTCTATCGCGCCGGCTGAAATAATTCGCACCATCCGGCGCGCAGTCCACGCCACCCAGATAATCGCCACCGCGGTCGCTGCTAAGGACACGCAAGCCGCGATAATTTCTACGCCCGTCATTGGGCAAGCTTACGAGCAGATGCGTCGTCGTGGCGCGTTTTGTGTGATGGACACGTCACTGCGTGTTCCATCGATACCGCAGCGTCTATTTTCACCGCGCTAGCTCATAAGCTGCCATATAGCGCCTGCGGCGAGTAACGCGGCCGCAACAATTATCGCAGCGACACGCAGGCGCATCCGGCGTGATCGTTGAGTTCGTACGCTGCGGCCTGTTGCGCTGTGGCGGGGACGAAAACTTGACTCGCCTTGCTCTGGTGCACGCTGCGTGGGAGAGGCCGCCGAAACGCTCGAGTGGTTAGCTGCGGCAGGAGTGAAAACGTGGGACGCGGGACCACCTTCGGCCGCCCGCTGCAGGGATGCTATAGCGCGATCTATGTCCCAGCGCCGGACCGGGTCTTTGTCCAGTAACCCTCGCAGTAAGGCGGTTAGCGCTCCAGCGTGTCGTGGCTGCGGAATAGGCGTCGACGTGATGGCGGAGATCACTACGAAAGGATCGTCACCGTAAAACGGTGGGTGGCCTTCGGTGGCGGCATATAACGTGCAACCCAGCGCCCAAAGGTCCGCGGCAGCGTCACAGCTGCTGCCTGTTGCTAGCCGCTCCGGTGCGAGGTAAGAAGGCGACCCCACCAGTTGCCCAGTACGGGTCAGGGAAGGATCTCCCGCGATCGAAGCGATTCCGAAATCGGTGAGCACCACGCGTGTTTGTGCAACCTGCGTGGCGACGTCTACATCTGAGTCGGCGACGCCCGGCAAACAGACCAGGACATTTGCCGGTTTGACGTCACGATGCAGCACACCGGCTTCATGTGCTGCCGATAGCGCTGTGGCTAGTTGCAGCCCGAGCTGGGCCACAACTCTAGGCGCGAGTCGTCGGTGCTGGCTAATGATCGCCGCGAGGTCACGGGCAGCGACCAACTCCATCACCGTCCAAACGATGCCGCCATTAGTTTCGTTAACGTCTGGAGGCGCGGCGATCATGTCGTACACCGCCACCACGTTGGCGTGACGCAGTCGGGCCGCCGCTCGAGCTTCTCGAACATAGCGATCCCGAAGCAGTTGCGCATCGGCAGCGGGCACCCCGGCAGGGATGACAACTTCCTTAATGGCTACTGGACGCTGCAACGCCGTGTCCCAGCCACGCCAGACTGTGCCCATTCCACCTGAACCCAGTTTGTCATCGATGCGATACCTTTGGGCGATAATGCGTCTTTGATCAGCAACAACGGGCATGCATAGAGGCTACCGCTCACAACCGGCGTGCGAGGACCGTTTGGCCTACACGACGCTAGGCAAAAAAGTTGCGTGGACGAGGCTCAAGTTCTGAGGTACTATCGGACTCATAGCGTCGGCGACATGCGGCTGACGGTCGTTTCCCTCAACGAGTATTCGGAGGCATCACATGGCTCGAGCGGTCGGTATCGACCTAGGCACTACCAATTCCGTGGTCTGCGTTCTAGAGGGTGGCGAGCCCACGGTGATCGCCAACTCCGAGGGAGCTCGGACCACACCCTCTGTCGTGGCGTTTGCTAAAAACGGCGAGGTATTGGTAGGCCAACCAGCTAAAAACCAGGCAGTCACCAACCCTGACCGGACGATTCGTTCGGTGAAGCGCCATATGGGTACCGACTGGTCTACTAAAATTGATGAGAAGTCTTACACTCCGCAGGAAATCAGCGCCCGTGTGCTGCAAAAACTTAAGCGAGACGCCGAAGCTTATCTAGGCGATACCGTTGCGGACGCGGTGGTTACTGTGCCGGCGTACTTCTCCGATCATCAGCGGCAAGCAACCAAAGAGGCGGGTCAAATTGCCGGTCTCAATGTGCTCCGGATCATTAACGAGCCCACGGCTGCCGCTCTGGCTTATGGCCTGGACAAGGGCGAAAAAGAGCAAACGATTCTGGTCTTTGACCTCGGCGGCGGCACCTTCGACGTGTCGCTGCTAGAAATTGGCGACGGCGTTGTGGAAGTCAAGGCCACCTCTGGCGACACTAAATTAGGTGGCGACGATTGGGATCAGCGTATCGTCGACTGGTTGGCCGAGAAGTTCAAGTCAGCCAACAGCATCGACTTGTCTAAGAACAAGATGGCGATGCAGCGACTCAGAGAGGCGGCCGAAAAAGCCAAGATCGAGCTTTCGCAAACCTCGCAGGCCTCAATCAACCTGCCATACATCACGGCAGACTCCGAAAACAATCCACTGTTTTTAGATGAGACGCTCACCCGCTCAGAGTTCCAACGGCTCACCGTTGACCTGCTCGAGCGGTGCAAGAAGCCGTTCCATCAAGCCGTCAAGGACGCCGGCATCAAGGTAGGCGACATAGACCACGTCATCTTGGTGGGTGGTTCCACCCGCATGCCCGCGGTGACTGAACTGGTTAAGGAGCTGACCAAAGGCAAGGATCCAAACAAAGGGGTCAACCCTGACGAAGTAGTCGCCGTGGGCGCGGCGCTACAAGCGGGTGTACTCCGGGGCGAGGTCAAAGATGTTTTGCTCCTTGACGTCACTCCGCTGTCGCTGGGTATTGAGACCAAAGGCGGCATCATGACTAAGCTCATCGAGCGCAATACCACGATACCGACCAAGCGCTCCGAGATCTTCTCCACCGCTGACGACAACCAGCCATCGGTGCAGATTCAGGTGTACCAAGGCGAGCGGGACATTGCTGCGTACAACAAGCGCTTGGGCATGTTTGAGCTCACCGGTCTGCCACCTGCACCGCGTGGCGTGCCGCAGGTCGAAGTGGCGTTCGACATCGACGCTAACGGCATCGTGAATGTCTTCGCTAAAGATCTAGCCACCAATCGCGAGCAGTCCATGACCATCACCGGTGGATCTGCGCTGCCCGGCGACGAGATTGAACGCATGATGGCCGACGCGGAGTCACATGCCGAAGAAGATCGTCGTCGCCGGGAAGAGGCCGAAGTTCGCAACAGCGGAGATAGCGTGCTCTATCACACCGAAAAGTTCCTCAGCGACAACGAGGAAAAGATTCCGACGGAAAAGAAGACCGAGATCTCCGATGCGCTCACCGAGCTCAAGACCGCGCTGGGTGGCTCGGACATTGCCGCCATCTCCGCGGCGCACGAAAAGGTAGCCAAAATCTCGCAAGAGGCCGGCACCGCAATGTATGCAGAATCGCAGACTGCTGCCGAAGCGTCATCCGCGCAGCCTACCGGTGAACAAACCGGCTCGGCAGGTGCGAGCTCCAGCGATGATGTAGTCGATGCTGAAATTGTGGATAACGATGCGACTGAGGGTAAAAAGAAGTGAGTGCTGTAGGAAATCCAGAACGTCCTCCCGCTCCGGATCCGGAGCGGGAGCCAAAGATCGTAGTACGGGATCGTCGCCGGGTTGATCCAGCGACAGGCTCACCGCGAGCGGGTTCTTCGGGCGGTTCCGGTAGCGGCAGCGCTGAACCCGCTCAATCTGGTGCGGCCTCTACGGCAGGATCGGGTTCAAGCTCAGTCACCAATCCTGAGCTCACCGCGCTGCATACCCAGCTTGCTGAGCGCACCAATGACCTGCAGCGCATTACGGCCGAGTACGCCAACTATCGCAAACGGATGGAGCGAGAGCGGGTCGCGGTGGTTGAGCACGCCACTGCCACGCTGCTTACGACCTTGCTTCCGGTGCTCGATGACATTGAACGTGCACGCTCCCACGGTGACCTCGAGGGCGCTTTCGGTTCAGTAGCTGAGCAGCTGTTGACGGCGCTGCACAAGAGTGGTCTTCGTGCGTTTGGTGAGGTGGGCGAGCCGTTTAATCCTTCGCAGCACGAAGCTGTAACGCATAACTTCAGCGAAGACGTGGCCGAACCCACCTGTACTCAAGTGCCGCGCCGGGGATATGCCCTGGGCGAGCTGCTGCTGCGGACCGCGCTGGTTGCGGTCACTGAGCCGACTGCTGGTTCTGGCGATGATTCACCTCCGGTAGCTCAGCCTCTCGAGACCGCTAGCGAACCAGGACAGTCCTGAGGTTGTAGAGCAGTTTGTAGGGCAGTGGTCACTTGATTCCCAGGATGGCGTTACGGCGGAGTCGAGTAACGGAGAGGAGGCGCTGGCATGAGTACGAAAGATTGGCTCGAAAAGGACTACTACGCGGTACTCGAGGTAGCTAAAGATGCCAGCGCCGAGCAGATCAAAAAGTCTTATCGTAGGTTGGCGCGTGAGCTACATCCGGACAAGAATCCGGACAACAAAAGCGCCGAAGAGCGCTTCAAGCAGGTAGCTGAGGCCTATGACGTTATCTCCAGTGAAGAGAAACGTCGCGAGTACGACGAGGC
Source organism: Mycobacteriales bacterium (assembly GCA_038260095.1). Classification (GTDB taxonomy): domain Bacteria; phylum Actinomycetota; class Actinomycetes; order Mycobacteriales; family QHCE01; genus QHCE01. The sequence goes on along the minus strand of JBBSOC010000002.1, from coordinate 70,847 downwards.
GCGTGCACTGTTTAGCAGCAGTGCGTTTCGCCGGCAGAGCCGGCACGGCGGCCCTGATGCCACGTTTGACTTATCGGATTTATTTGGCGCTCCAGGAGGTCGAACCACATCTGGTGCCGCTCCCGGTGCGGCGCCTGGTGAATTTGGGGACATTTTTGGCGCCATGTTTGGGCAGGCTTCTCGAGCTGCCCCGGGACCTCGCCGGGGCGGAGACATCGAGACCGAGGCGAAGCTGGATTTCTCCGAGGCGGCACTGGGTGTGACGCTACCGCTACGGCTACGTGCTCCGGGTGTGTGCGAAACGTGTCATGGCAGTGGGGCGAAACCTGGCACCGTTCCCACTACCTGCGGAATATGCCACGGCAGCGGTTTCGTCAGCCAGAACCAAGGAGCATTCGCTTTTAGTGAGCCATGCCGACAGTGCCAGGGCACCGGAACCCTGATTAGCGATCCATGTCCAGACTGCCGAGGCTCTGGCGGCGTTACCAAAACCAGGACACTCAAGGTTCGAATCCCAGCGGGAGTCAGCGACGGGCAGCGGATCCGGATCAAAGGCAAAGGTCAACCCGGCCAACGTGGCGGGCCACCTGGAGACTTATATGTAATTGCCCATGTTGCCCAAGACCAGGTATTCGACCGGCAAGGCGACAACTTAGTGATCACAGTGCCACTCACGTTTCCCGAGGTGGCGCTAGGTACCGAAATAGAGGTGCCTACGTTGAACGGTTCGGTGACGCTACGAGTCCCTCCGGGAACACCGAGTGGACGCACACTTCGAGTGCGAGGCAAGGGCATCATCCGCCCTGATGGTCGTGTCGGTGATCTACTGGTCACCATTGATGTCGCTGTGCCCGAAAAGCTCAGTCGCGAGGCCCGTGAGGCGTTGCAGGCTTACGCGGCAGTTGCTCCGGAGAATCCACGTACGCGACAAACCGGAGGGGCGCACCATGGGTGACGAGGTTTTTGGTAGCGGCATCAGCGACCTTGGCTCAACCGCCGAGCACCTGCTGGGGAGTGGTTCATTCGACGGCCCAGTGTTCGTGATCTCCATTGCGGCCGAGCTTGCCGGCATGCATCCGCAGACATTGCGGCAATATGACCGGCTTGGTTTGGTGCAGCCGGGTCGCTCTCCAGGCGGCGGGCGCCGCTATAGCGCACGCGATGTCGTGTTGCTTCGCGAAATTGCCCGGCTTTCCCATGACGAAGGCGTCAATTTAGCAGGTATCAAACGCATCATGGAACTGGAACAAGAAGTGGGCCAGTTGCGTGAGCACAGAGCCGCGCTGCTAGTCGAGTTAGAGCACGCGCACGATCGCTTGAACCGTACAGCGCTGGTGGTATGGCGGCCACAGCCTCGCTGAGCATGCGACCGGTGGATCCTAAGTGGCTGCCTCGGCCACGGCATTTACCCGCTACGGAAACCGCTGCCCACGTTCTCGTTGAAGGCGTTCTCGGTTCGATTTTCGCTTAACCGCAACAATAATTGCGATCACGATACCGACCACTATGCCCAGGCACGGCGCGCCCAGCAGCACGATAAAGCTGCCGGCTAAAACACCCGTGTTCGGCTCATGACCAATAGCGAGTGTGAGGTCTTTCTTGGACGTACATAGGATTTGGTGTTCGCCGCTGCTGCGAGCCTCAATTGTGAAGACACGGCGCCAGTCCTTGCCGTCTTTACTGAAATGGAAGGCAGAGTCAGGTTTAGTGAGCTTGATATCACTGCTGGGGCTGCACTCAAGACCAAGGTAGGAGCTATCGTCGGTCTGACCCGCGTATAGCGCGGCTGTGTCTCCGGCGCTCAGCGAGAATGTTCGGGTTTCGTTGGATGCAAAGGTGGAGCTGAAATCAGGGGCGTTTGTCGCCAGCCCGACAATTCCCAGCACAATACCGGCCACGGTGCTGACGACCGCGACCAGCGCGGCTGCTGCGTACCACCAGCGGCTAGGTGTGACTTCTGATGGTCGAACCGGCGGGGGATAACCGGAGGCCATCGGTTGCGGATATCCAGCAGGAGGATGGGCCGACTGCTGCGTATACCCCTGTGACGGAGGGTATGACTGTGGAGGATGTTGCTGTTGAGGGTGCTGCTGCTGGGGAAAGCCGGGTGGCTGCTCCGGGTTACCGTAGGGGGGATATCCGGAGGGCGGCATAGACATGGGGCGAATTTATCGCATCTGCCAAATCTGTGCAGCTGAATTGGGAAGAATAGCCATAGGGTAGGCGCACCACACAGCATGCAGAGCCGGCCAGGTTGAGCGAGGTAGACTCAAGTATATGAATCCAGAGCTTCTTACCACGAAGAGTCGCGATGTAGCTAAGGCAGCGATAGCCTCGGCTACCGGAGCTAACCATGCCACCGTGGAACCAGCGCACTTACTAGTGGCGTTACTCGACACCGGAGGTAGCACCGCCGCTGACCTGCTGCGGGCTATTGGCGCCGAACCCGCAACGCTGCGTGAGCGTGCACAACGCTGGCTCGACCAGCTGCCGCGGGTAGCCGGTGACACAGTGGCGCAGCCGCAGTTGTCTCGGGCGCTGGACAACACATTTGTGGCGGCTGAGCAGGTGGCTCGCCCGCTCGGAGACGAATACGTCTCCACCGAGCATCTCCTCGCTGGATTAGCTAGGGCTGGTGGGCCGGTCGCAGAGTGGCTACGCGCTGTGGGCGCAAGCTCAGACGCACTGGTTGATGCTTTTTCTACTATTCGGGGTAGCAACGCTCGTGTCACTTCTGCCGATCCCGAAAGTACATACCAGGCGCTAAAGAAATATGGTCTTGATCTCACCGAACAGGCTCGAGATGGAAAGCTCGACCCCGTGATCGGTCGGGACGTTGAGATCCGCCGGGTCATTCAAGTACTTTCTCGGCGAACCAAGAACAACCCAGTGCTCATTGGTGAACCCGGCGTAGGCAAGACCGCGGTAGTGGAGGGCTTGGCGCAGCGCATTGCCGCCGGCGACGTACCTGAATCGCTGCGTAACAAGCGGTTAGTCGCGTTGGACCTGGGTGCCATGGTGGCCGGAGCCAAGTACCGCGGTGAGTTTGAGGAGCGTCTCACCTCGGTACTCAATGAGATCAAAGCCTCCAACGGTCAAATCGTGACATTCATCGATGAGCTGCACACTTTGGTCGGGGCTGGTGCGACTGGAGAGTCCAGCATGGACGCCGGCAATCTACTTAAGCCCATGCTGGCTCGAGGTGAGCTTCGGATGGTTGGCGCCACTACCTTGGATGAGTACCGTGAGCGGATTGAAAAAGATGCCGCGCTGGAGCGCCGGTTCCAACAAGTCTTTGTGGGTGAGCCGAGCGTGGAAGACACCATCGCGATCCTGCGTGGACTCAAAGAACGGTATGAAGCTCACCATGGTGTGCGTATTTCCGATGCTGCCCTGGTGGCGGCCGCGACACTGTCTGATCGCTATCTCACTCAGCGTTTCCTGCCGGACAAAGCCATAGATTTGATGGATGAAGCGGCCTCTAGCCAACGCATGGAGATCGACTCCCGACCGGTAGAAGTCGACGAGCTGCAGCGCGCGGTTGATCGTCTTCGGATGGAAGAGCTGGCCTTGGCAAAGGAAAGTGATCCAGCCAGCAAGGAACGGCTTGGCGCGTTACGTCGGGAGCTCGCCGACGTAGGCGAAAAGCTCACCGTATTGAACTCGCGTTGGGAGCGCGAAAAAACTGGCCTAAACCGCGTGGGCGAGGTAAAGAAAGAACTCGACGAGCTGCGCATTCAGGCTGAGCGGGCGCAACGTGAAGATGACCTTGAACGGGCTTCTGAGCTGCTGTACGGCGCAATTCCCACCTTGGAAAAAGAGCTGGCCGGTGCTGTAGCGGCCGCCGAGTCCCTCGAACCGATGGTCAAAGAAGAGGTCGGCCCCGAGGATGTAGCGGACGTGGTCGCTTCCTGGACCGGTATTCCGGCTGGACGATTGATGGAAGGTGAGACCGCGAAACTGCTGCGGATGGAGGCCGAGCTGGAAAAACGGGTGGTCGGGCAACCTGAAGCCGTAATCGCGGTAGCCGATGCGGTACGTCGAGCTCGTTCTGGCGTGGCCGATCCCGATCGCCCTGTTGGGTCGTTCCTGTTCCTCGGTCCTACCGGGGTGGGAAAGACCGAGCTGGCTAAAACGCTTGCGGAGTTCCTGTTCGATGACGAGCGTGCCATGCTCCGTATCGACATGAGCGAGTACAGCGAGAAGCATTCAGTTGCACGCTTGGTCGGGGCGCCGCCTGGATACGTGGGATACGAAGAGGGCGGCCAGCTCACTGAGCTTGTGCGTCGCCGGCCCTACAGTGTCGTGCTGCTCGACGAGGTGGAAAAAGCCCACCCCGACACTTTCGACGTGTTGCTGCAGGTCCTAGATGACGGCCGGCTCACTGATGGTCAGGGACGCACCGTCGACTTTCGCAACACCATAGTGATCCTCACCTCCAACCTCGCTTCCGCCGCCTTCGCCGACGACTTCGTCGACGCCGATGAGACGGCTGTGCGTCGAGCACAGAAGGAGACCGTGATGTCAGTGGTGCGGGCGCACTTCAAGCCGGAGTTTTTGAACCGGCTCGATGACATCGTCATCTTCAACAAACTGAGCGGGCAACAACTGGAACGGATTGTTGATATCGCGGTCGCTGGGTTGACTCGGCGGCTCGCTCAGCGACGGCTCGCGCTGCGTGTAAGTCCAGCGGCTCGGGAATGGCTGGCGATCAACGGGTACGACCCTACATACGGGGCTCGGCCGCTGCGACGCCTGGTGCAATCGGCGATTGGGGACCCACTGGCACGCGAGCTGCTGGCAGGAAATATTCGCGACGGTGATGAAGTACTAGTTGATGTCGGCGACGACCCTCTGCTGCTTACGGTCCGCCGTGCGGATAGAACGTGACGGGTGTTTGATGTTTCGACCAGGATCCTGGTGTGGTACCTGAGCCAGTCATACGTCAGACTCGACCGTGTGGTGAACTTCGCGCGATGGCGACGGGACCCCGAGGCCGCGGTCAAGGAGTTTTGGGCTTGGTGGCCAAGTGTGTGTGGGCAAATCGCCGAGGGGCTATCGACCGAGGATGCTCAAACCGAGGGAGCGAACGTTGCTGCCGATGGTACGAAACGTGGTCGCCGCGCGTTGTCGAATCGAATGGTGCGCGCGCTTTCGGAGAAACTCGCCGCAATCCATCCCGATCTGACCTGGGAGCTGCTGGACGGAATTTTGGCCCGCCACGCTTTAGTGCTTACCTCAGAGGGTTCCCCGGAGCTGCGTCCGCTTACTGAGCGTTGGCGTCGGGCGGGACCTGGCGATGACGAATTCTGGGAGTATTACTCAGCTCGACCGCCCAACCCTGGCGCGCTGCGTCGCGAGATCGTTTGGGGCAATCGGTCCATCTCCCCCCAGCAAGCACGATTCGGCGTTGAAGTCGACCCCGACCGTGGGCGCCTGCACGTCGCGGTGTCACATGCTGCGCTGCCGTATTTAGAGGACGCCGAGCGGCTGCGGTTAGCATTCTTGCTGCTTGATTGGATTCTCGGCGAGGATGACACCGAGCGCTGGATTGGCGAGGTGCGTTTCAGTGACGCTATGCAGGATCTCGACGGGGCAGGTCTACGCGGCGCAGTGGCGGCGTTGGCTAAAGAGTTCAACGGTGTCCATTGGGCGCAGCTAGAAGGCGTGGATGAGCAGGGCCGTAGCGCTCGGCTTCACGTTCGGGTTCCGCTGCCTCGGCTGGACTATCCGCTGTTTGATTTTCTCGGCACGATTGAATTTCCGTACCAGCAGTCCGCGAGCGTCGCTGACTCAGGCGATCCATTCGTACCAGTTGAACCCGATACTGGCGAGCTGATCGAGCTGGAGGGTCTGACCCGGGGGTTGGTAGCGCTGTTGGGAGCTTCGGCGGTACTGGTGGCTTCAGCCATGTTGCCTGATCGCATGACGTTGCATTTTTACACCTATGCCCAAGGCGTGGTACCTGACCAGGTAGAGGTGTGGAGTAAGCAACAGCAGCGCCCCATACACGTTGTCTGGACTTCCGACCCTGGTTGGGACACCGTTCGGCACTTCGTTTAGCGGCCCCCGGCCGTCTAGAAAGCACGGCGTCTCAGGGGCTACGTTCAGTGAATACTGCTCCGCAGCCATGAAGGATCGAGGTATTGATAAGAGTTCATGCCGTTGACCAGCGTTGGGGTGCACGTGGACGCTCTACGTGGGCGGCTCCGTCGAGTGTGTGGTCGCGCAAAGCTCCAACGCGTGCGCCGCTATGAAGCCGCAGTACGTGCTCGACCAACGCATTAAGGACTGCTTTCACCGAGCCGCGATCCCGCGCATCGCAGTTCAGCACTGGAACATTTGGACCAATGGTGAGTGCCTCACGCACCTCATCTGTTCTATGTGATCGAACACTGTCGAAGGAATTTATAGCGACAACGTACGGCAGATTTTTATTTTCGAAGAAGTCAATCGCAGCGAAGCAATTAGCCAGTCGGCGGGTGTCGAGTATTACGATGCCCCCGAACGCGTTACGCGCGAGCTGATCCCACATGAACCAAAATCGAAACTGGCCGGGCGTGCCGAACAAGTACAGTACAACATCGGAGTCTAGCGTGACCCGCCCAAAATCCAGTGCCACGGTGGTGAAGTGTTTGTTTGGAGTGGCTGCAGAGTCATCGGCGCCACTGGCTACTGCTGTCATCGGACCCTCGGTGGTGAGAGGTCGGATCTCTGAAATCGCACCCACGAAAGTGGTTTTGCCCGCGCCAAAGCCGCCAGCAATCACGATTTTGGCCGCATCGGATGTACCGACAGCTGTCGTGCTGCTGATAGGCGCATCAAAGGCGTCTGAGCTAAAGCTTTCGGATTCCACTGAGCACTCTCCAACAGAATAAGTGTCGATTCTACCGTCGATGTTCATCGACGAACGCACTGTCACCAGTCCTGCCGCGAGCCGTATGGGGAAGCGGTACTTGGCACTTCAGGCACCGGCTTGCGCGCGCAACTGCGGGGTGAGCACCTCGCCGACACGCTCTACCAAAAGTGCCATCTCATAACCAACCTGGCCTATGTCGCAACTTTGCGACGCTAAAGCCGCCAGACATGAACCGCCGCTAGCTGCCATGACAATCAGGAACCCACTTTCCATCTCCACAACGGTTTGGCTGACTCTGCCACCCTCAAATACCGTTGCCGCACCCTGAGTGAGACTTGCCACCCCAGTGGCGATAGCAGCTAACTGGTCGGCTCGATCCCTCGGCAGTGCCGCTGATGAGGCCATGAGGAGGCCGTCGGCGGAGGCAACAACCGAATGCGCAATGCCGGGAACCTGCTGTACAAAATTTTCGATTAACCAACTGACATCGGAGCCGTTGCCTCCGGGTAACGGCTGGGTAATGGGTGCGCTCATATGTACTCCTCCGAGGAGTTGTTTGTGGCGGGGCTACCTAGATTTCCGGTACGTGCTAGCTGCCGGCCGTGCTCTACACCGCTGTGGTAGCGGGCAAGTCCTGCGCCGATGGCTTCGGGCGAGCGTTCTAGCGGCGCTCCGGCCGCAGCAATCTGCTCCGGGGTCCAAACACTGCCCGGCACATAGTTGGCCATGGGTACACGTTTAGGTAGACCCGCCGCTGTTAAACCCCCAGCGCGGGGTGTAACTGCCACGATCGCGCGTTGCCATCCCACGTCGGCCGCCGACTGCCATTCTGGCCGCATCTGTGTTGGCAAGCTGGAATTTCCCACCGTCGGTGAGCTGAGTTTAGACATAGGAAAACGCGCCCGTACTGGCGAATTTGCCGAAGCCAGCGGTGAAGCGGCGTTGGCGATTTCTGTTGTAGTAGCACTGGGCGCTTTGGGTAACTGACGATCACCAGCAGCGGGTTTGACGTCAGGGTTGACAGAGGGCCTGGTGGTGATTATCGATTGCTCCAATACCCCGGATGCTGTTGTCGAGCTTGGGTTGAGCGGCTGCTCAGCCCGCTCAGGGTTAGCTGTTCTATAGGCAGCTTCACTCTCGGCTGGTACTTCGCGGAACCATTTGGACTCGATAGATTCAAAAATTGACAGCGTGACGTCGACCGGGGTTTCGTGATTGGCAAGCTCGCCGTACCGCCAATGTTTATGATCGTGGTACTGACTTCGACTAACGGTAGCTGGTGAAACAAATTCAGTGGACTGTTCGTCGTCGACCGTAGCTGGCGAAACAAATTGCGTGGACTGTTCGTCGTTACTAGTCACTCTCACCAGTTCGGTGGACTGTTCGTCCTCAAGGGGCACTTTCCATGGAGCTACTTTCTCTTGAATAGCACTGGGCGGTGGCGGGATGAAGAGTTCCGCTGGGGCCCAAGCGGCCGAGTCGAATGCGTCAGCCGCAGGCATTGTCATTTCATGTGGCTCCGCAGCTTCGCTTGTCCCGCCAATTTCTGTACCACCAACTTTTGCCTCACCAACGTCTGTACCTCCAACGTCTGTACCTCCAACGTCTGTACCTCCAACGTCTGTACCTCCAACGTCTGTACCTCCAACGTCTGGGGCCTGAAGTAACGTCGCTGGAAGTGTCACTGCGGCAACGGTGCCAACAGGATTGGTTGGCTTCAGAGTCACCGCTATCTCGTGTCGGGCCGCTAGCTTGGCTACCACATGCAAACCCATCATGCGAGAGGCGCCTGCATCCATTGCGCCCGGTGAACGTAGACGCTCGTTGAGCTCCTCAAGCTGCTGGGGCGACATGCCAATTCCTCTATCGGTGAGCTCGAGGACGACAACGCCGCGCGAGATGCGGGTTTGCAGGATGACGTCAGTCTGAGGCGGGGAAAATGTAGTGGCATTTTCGGCCAGTTCTGCCACCAGGTGCACGACGTCGCTCACCGCGTGGGCGCAGACGGCAACCGGCACCACGTTGCCAATCTTCACTCGGGTGCATTGCTCGATCTCAGCGGTAGCGGCGTGCAGCACGTCCTGCAACGATGCTGTGTGCGTCCATCGACGGCCTCCCTCGGCTCCGACGAGCACCAACAGGTTTTCGTCGTTGCGTCGCATGCGGGTGATCAAATGGTCTAGTTGAAACAGCTCGGCCAAGCGGTCGGGATTACGCTCGCTGTGTTCTAGTTTGTCAATCAGGCCGATAAGCCGATCCACCAGCAGCTGGCTCCGGCGCGCAAGGTTAATGAAAGTAGCCGCAACTGAGAGCCGCAGCTGCGCCTGTTGCACAGCGATGTCGATAGTCTCGCGATGCACCAGGTTTAACGCACATGCCACATCGCCTATCTCGTCTCCTGCACGAGCAGTCAGCTGTTGATCTAACGTCGCGATCGCTGCCGCATGCACCTGCGCGATCCTGGGCGCGCTGCCCCGCGCGCCGTCAATATCGTGAAGCTGCTCGACCAACGCCGGTAGGCTTTGCTGAGCCACATTGAGGGCGGAGCTGTGTAGTGCACCTAGCGAATGCGCCAGGTAGCGGGCAACCCGGAGTGAGATCAGTGCGCTGAGTGCGATCAGCCCTAGTGTTAGCAGCGCAACGCCAGCCATGTAGAGCAGCTGCCGGATTCTCTCGGCCGAGCTGCTATCGGATAACCGATCAGCTAGGCGTCGTTGCACAGTGTTAACGATTTTGGCCTTGGTGCTGGCAGCACTTAGCCACTCGTCAGAGTTGATGTTTAGCTCGCCGGATGGCCCACTGCCGACGGCGGCTGTTTGGGTGGCGATTAGGCCGCTTAGCTGAGATCGGTTCAGTTGCTGTTCTACCAGACGTTGGTCTGTTGGATTGCTAATCTGTTCGAACTGCTCTAGATACGCCTGTTGATCACGCAAACTTGCAAGAAAGTTCCGGTAAGTCTCTGGGTCGAAGCCGCTACCAACAGCGGCGGTGTAGAGCAGATAGCCCTCGGCCGAGCTGGCTTCGCCGTAATGAGAGAACAAGGCGGCGCTGCGTAGCCGGTTAGCGAGCTCAGGAGTAGCGGCGCTGCGCGCCACACGATCGGTAACGGCCAGCACTGCGCTGATTGCGCTGCTGTAGCGCGTGGCCGCTTGGCTGCTGTTCAGGCTGCGATGCTCGACCTCTCGGGCGAGCGAAGTCACGGAGTCGACCGCTCGCTGCGCTCTGGTTATAGCTCCTGAAAAGAGTGCCGTGTTGCTCAGGTCAGCAGCAGAGCTAGAGAACTTGCGCGCCGCAGTACCTGTGGTGTTGCGCCGAGTAGTGAAATCAGCGTCGGAAGCCGTGAGGTTTCCGGCAAGTATCGTTGCCGCCGCGGCGCGCTCGGCTTGTAGCGCGCCGACGAGTTCGTTGGCGCGCGCGCTTAATGCGGCAACTTGGTTCACCTGCGCAGCTGAAGCGGCCCCCAACCACAGTTGCACGATGTGACCACCGCCTAGTAGCGCGATGGCAAGTATGGGCAGCAGCAGGATCAGCATCATCTTGGCTCGGATGGACCGCCGCAACCGTAGCTTGTTCTTAGGTTGGCGGGGCCCCCAGCTGCGTCGGTGTGAGCCGAGCTCGGCAGTGTTTGTGGGCGCGCTGTAAGCCCCCAGCTTGCCGCTGGTCGCCGCGGCGTAGCTGGCGAGTTCGCTATCAGCGTCGTTACGATTACCCGCATCGGTTGTAGTGTGAGGCATCTGAGGCACGGTCACACCATCAAAGCTTAGAGCAGTAACGATGTTTCACACCTCTATGTATTCGGCAGGTTAATAAGGAGATCGAAAAGTAATCAGGCCAGTAAAGCCTTTGGTCTGGGAAAATAGGTTACTTTTAGTCTACTTAGTAAACAATCAGCTCAGCTGGGGTTCACGCGGTGTCGGGAATCTTTACATGATGATTCAGTTTCGGCACGTCTGCACGGGAGTAAGACGGTGGGGTTAATAGTTCAAAAGTACGGCGGCTCATCAGTAGCTGATGCCGAACGGATTAAGGCAGTGGCCGAGCGGATTGTTACAACGCGAAAAAACGGCGACGACGTTGCGGTCGTGGTCTCGGCGATGGGTGACACTACAGATTCCCTCGCCGAGCTTGCTAGGCAGATCACACCGTTTCCACCGGGTCGCGAGCTCGACATGCTGCTTACTGCTGGCGAGCGTATTTCCATGGCGCTGCTAGCGATGGCTATCCACACGCTCGGATTTGACGCCCGATCATTTACCGGTTCTCAGGCTGGGATGATCACTACTTCTTCGCATGGTAAGGCGCGCATTATCGATGTAACTCCCGGTCGGATCCGAGGAGCTTTGGATGAAGGCGCTGTCGCGATCGTGGCGGGCTTCCAAGGAGTGGCGCAAGACACTAAGGACATTACGACGTTAGGGCGTGGCGGCTCCGACACCACCGCTGTCGCGCTGGCTACCGCGCTTGCGGCCGACGTATGCGAGATCTACACCGACGTAGATGGGGTATACAGCGCAGACCCACGTATTGTGCCGCGCGCGCGACGGCTGAACACGGTGACGTATGAGGAAATGCTGGAGTTTGCCGCGTGCGGGGCTAAGGTGCTCCACCTGCGGTCAGTGGAATATGCCCGTCGCAACAGTATGCCAATTCGCGTCAGATCGTCCTATTCTAATAAGCCGGGCACTCTTGTGACTGGCTCTATTGAGGAGCTTGCTGTGGAACAAGCAATTATTGTCGGGGTCGCCCATGACCGCAGCGAAGCCAAGATTACCGTCGGCGGAGTGCCGGATTCACCAGGTGCGGCAGCGGTAATTTTTCGTGCCGTTGCTGCTGCCGATATCAACATCGACATGGTTGTGCAGAATGTCGCTGCACCTGAGGCTGCTCGCACCGATATCTCATTCACGCTGCCGATTGCCGACGGTCCCGCAGCCTTACAAGCACTGCAGCGAGCGCAAGACACGGTCGGGTTCACCCAGCTGACTTTCGATGAGCGGATTGGCAAGCTGTCTCTGATAGGCGCCGGAATGCGGGCTGATCCCGGCGTGACAGCTACTTTTTGTGAAGCGTTAGCTGGCGCGGGTGTGAACATTGAGATCATCTCCACCTCTGAGATCCGCATCTCAGTGGTGTGTCGAGAAAGCGATCTCGATGTGGCTGTGCGTGCGCTGCACGAGGCATTTGAACTGGGTGCGGCCGAAGAAGCGCCAGTGTATGCCGGAACGGGGAGATGAGCATGACTACGCGCAAACCGACGTTGGCATTAGTGGGTGCTACTGGTGCCGTGGGTGCGGTGATGCTTCAGGTGCTCTCGTCACGGCAAGACTGCTGGGGTGAGATTCGTCTGATCGCATCACGTCGTTCGGCCGGTCGTAATCTCACACTTCGCGGCAAGCAGGTAGAAGGGCAGTTACTAGAGTCAGCGGTTTTTGACGGTGTCGATGTGGCGATGTTCGATGTTCCTGACGAGCTTGCCGCGAAGTGGGCACCGGTTGCTGTCGCGGCCGGGGCCGTGGTGGTGGACAACTCGGCGGCATTCCGTATGGAGCCGGATGTGCCGCTCGTCGTACCTGAGATCAATCCGGAACAGGCGCGCAACCGGCCACGCGGCATCATCGCTAACCCCAACTGCACCACACTGTCGATGATCGTGGTGGTGGGTGCCCTGCATCGAGAGTTTGGGTTACAGGAGCTGGTGTTGGCGTCGTATCAAGCGGCCTCAGGAGCTGGAAAAGCGGGCGTGGACGCGCTGCGGGATCAGTTGGTCAAGGTCGCGGGTAACCTCGAACTTGGTACTCGAGCTGGAGATCTGCGGGCAACTATCGGAGACACCGACGGGCCGTTCCCGGCCCCACTGGCGCTTAACGTAGTGCCCTGGGCCGGCTCTTTACAAGAGAATGGGTGGTCCAGCGAAGAGCTCAAAGTACGTAATGAGACTCGGAAAATCTTGCAGCTTCCAGAACTGAAAGTGACCGCCACTTGCGTGCGAGTGCCCGTGGTGACCGGTCACTCGTTAGCAATACATGCGGTGTTCGACCGTGAGGTAAGCCAGGCCCAAGCCCAACAGGTGCTTGCTGACGCATCCGGGGTGGTGCTCTACGACGATCCCGCGCTGGGGGATTTCCCGACTCCAGCAGACGTAGTGGGCACCGATCCGACATGGGTAGGTCGGTTGCGGAGACACCTTGATGACCCGCATGGGTTGGAGATGTTCGTGTGCGGAGACAATCTGCGTAAGGGGGCAGCTTTGAACACCGCTCAGATCGCTGAGCTGGTGGCCGAAGAGCTTGGCTAGTGTTGGACCTTAACCGTTGACTCCCGAGGGGCGGCCTGTGCTTTCGAGCAGCCGCCGATAGCTGTGGCTGCGCCTCCGGCAGCCAAGGCGACCACTAAGACCACCACACCGATTTTACGGATCCTGTCGCTGTTCATCATGGCTATGCAGCTTATTGCGTACTCGAGCCGTGTCGTGTAGCGGGTTGGGTACTTCTATATACGGTTCGCCGCCGGCTGAGCTGCCGGTTGAGAACCGCGTCGGCGTTAGCACAGGAGTCACAAATGCGCGCTGCGCGGCGGTAGGAGTAAGCAGTGCGGCGCGGTCAGATGCTGCGTTTTTTGCGCTCAAGGGGATATGAGCCAAATAATCGAAAGCTTGTTCTAGTTGATGCCAGATCAACTGCCAGCTCTCGTCGGGCGGCAGTTGACAGTCGGTGGCCAAACCAAGAACCAACTGTGCCAGGTTCGCTTGCAGGCACGCGTAGTAGGCCTTGGTGCGCACTATATCGATCTGGCTGTGCGCGGTAATCGAGTCGGGATGCAGGTGCAACTGATAGCCAGCGGCTGCTAGCCGGGGCAGGTGCAGCCGTATGCCGCCGAAGTCGCTCAACAGTACCCGTGCGGGTGCTCCATCGCCGTCAAGTACTAACACGGTGTTTTGTAGATGACCTTCCAGTCCTACCCCGTAACTTGACAGCAGCACCAGCGCGCTGGTCGCGAAGTAGTCCGCGTATTGGGTCAGAAATATCCTCGCAGCTGCTCTGATTGTACAGTTTCGGCGTTGCGCCAAACGGTCGATGATGCTAGCCAGCAGCTGGTGCGGCGAGCTCGGTGGACCCGACATTAGCGAGGAACACCTGATCGCTAGCTGCCCAGGCTGTACGTAACGGCCTAGATCCTCGCGCAGTAGCGCCGCGAGTCCGCGAGCCCGAGCTGGATCTGTCTCGGGACGCGCTGGATGCCAGCAACTTCCGGCGACTTCACGAACGACGCTGACTCGGCTTCGCAACCACGGGTCGGCTGTCACGATGGCAGCGAGCGCGCTACTGACGCGGGGTCCGTTGGCGATGGTCGCCGCCGAGATATCGCGGCGGGTCGAGGTGAGGCGCATGTTGAGCGCGGTTTTGATCGCCCAGCATCTGCCGGTTGCCCCGGGCGTGGTCACGAGAGTGCGCATGGATGTGGTGGGCGTTGCGGCTAGCCGCAACGTGAACACAACGATCGTCCCCGAGCTCAGCTCTTCAGCGAAGCTGTGCCGCAGTACGTTGTCGTACTGCCACGGGTGAACGGGAATTAATGCGTACTTGTGCGGTGCGCGTAGTTGCACCAACTCGTTAGCAATCGCGGGGAAATCGGCGAGTAGTAGCTCGTCGAGCTGCACGTTGTTTCCGGCTGCTCGGCTTCGTAAAACGCAGTCTTTTCGGACAGCTACCACGCGAAGCATCACCGGAGCCGATGGCTGACATTCCGCCGCATAGGCCAGTGCGTCGCTAGGACTACAACCACGTCGTAACCGTCCTAGTGGATGGATGTTGTGGCCGAGCAGGTTCGCTTGGTCGGCTAGCAGATTCGCCACTGATGCCCCCGTCGCCAGGTAGTCAGCGAGTTCGAGGTGCGGGGGGCCGCCCAACGAAGCGTGCCGAGCCAAAGTGAGCCCGAGATGGGCGACGGCATTGGAGACGTCCGCGTGATAGTCAGACGCTCCCCGCAGCGCGGGATGTTCAGCCAGCAATGAGCCTGGGTCGATGAGTGGCTCTCCGCGCCAGTGGGCCTGAAGTAGCACAGCTCTGGCAAATCCAACGTCGTGTGCTGTGGTGAGCGATACGTCACCGCCAAATCCCTCCCGCTGTAGTGCCGCGGCTAGATTGTTGGCAACGATGAGCCGCGCCTGGGTCAGCGCTGTTGGTAATGCTGCTGCCAGTGGCGGCGCGTGCTGCGTGGCCCACGAGAGCAGCTCTGCGGATTCGTCGGTTGTTGCGCTTGGCGGGTGGGCTGCGCGTTGTTGGGTCACGCGTTCCCCCTTGAGGTGACGGCAAACGGATTATGGGTAGGCAGGTAGCTGTAATCGGTGACGTCGCCGCGCAGCCACATCGAGAGCATGGCCTTGTATGGCCATGGTTGTTCCAGCAACGCCCGGGCATCTTCCTGAGCGGCGCGCCGGGTCCGCGGTTCGGCCGCGAGCTCATCGAAGGTGCGTGTAGCCGCGGCACGAAAGGGCTGCCATAGCCGCGCGATAGACAGCCCGGAAAGCCTAGATAGGCAGGTAATCAGTTGACTGAGTTCGTTGACGAACAGTGCGAAATACAGCTTATGGCGCAGTTCGTGGTCGTCGCTGGTGGCGATCACGCTGCCGGCCAATAGCTGTATGTGTAGCTGCTGTTCGGCCAGCCGCTGGGAATGAATTCGCACGCCGCCAAAATCGCGTACAACGCAGCGCTGCGGTTCTCCAGCCCGGATTACCAGCAGCATGTTCTCTCCGTGTGCTTCTAGCGCCACACCGTAGCGAGTGAGCAGCGTCAGGAGTGGTGGAACGCAGACGTTGGCATAGCAGTAAGTGAAGTACCTGGCCGCATCTGCGCGGTTGCTGAGCACAACCGCGTTCGGGTTTGCGGCACACAGGGTGTCGAGCAGCTCTGCCAGAACTGGCTGGTTCGACAGCGGCGAGCGCGCGGTGAACGCACCGGCGGGAAGTAGCAGCTCACCCTCGCCAAGGTCGAGCTCGGGATTGCTCCGTGCTAGCGCCGCCAGCTCGGAGCTAGCACGCTGCAAGGCCTGTGCGTTGGTTGCTGTCTGCGGTTCAGCTGACTGAAAGTGTGCTGCCGCTGGTTCGGCCAGTACCTCTAAGCGACCGCCGAAATGGTGCTCGCGGCGCAGGATCTCCTCGAGTAGCCGTGAGACCTGCGGCCCGTTGTGGGCGGCGGACGGTGAGACACCCCGCAGTGCGTTGGTGAGTTGAACGCTCAACGCGGTCTTGAGATGGCTCGGATGAGGCGCGGTCGGCGTGGCCAACGGGATGACGGTCCGATAGGACACCAACGGCCGCGCTGGAATGTGCACCGGTAGGAACCGTAGCGTGCCGTCATTGAGTTCGCGACCGAAGCGCCCCGGCAACACATGGTCGGCCTGCCAAGGATGCACCGGTAGGAGCGTAACGCTGTCTTGGAAACTTTGTTGGGCCCCGCACTCGGCAACAACGGCAGCTCGCAGTTGCGGGTGTTCGCGCAACAGTAGGTTGGTCAACGGTCGCTGTTGCGCGGGTGATCGCGTTATAGCGCTGCCGTACTCCTGCGCGGCAGTGTGATGCAATGCCACAACGCGGAGCTCGACAGTGTTGCCCCATTCCGGGCACGTCGCTAGAACTTCGACGGGGCTCATGCCTAACCGGACTTTTGCGGCCGGATGCAGTGGATGGCCGTTGATGATCCATTGTTCAAACAGCGCCAGCATGCTCTGCGTCGGATCGTTGCGCTGCTGAGCCCACTCGATCAGCGTGGTGATGCCGCGATGTGCGGCCTGCCGCCGCAGCGCGATCTCGCGGTGGCGTGCACCGAGGAGCGCGAGTGCATGGTTGGCTACGCAGTCAGCCAGCTGGAGTTGGGCACGCTGTCTGAGTTCGGTGATCGCTACCGATTCGTGACGCATAGCGACGCCAAGCCTGCGCTCTATGTCCCGTTGTGCTGCGATGAGGTAGCCGGCGTAGTCAAGGGCCAGCTTCGAGTTGCGTTCGGCGAGCACACATCGAACGGCGTAGGCCGCGCTTCGTACAAAGTTGGCGCTAATCAGCACGTAGCTACCGTAAGCCTCAACAATGTGTGTGAGGTGGTGGGCCGGCATTCGTGAACAGGGAAGTCAGTCCAGATGCACCGTCAGTCTCCACCCCACACTGCCCCATCACGCTACCAAAAGATCAAAATCCGCCTGAGCGCCAGCAGACGAACGACGATATCGATTACACGACACTAGGCACCGGGCCAGTTGTTCTTATGGCAGGCTGTGCCTATGACAGGTGGAGCAGCGGCTTTTTTGGGCTTGCGGAGCGTAATTTACCCGGCACCTGACCTGGAGATAGCCAAGCGTTGGTGGACGCAAGTGCTTGGACAGGAACCGTATTTCGACGAGCCTTTCTACGTGGGCTTCAATGTCGCCGGATATGAGCTTGCGCTCGACCCCAACGGCTTACCCGAGGACGGTCCCATCACGTATTGGGGCGTAGCGGATGTGGACGCCGCTGTGACCCAGCTACTTACCGACGGTGCTACCGAACACACAGCGGCCAAAGACGTTGGGGGCGGCATCCGCGTCGCGGTGGTGCGCACCCCGTCGGGAAGTCCGCTGGGTGTGATTCATAATCCGCATTTTTCGATTGATTAACGAGGTGGTGCACGATAAAAATTTTTGCACAAGTTCTCTTAACTTGGCAAAAACGCGCTGCCGCTGATCTGGTCGTTTCATCGACGATGATGGCAGTAACTTGCAATCGTGCACCATGCCGTAAGCGCTCGCGGTTCGGAATCTTCACGTCAGCTACGAGCAGCTGCAGCTGCGTCGGCTTTGACAGGTACTTTATGCAACAGCTGGTTGATGAGGTCGCTCAGCGCTGAAGCTAGGTCGGGATCGGCCAGGTCTCCATCCTCGTTGAAGGCATCGTGAGCTTGGCCAACGGGGAGCTCTCCCTCGACTACATCCGCTCCGATAGTAGTGAGTATTTTGCGCAGTTCGGCCTGTGCCCACACCGCGCCAAACAAGCCTGTAGAGGCACCTATCACCGCTACCGGCTTGTTGCGCAGCGAGTTGTCCGGGAAGGGCCGTGATGCCCAATCCAGGACATTCTTGAGTTGTCCAGGAACGGAGGAGTTGTACTCCGGGGTGGCAATCAAGACCGCGTCGGCTGCGATGATCGCGTCACGCAGCGCCTTCACGGCTTGGGGTGCCACATTGTCCGCGTTATACGGTGGGATCTGGGTGAGACCCTCGAAGATATCGAGAGTCTCACCCACGGGCAGCTTTGCTTCAGCCACTTTGAGTAGCCGCCGGTTGTAGGAGCCCTGCCGAAGGCTTCCGCACAGACCTAAGATGACCATGGCTAGCCTTCCTTAACCAGCTCAACGTGTGCACTCAGCTGCACGTTATAGCCGAGCGCGTCTCCACCTTTGGGTAGCGGCGCTTGCCAGCTCATGTCCCAATCGCGGCGGTCGACGGCCGCGCTGAACTCGAGGGCGGTGCGTGTTCCTCCGAAAGGGTCCTCGACTAGTGGTTGGTAGGTACCAGTAGTCGAGACCGGCTTGGTGATCCCCTTGATAGTCAACTCGCCCTGCAGAGTTGCGGTGCCATCCTCGTTCAGCTGTACATCGTTGGAACGGAAGGTGATCTCGGGGTAGTTAGTTGCATCCAAGAAGTCGGCGCCGTAAAGGACGTGCTGGCGGAATTCTGGCGGGTTCTTGATCGAGATTGATTCCACTCGAGCCGCCCCTTCGAATCGAATCCCCTGCTCATCGGCGACAGCGCGAGCGCTGACGTCCTCGAATGAAGCACGGAAGGGAGACCTTCATGTGCTTAACGGTGAATACAAACGACGAATGCACCGGATCGGCGACGAACACGCCGGTGAACGGTTGTGTGGCAACAGGCATCTGAGTACCCTTTCCCTGATTTAGTCTAAGCGGAACTATCTCCGTTTAGATTAACCGGAAGAATCTCCGTTTGCAACAGTGATTGTGGTATTTTTCTGATAGTTTCAACATCTACAATGGCGGCCGCAGGAGGTGCGACAGCCGTGGAAATTCGTAACGATCAGCTTTCAGGTCGGGTGATGCTGCCTGTTCTCGGGCAGCCGGTTGTTGAGCGATCGGATGCGACGCGCAATCGACATGCTCTTCTCGCAGTAGCTCAGACGATCGTGGCCTCCGGGGGTGTAGCTGCCCTGTCCATGGACGGACTTGCCGCACAGGCGGGCGTCGGCGTCGGCACGGTGTATCGGCGCTTCAAAGACCGCGCTGGTCTCGCCTACGCCCTTCTCGACCATGGGGAGCGGAGTTTTCAGCAGGAGTTTCTCTTTGGGTCACCCCCGTTAGGCCCTGGAGCTCCGCCGATCGCACGGATCCGGGCTTTTTTGCACGCCTACATTGATCGGCTCGACACCCAGGCCGAGCTGCATCTTTTCGCTGAATGCCATGCTCCCAAGGCCCGTTTTCACAGCGGTGCGTATCAAACGCATCGTGCACATCTTGCCTTGCTGCTCACTCAGGCTCGCCCGAACATTCACGCGAATTACCTGGCTGACGCACTACTGGCCGTTGTCGGCGCTGGGCTTTTTCTGCACCAGCGCCGGGAACTCCGCCTCAGTACCACCCAGATGAAAGCCGGCCTCGACCAACTGCTGAACTGCCTTGACGCGGCTACTGATCCGAACGTTGTTAACGTAGGCTTCGAGAACACCAGTAGGTAGTTTAGCTCTGGCGATGCGTAGTATTCATTCGATCATGCTGACGCGACGTGGTGTTCTCCTGGGAGCGGGGTTGGCAGGCGGAGCGGTCGTGGCCGGTGAGGTCGCATACCACTCGGGCCTCGGACGTAGAGCGCTCCATTGGCTGGGACTCGTGAGCAGTCCTGATCATCACGTCGCACGGAGCGGGGCCCAGGAAGTCGCGGGGGGTTTGACCAGCCGCTTCATGAAAGGCCCTGTCGGCTGGACGCTTAGTACCCCCGCTCACGGTCGCGCTCCCCAGGCGTTATTAATATGCCTGCACGGGAAAGACGAGGATCATCGATACGCGTTCGACACCCTCCAACTGCCTGACATTGCTGCGAGCGTGGGTCTGCCGCTGGCAGTGGCCGCCGTCGATGGCGGACATGACAGCTATTGGCACCGGCGCGCAGACGGGACCGACGCGATGGCTATGTTGCTTCAAGAATTTCTACCGTTGGTCAAGGATAAAGTCGGGGACTTGCCCCGAGCCGTCATGGGCTGGTCAATGGGTGGTTATGGTGCGCTGCTGGCCGCCGAGCGCGCTCCTTCTCTCTTCAAGGCTGTCGCTCCAGCGAGCCCAGCTCTGTGGTTAACCTCTGGTCAGAGCGCTCCGGGGGCATTTGACAACCCCGAGGACTTCCAGGCCAACAACATCTTCAGCCGGCTATCGGCTCTCAGTCCTCTGACGGTCGCTGCTGCTTGCGGCAATGACGACCCGTTTTACACGGCGACCAAACGCCTCGCCAGCCAGTTGTCCGCGCCGCATCAGGTGTTCTACGGCCGCGGTTTTCATGACGCCTCCTACTGGCGATCCGTCGCTCCTCGCCAGCTCCTCGCTATCGCACCTGCCCTCAACCTCTCGGTTAGAGGCCAGGCCCTGACCTGACTGAAAAACGCCGCGATTAAACCATGTCAGTGGTGCCGCACAACCCTAATCCCTTGGCCGCGGCGGCACGCCAGCATTCCAGCACCTTGCTCGTCATCTGATCGGCATCGCTGTTGGCGTCGCCAACCTTGGTCAGCCAGAAGTTTATTCGAGCTAGCGTCTGCGACCATTGCGGTTGATAGGGCGCGAGGATGGTTTCGATATCGGCAAGTGCTGCCTGACATTCGGCCGGTGTGAGGAGAAAATTGCCGCACCAGCCTGGAATTTTGGCGGCGCGTTCAGGGCCAAGGCCGTGGAAGAGCGCCAGCACGGGGCTGGCTTTACGGGCCGTGATGCAAGCCGGATCTACCTGTTGGTAGGCGCTGTTCCAGCAGTCGTGGATCAGGCTCCCGGCCTGCGCGATGGGTATGTCGTCTAGCTTGAGGAACGACAGTGACGCCTCGTCCAGCACTTGATGTAGAGAATTGGGCGATTCTGGCCGATAACCCGTCACCAGCTCAGGTGCATCCGCCCACCGCTGCCAACGTTCCCGGACTTCGGGGTCGCTGGTGTGAGCTGTCAGCGCGGCATGAAACCGTGATGTGAGGCGGGTTACGTCCTGCCCTTCCAGGGCCACTACAACCCACACACCCGATGTGCTCATTGGCTGTCTCCATTCCGCGCCCTGCTGTGGAGCTCTCAACTTGTGGTGATCTTGCCCAACCGATTAGTGAGGGCGTCGATGGTTTGGCGCCGCATGGTCATGATCGAGGCCGACGAGCCATCCCGGCTACATCGACGTTGTTCGTTCCAGCCGTCCGGCACCTCAAGGTCGGGATATTCTCGACGTAGCCGAGCTTGCCACGTTTGAACCAAAAAATGACTCAGTTCTTTCGATGCGCTAGAAACCAGATCACTCGGCTCACGCCAAACATAAAATAGCTGCGAAACTTCGAATCTATTGTAACTGTTTACCGCATTCTGCCAAGTCATAGCGGGCCACTCAGGATGAGCATCACCGAATGGTGTGTATAAGCGCTTGCGGATCTCCTGCTCATCATTTCCATCCAGTGCGAAGAACACCGCTCCCTGTAACTCTACAAGCTTAGGCCAAAAAGCCATGCAAAGCTAAGAGCGTGGAAGACGTCACCTGTGCGACCAAAATAAGAAACCGGATCATCGAAATCCGCCTCTGAGAAAGCGCCTCGCAAAATCCTCCCCGACTCTAATTCTGAATACATGAATCTATTCTCTCATCCTTCACGTCGATTTGTTCTTGCGGAGGATCAGCTGCCCCACAGGCGCGGCGTAGGTTGTGACCGTGACATCCCATTCTCTATACTCAGCTGCCATCAGTGCTTAAAGACGGGCCATTTCCCTTCAGGTCAGGGACTCGCTTACGCTCTACATTCTTGCGGCCTGTTCGACAGAGGGTCACCACGGCACTCGTCTACCTCATCCTTCCGATTTCAAAGTTCGGGATAATAGTTCTGTGCCAGTACCTGAAAGTTGCCGGAGTAGGGCCTGATGAGCAGGTATGATCTTGCGTGCTGGGCTCTTTTGGCATCCCCTTGACAGGAGTAGCTCCTGGGAAGGTCGTCAGGAGGGCGCATTGGTTCCATTACCAATGGTGTGCGGTGCCACCAGCAGTGGTGTGCGCAACGTTGGGACGACCACGAGCCGCTCTTGCCGCAGCATGAGGGAGAGGTCGGCTTCCCACTGAAAATCAGGTCAAACACTGTGTATGCGGCACAAGGCTATTGACTAGTGTCGAGAGAGGCACGCATGATCAGACTCCGGGGCCACTGCCGAACCGCTGCAGCGGGCGTAATACTTGCCGCGGCACTCTTGTCGGCCGCAGTTACCGTCCCGGTGAGCGCGGCAGAGGAGGCCTCACCTCCCGGCGGCCTGCATGGTGTGCAGGTTCCCTCCTTGCCATGGAAGGACTGTACTAATAGAGATAAGGGATTCCAGTGCGCGACCGCACAGGTTCCCCGCGACTACCGGAATCTGGGCCGAGGCTCTCTTTCGTTGAACCTCAAACGCCACCTCGCCACCGACTCCAAGCACCGGATCGGTTCGTTATTCGTCAACCCCGGTGGGCCGGGCGACTCTGCCGCCGAATTTGTCAACATCGTGGTCAGTAAATTTCCGGCGGAGTTGGCTAGCCGCTTCGATATCGTCGGCTTCGACCCCCGAGGTGTCGCCGACAGCGGGCATGTCACGTGCATGACCGCGGAGGAGACCCAGCAGGCGTGGGCGGGAGTATCCGCGAGCGTCCAGCCGGGAGCCTTCGAGCGCGGGCAGCGGGCCGCCGAGCGGTTCAACGCCGCCTGCCAGAAGCGCAGTGGTGATCTCCTGCCTTATATCGGAACCGAGTATGTCGCCCGCGATATGGATCTATTACGAGCTGCTGTCGGCGACAGGAAGCTTAATTACTTCGGAGTATCATTCGGGACGTTCATCGGCACCGTTTACGCCAACCTCTTTCCCACTCGGATTCGAGTGATGGCCCTTGACGGTGCCTACGATCCCGAGGCATACGCCAACAATCCGTACGAATACGATTATGGGCAGTACGTCGCGCTAGAAGGGGCGTTGCGCCGCTTCCTCCACTGGTGTGCGGATAGCTCGGGTTGCCCGTTCGGGCACGGCGATCCAGTGGCTGCCTACGACACGTTGGTGTCGGGTTTAGATAACAACCCAGTGCGTGACGCCCACGGTAAAGTGGTCACGAACGGAGCAACGCTGGCCTACCGCGTCATGTCCGCCCTTGATGGTGGCAGATCCGGCTGGCCAGGAATCGCCAAGAACTTGAGTGCTGCGGAGCAGCGCGGCGGATCGTACGTCGACTCCATCGGTTCCAAGTCGGATTTCTTCGCCGCCAACGTTTCGGTAGAGTGCGCCGACCGAGTTTACCCGCCCAGCAAACCGCTCTTGCGTCACCGTCTGGCGCTCTCGGCCGCTGCGGCACCTCGGATGGGGCCGATGGCCGCATATGGCCCACCTGGCTACGACCACTCCCACGCTAACGCTTGCCAGCAATGGCCGGCAAAACGAGCCAGCCGCTACGCCGGGCCCTGGAATGCGCACGGCTCGGATCCAATTCTCGTGGTCGGCACCACCGGCGACCCGGACACCCCATACCAGGACGCCGTCACCCTTGCCGCCACTCTGGAAAACGGCCACCTGCTCACCTTCGCCGGTGAGGGTCACCCCGCTGCTGCTCACAGCCCCTGCTCACTGGCTGCGGAGGTCGCATACCTCATCGACCGGACCCTGCCGCCGCGCGGAACCCGTTGCACCGACGACCCACCCGCGACGACCAACCCCAAAAACAGCCATAGCCCCCCGCGCTAACGCAGGAAGCTATGAACCATGACCCGACACATCAATGAACCATGTCCCGAGACATCACAGTGTCGGGGTGGCGGGATTCGAACCCACGGCCTCTTCGTCCCGAACGAAGCGCGCTACCAAGCTGCGCCACACCCCGTTGTTGAGTTATGCACACTTTGTTCGGGACTCGACGTCCCTCACGCTGCGCGTGTTGCCGACAATACAACTGCCTGCCAGTACCGCTGAGTCTAGCCCATGAGTCCGGCCCCCAGATGCAACTGCTGGGTGAAACTAACCGGGGCTACTGCAGGGCCGTTTTAGTAACGATCGAGGCAGCCGACACCAAGGTCAGCATGACCGCCTCGGGAGGGCAGCCAAATCGAACGGGCGCATACGGTGAGGTTCCAATGCCGGCACTTACGTGTAGGAAACTGTTCCCGCGCCAACGATGCAAGCCGCGCGCCCTCTGACGGTCAATGCCGCAGCTGGTGACCACGGCTCCATAACCAGGAATTCGCACCTGACCACCGTGAGTATGACCGGCCAGTACTAACTCGAAACCGTCTGCAACAAAACTCGTCACCACATCCGGTTCCGGCGAATGGGTGAGCCCGATGTGCAGATCAGCTGAAGCATCAATCCTGCCGGCCACAGCGGCGTAATCATCGCGCCCCAGGCTCGGATCGTCTACGCCGGATAGTTCGACTCGGCGGCCACCCGCATCGATGACGGTGCGTTGGTTTGTTAGCTCCGACCAACCTAGTGACCTCAGCGCCTTACAGAGTTCCTGAGTCGGCATAGGAGTGCCCCCGCGGCCGCCTAAAGCAGCCGAGCTTGTGGAGGCGGTAGAAGAATACTGCCATGGCCCTTTAGGGACGGGTCCGTAATAATCGCTGTTACCTAACACAAATGCACCAGGGCGTTCAGCTAGCGGCGACAGCGCGTGTAGCACGCTATCCACCGCGTCTTCAGACGCTAGATTATCGCCTGTCAGCACAACTAGATCCGGATCCAGTGCAGCTAGGCCTCGGAGCCATGCCTGCTTGCCGTGCTGGCGCGCGAGCATGTGTAAATCAGAAATGTGCAGGATCCGAAACGGTTCGCTGTCTGGCGGCAGCACCGGTACGTCTAGTCTGCGCAGCAGCCAGGACCGCGGTTCAATCACTGTGGCGTAATACGCGGTCCCCACTGCGGCCACACCAACTAGACCTTCGGCCAACCACAGCGCGACGCGGCCGCGACGAGACCTCATCGCCATTTCAGTTCCCTGGCCCAAAGCGTGGTCCATGATGACCCCGCCCTTGACGACCAGGTGGGTGTGATATCTGGGGGCCCCCAGCATCGTTGGGGAAATTAGGAATGTCGGGCTCACCCGGCTGGACGGAGTCTGACGGTGCGGCCTGTGTGGGCGCCGATTGCTCACCATTGCTGAGGTAAATGGTTATCGGCGAGCCCTTTGGAGCGGATTCTCCCCCGTCTGGATCGGTGCGGGCAACGCGCCCTTCCGGGGCATCGGAGGCGACTCGATCTGGACTGACGTTCGCAGTGAAACCGGCCCGCACGATAGTCGCTTTAGCGCTTTCCAGCTCTGAGCCCACCACCCGAGGAACGGTTTCGGACTCTCCTTGTACAAGGCTAGCTTCCGGCGGCGTGAAGTTTTCGTTCGGAAGACCTTGCAGTGCGACCGGCATAGTGCTTTTGAATACCTCTTGCGGGCTGCGTGTATGCCCGACGCTGGTGTTGGGCTCATCCGGATTGGCCTGGAAAACCGCGGCCGCCATATTCGGCGTATATCCAATGAACCATGCGGATTTTTCGTTATCGGTGGTACCGGTCTTGCCAGCCACCTGACGCTTCAGGGCGCCAGTAATGTCCCTCGCGGTCACGCCGCTTTGGGAGTTTACGCACTTGCCGGTAGCGGTGCCTCCGACTGGGCATTTTGCCGCGTCGTTGGCCGCGTCAGCCACTTCTGGTGGAATCACTTGCGAGCAGGTGCTTTGAGCATAGGGAAGCTCCTTCCCAGCTGAATCAGTGATTTTCAGCAACGGAGTTGGCTCACAGCGCTTGCCGCGAGCGGCCAACGTAGCATAGGAGTTAGCCATGTCCAGCGGGCTCACCTGCGGGGTGCCCAGCGTGAATGAGCCCCAATTTTCGGGGTGTGCCTTGTTTCTTAGGTCCTCGTCAGCCCTGAATGTCACGCCCAGCTTCTCGGCCGCATCTACCGCGGCTTTGACTCCGACGTCTTCTTCCAACTGCACGAAAAATGTGTTGACCGATTCACCAAAACCCGACCACATGGTATGTGTGCCTGTCATGAAATGATTTTCGTTGTTCGGACAATAGTGAGGTATGCCTCCTTGTAAACACGTAGCCGGGCCTGGCGAATCGATGTATTTCGATACATATTGGTATGGCGCATGGATCCTAATGCTCAGGGGTATACCCTTTTCCAGCGCGGCGACCATGGTGAACATCTTGAACGTCGATCCCGCTTGGTATCCCGCCGACGCGGACGTGCCAGATAGCAGCGCAATAGTAGAATTAGGGTATTTTCTGCCGCCGGGATTGGGCGCTATACTGTAGGTTCGGTTGATCGCCATGGCTTTTACTCGGCCAGTATTAGGCTCAACAACAACCTCGCCGAGCGCCTGAGGATTGTTGGGGGAGACCTGGTTGTCTATCGACTTCCTTGCGGCCTCCTGAATTCTAGGATCTAGCGCTAGGGTTATGTGGTATCCTCCCCGTTGCAACTGGGTCTCGCGCTCCTGTCGAGTTTTACCGAATGCTTTATTTTGCTTGAACCATTCCACAAACCATCCGCAGTAAAAGCCAAAAGACTCTCGGTTCTGGGCATTTTCGCACTGTCTCGGCATAGTCTTCGGATTGAGTTTTATCGCGTCGGCTTTAGCGGCGTTTACATCAGTCTGGGTGGCGTAATTCAGGCTTCCCATTCGATCTAATACGTAGTCTCGGCGTTCCTTGGCTTTAGTATTTTCTTCGTTTAATGGGTTATATAGGGTTGGGTTTTTTATCGTTCCAGCAATAAGTGACGCTTCTCCGAGGGTGAGATCTTTAGGCTCCTTAGAAAAGTAAGTCTGCGCTGCCGCGTAAACACCGTAGGCACCGTTGCCAAAGTACGCAATGTTGAGGTAACGCTCGAGGATTTCTTCTTTCTTCAGCTGCTTTTCCAGTGCTATGGCATAGCGCAGCTCTCGCACTTTACGGGCGGGAGTGTCGGCGACGGCCGCTTTATCCTCTTTTTCGTTTTCAGCCGTGTATCGAAGGATGTTTTTTACGAGCTGTTGGGTGAGCGTTGAAGCTCCTTGTTGAATCTTTCCCGCGCTTTGGTTAGCCAATAAGGCCCGAATTACACCTGGGCCATCGAAGGCGCCGTGTTGAAAGAACCGCTGATCTTCAGTGGCAATTATTGCATTACGCATTATTGGGGGGACGTCAGCTAATTTTACATACACTCGATTCTGTTCATAGAACGAGGTGATGTATGAGCCATCGGCGGCGTACAGCATGGAAGTCAGTGGAATCGGCGCTGATTTAAGCTTACTGGGTAAGGCTTGGAAAGCGTCTGAGGCCGCCTTGGCGGTGAGGCCGGTCACTCCCACCACGGGAAAGGCGGCTGCGGCAGCAAGTAATCCGGCAATTAATCCGCACATTGCCAGGGTGACCAGTGGGCCAAATTTTCTGGTGTCAAGTTTGGGGCGGCTGCGCCCAGACGATGGGGGCGGCGCTTTGGTCTGGGTGCCTGATTCGTACTGCTCGGCCACGTGGTCACTCGTCTCTGCTTTGATCTCTAGCCGTCAGGCTGTTGAGTCGGTCCTAGCTAGTCCTTTGCGGAAAACTGTACGCCGCAATCGTAGCTGAACTTCACTGTGCACGTCCGCAGTCGAGATAGCAGGCCGAGCGCAGATTGGCCAACGAGTCGCTGAAACTGTGCAAAACGCGTACCGCTGTGTGCGGCGCCACATTTATGCCCTGAGCTGCATCGCTTCCTCCGTTCGGATGACGATCTCCGCAGACGGCTAGGTAAGTTCTGTGCGATCGGCTGCTGCCGTTTGGGATGTCCTCTTTGTAGCGTCTGAGACCTGGAAGTGCCTTCCCGTTGCAA
This sequence comes from Mycobacteriales bacterium, assembly GCA_038260095.1. Classification (GTDB taxonomy): domain Bacteria; phylum Actinomycetota; class Actinomycetes; order Mycobacteriales; family QHCE01; genus QHCE01. The sequence goes on along the minus strand of JBBSOC010000002.1, from coordinate 42,919 downwards.
ATCTACGGGTTGCGCTGGGACGGGGGGGACCTAATGTACAAAACACGTGCCACGCACGGTGAATCCGTGGGCATGATTGTGGACTGGGCATCGAAGGGAGCATGTCGCTCATCTGACCCAGACGCGTTGTTTGTTCAAGGCTCGGCACAAAATCGCGCAAAGGCAGTTTGCCTTGGCTGTCCGGTTCGCAGCGAGTGTTTAGCCGATGCGTTAGACAACCGAATCGAGTTTGGCGTGTGGGGTGGGATGACTGAGCGCGAGAGGCGCTCCCTGCTGCGGCGAAGCCCTAAAGTCACATCATGGTGGAATCTGCTATCAACTGCACGTGCTCAGCATGAGCTACTCCCGCCCAGCAGTCTTCCAGAATAGTCCGTATAGTCACGGGACTTAGCCCCCAATTTCGCTTACCCTTGACCCAGCTAGTACTGGTAGTCAGTTCCGCCGGATGAAGAAAGCGGCGCCACGCTCGGGTAGCTCCCGCCGGGGGGAGTAGCAGGGTAACTCCCCCCGGAGTAGCCCCCACTGGGTGGTGGTAGAGCAGGGTAACCCCCGCCGGGTGAGATACCAGGAGCCTCTGGGACTTCTGCCCCACTCGAGCTGGAAGCGCCGGACTTAAAGCGGCAGACCAGCCACTTATCTTTTTCTTTGACTACCTCGATTTGGGCATTTCTCTTAAGACCGCTTTGACGTGTAATCGAAACATCAACGTCGTAGGACGTGTCGGAAACTTTCTTGGCGTCTCCGACGTCAACCTTGGTATCTTTGCCCAGCAAACTCGAGCGACTATTTTTGTTCAGCAGACTTGATTGAGCTTTTATATCGGCGCTGAGCTTTTGGCACGTATAGCTGGCTGATTTATCTAGATCGTTGCTTTTGAGCGCGTTCACGAAGTTTTCTACGGCCTGCTTGGATGCCTTGTCGGGGGAATTGGACTCTTTGTCCTTGCCTAGCAGCAAAAATGCGCCACCTCCGACGAGCAGCAGTAGTACAAGTACACCCACCACGATTCCTATGATCAAGCCGGTTTTTTTCTTGGCTGGAGGGTATGCGCCGTATGGCTGCTGCCCGTAAGAATTTTGGCCGTAAGCCTGTTGTGCATACGGGTTTTGACCGTAACCTTGCTGTTCATACGGTTGCTGACCGTAGCCCTGTTGGCCTTGGGGCGGCTGTCCCGGCGCGTAACCGTAGCCCGCGGCAAGGTTGGGATTCTGCGGCCCAGGATAGGAAGCATAGGGTCCAGGAATCGTCCCGCCTGTGGCCCCGCTGTAAGGCGCAGGCGGCCCACTTGCACCTTCGGAGCTTACTCCCCCCGGAGCTGGATAACTCGGAGCTGGGTAACTGGGCGCTGGAGCTCCGGGCGCTGAATACGGTGCTTGAGGTTGATCATGGGCATACGGATTTGCGGGAACGCCATAGCCACCTGCGTCCGCCGGCTGCTGTTCGGAGGACGGCGGACCTGAACTGCGGCCTTGATCCCCGCTACCGGAAGGGGATTGCTCTGGGCCACCGCTTGGTGGTTGTGTCATGACGCTGGTCTCCTTGCTCGCATCTGCTTAGCCGGTAAACTGGCTGTCCCGTACAGTACCGAGGTTCTCGGCGTAGGACACCCGCGTTTCGTAGAATCGCCGAAGACTGACGGCCTGTCTAGCTGTTTTTAGTAACCTGCGGGCAGACTTTCCAGTCACCGTCTTGTTTGACCACTGGGTATTCCTTCGTATTTTTTTGCTTCGTACTCTCGCCGTTGCTTGAAACGATCGCGTCGACATCGACCCTTACAAGGTACTTGGTAGCGGAAATTTTTTGAGGTGCGCCTACTGTGTAATCGAACTTGCTGAAGCTGGGCGGCGTCAGGTGGTCAGTGCGTTGCGAGGGTGTGGTTGTCTGGCAGGGTTTGGGTATGTCGCGTGGTGTTGTGTTGAATGGTGAAGAACGGGAAGAGATTTCGCGTGGTATTGCTGCGGAGCTGTCGGGGCGGATGATCGCGAAGGAGTTGGGGCGAGATCCGCCGATGATGAACCATCGATTTCGGGACTTGGCTGGCGCAGTTCTTGCTGTGCTAAGTCTTACGAAAGCACATCATACTTCTCACTCGTTGAGGAGACACGGCCGTGCTAGTTCAGCACAGCTCTCACGTACATGCACTCGAGCCAACGGTATGGTTTAGATATGCAGACATCAGTAACACAATGGGAATATGTCACGGTCCCCCTGCTCATTCATGCCACGAAACACATTCTCGACACCTGGGGACAAGACGGCTGGGAGCTGGTGACAGTAGTACCGGGCCCTTCAGCGGATCAACTCGTTGCTTACCTCAAACGACCCAAGGACCACTCGTGAGCTTGCCTTCTGTACGACTTGCCGAACGAAACATCACGCTGCCTCCGGTAGTGTCGCCAGTGGCGGCTTACGCTCCGGCCGTGCGTACCGGAAACTATGTGTACGTGTCGGGGCAAATACCTATGGCTGATGGCGTTGTGCTGGCGACCGGGAAGTTAGGAGCGCAAATCTCCGTAGCTCAGGGCGTCGCGCTGGCAAAGCAGTGCGCACTCAATGCGCTGGCTGCTATTGACAGTCTTGTTGGTATCGATCACGTGCGCAAAGTCGTAAAGGTTGTTGGATTCGTTGCTTCTGCGCCTGGTTTTACCGAGCAGCCGATGGTGATCAATGGGGCAAGCGAACTGCTGGGTGAAGTATTTGGTGAGGCTGGTCGTCACGCGCGTAGCGCCGTTGGCGTAGCGGAGCTGCCGTTAGGCGTTCCAGTCGAAATAGAGATGATCGTCGAGGTATAAGCCAGCTAATAAAATCGTTCGCCAAGAGGGCATCTGCCAAGGCCGCAGACGACGCCGCGTACGACAATGGAGCGAAGCGGAATGGGTACGCAAGGAGTCGAGAACGCCGGCAGGGACCTATTGGCGAACGATATTAGCGGGACCGGCGGGCTAGTCGCTCTGGATCCAGGATGACTACACTCTTGCCTTCTAGTCGAAGCCAACCGCGCGATGCGAAATCCGCTAGGGCTTTATTCACGGTTTCACGCGAAGCACCAACCAGCTGCGCGAGTTCTTCCTGGGTCAGGTCGTGAGTAACGCGTAGCGCGATTCCCTCTCGGGCACCGAAGCGCTTGGCCAGGAGAAGTAAATGCTTGGCCACTCGTCCAGGCACGTCGGTGAAGATCAAGTCGGCAAGCATGTCGTTAGTGCGTCGCAGTCGCCTGGCCAGAACTCGAAGCAGCTGTTCGGTGATCTGCGGTCGCGCGGCAGCCCAAGGGCGCAGCGCATCCTGTCGCAACCGGCCCAACCGACAGTCGGTAAGCGCGATGGCGTTGGCAGTGCGCGGGCCTGGGTCGAATACCGATAGTTCGCCGCAAATGTCGGAAGGCCCTACCACGGCTAGCAGGTTTTCGCGACCGTCTGGTGTTCGACGCCCTACCTTCACTTTTCCGCGCAGCACAATGAATAAGCTGTCTCCAAACTCGCCTTGAGTGAAGATCGCGTGGCCTTTGCTGACCTCAATGAACTCCAGCTGTTTGGCAAGTTCCTCCGCGTCAGCCTCGGCAATGCCCTGAAATAGACCACACCGAGCAAGTACCTCGTCCATCACTGAACACCTTTCGTCAACACCAAGATTGAGAGCTTTCGCCAATTGGCGCCCCTGACCAGGGGTGCTTTTGATGGCCCACGCCAGCCAGTCTCTCTTATGCAGCGTTAACTTACCGCTACTCAGTACGCTTTCGCCCGACGCGGCCCGGTGATGTCGACAGCTGGCCCTCTAAACTGATCGAGTGATTGCTGCGCGAGCAACTGGCCCACGCCGCTTGCGACCTACTCCAACGCTGGTCCAACGGGCACATGACATAAACGCAGAGCTTGCTCGCCTCCATCCTGATGCGCACTGCGAACTAGCGTTCTCCACTCCACTGGAGCTGACAGTAGCGACCATTCTTTCAGCGCAATGTACAGACGTTCGGGTCAACGCGGTCACTCCAACCTTGTTTGCCCGCTATCCGGATGCGCTGGCATATGCCAGCGCTGCGCGCGCGGAATTAGAGGAGCTGATCCGTTCAACTGGGTTCTTTCGCAACAAGGCCAGCTCGCTGATCGGGCTTGGCCAGGCGCTTGTTGAGCGCCACCATGGTGAGTTGCCGCGCACCATGGCTGAGCTGGTGCAACTACCTGGAGTGGGCCGCAAGACAGCTAACGTCGTTTTGGGTAACGCGTTTGACACGCCCGGCATCACGGTTGATACTCACGTGTCCCGATTGGTACGTCGATGGCGCTGGACCCGCCATGACGATCCAGTCAAGATTGAGCACGCCGTCGGAGCGTTGCTACCGGAGTCGGAATGGACGCTTTTTTCACACCGTGCGATCTTTCACGGCCGTCGGATCTGTCATGCGCGTAAGCCGGCTTGCGGCGCTTGCGCGCTGGCGCGGTACTGCCCCTCCTACGGAACGGGTCCCACCGATCCCTTGGAGGCACGGGCGCTACTTCGAGGAAATCGGGTCGCTGAGCTCGCTGTATTGGCTGAACTCGACGACGTTGCGGGCAACCCCGTTGTAGGGCGAGCTCAGAAAGCCGTAACGCGGTGAGTCATTTTCGCGCGGCCGTCTTGGCTGTCGCGATAACGCTAGCCTTGGTAGCCGGTTGCACCGCCGAGGCTGACCGACCAGAAGCCGCACGGCAGTCTCTGACAGGCTTTGCCGCCTGCCCCACCACGTCGACCACATCAATCTCCACCGAACCTAATCCGCTACCGAAGCTATCGCTGCCGTGCATGGACGGTAGTGGGCGTCGCTTTGCGTTGCGCTCAAGCATCGGCAAACCAATGGTGCTTAATTTATGGGGCTCGTGGTGCCCCCCCTGCGGCAAGGAGCTTCCAGCGTTCGTGAACGTTAACGCAAGTGCGGCTGGCTCACTACAGGTGATGGGCGTGGTGACCGAAGATTCCGCCACCCGTGCCCGAGAATCAGCCGCAGAGCTGGGCATGGGCTTTCCGAACCTGTATGACCACTCCGGGCAGCTTCGTCGTGCGCTTGGTGTAAGCGCACTACCAGTGACGTTATTCGTCGACAGAGCAGGAGGGTTGCGCAAGGTGTACTCCGGTCCGATTTTCACCGAAACCAGTCTGCGCGAAGCCATCGGGCGCTATCTTGACGTCACCATGGATAGGGAACGATAGCGGTTATGAACGGCGACTTGTTTAGCTTTGACTTGATGGACATCATGCTGTTGGCTGCCGCGGTGGCATTCGGCGTGATGGGGTACCGGCAAGGTTTTGTCGTCGGCGCGCTTTCCTTCATCGGATTCCTCGGAGGCGCGTTGGTAGGTCTACAGCTTGCGCCTATTGTCGCTAATCGATTCGCGACATCGTCGACGCGGCTTTTTGTGGCACTACTGGTGGCTTTCGGTATTGCGGTGGTCGGACAGAGCTTAGCGCTGGCACTTGGTTCACGAATCCGAGAACGACTCAAACACCCCCAGCTGCAAACGCTGGACAGCTCTGGCGGTTCGGTGGTGTCGGCGCTCACCATGTTGCTTGTGGCGTGGATGCTTGCCGCGCCGCTGGCCTCCGTACCCGAACCGTGGCTGGCAGCTCAAATTCGCAACTCAAGGGTGCTGTCGGTTGTCGACTCGGCTATGCCCGACGGTCTGCGCAAGGCCTACAGCTCGTTCAGCGACGCCGTGCGCCAACAAGATTTCCCCGAGATTTTCGACGGGCTCGCCCCCAGCGACGTTCCGCCCATTGCCTCACCAGATCCGGCATTGGCGCAGTCCGCGGTAGCACGGCAGGCGCGTCGTTCAGTGGTGAAAGTGGTTGGCCAGGCGCCTAGCTGCGATCGTCAGCTCTCGGGCACGGGTTTCGTTTACGCGCCTAACCACATCCTCACCAACGCTCACGTAGTCGCCGGTACCGATAGCGTTCGGGTTGAGCTGCTGGGTAGGCGCTATTCGGCCCGTGTGGTGAGCTACGACCCGCACCGCGACCTTGCCGTGCTGTACGCGCCGGGTTTAACTGCGCCGACAATTAGTTCGCATGGTCTCGTCGCTGCTGGCGCGGACGCTATTGTGATTGGTTTCCCACTCGATAACCCATACACTGTGGTCGCTGCTCGGGTTCGAGGGCACCGCGACCTACGGGGCCCAGATATTTACGGTGACCAGGTAACTCGAGAGATCTATTCGATCCGAAGCACGGTGCGGCCAGGGAACTCGGGCGGCCCCCTGCTCTCACCCGATGGCTCGGCTATCGGAGTCATTTTCGCGGCGGCAGTCGACGATCCCAGTACCGGTTATGCGCTGAGCATGCGCGAAGCAGCGCCAGTTGCTGATGCTGGTCGCAGCGCTACCCGTGAGGTGGGTACCCAAGGCTGTGATTAGTCGTCGCGTGCCGCGATCAAAGGCGGTACGGCCGGCGAAATGCTGTCTGCCTGCAAGTCTACGGTGTCGCAGCCCAGGAAAGCAGCGCCCGATTTGTACGGCTGGGGTCCTCTAAGTGAGGGAAATGCCCCACTCCACTTAGCTCTTGATAGTTGTATTCATTTCGAACGTATCGCGCTGCTCCCGCCACTGTGCTAGGCAGAATGCAGCTGTCGACGTTGCCATGTAACTGCAGTACCGACTGAGGAATGTGCTGGTTCATAAGAGCGGCATACCGCCACCCGCTCCGCCGAGTCAACGAACGAACCGCCCAACGGTAGTACTCCAGCGCGCAGAATGCCACGTGATTGGTGCGCATGCCCACTACACACGCGGCGGCGTGTTCGGCGCATGCGCTCGTCGTGCGCCATTGGGGTCCGGCCCACCTGTGAACCAGCGCGTTGACGTAGGCACCATTGTTGCGAGTGAGCACATATTCAAAACGCGGAAGCTGGAACGCAAACATGTGGGCCAGTGCGCTGCGTTGCTTATGGTCGGCGAGCATCGCTCGACGTATCAGTAGCGGATGGGCAGCCGCAATCACGGCCAGCTTACTGACCAGACGTGGGTGGAACGCGGCCGCACTCCACCCCAGTAGCCCACCCCAGTCGTGCCCGACGAGTATTGCGTCGCGCTGCCCTAACGCTCGGATCACGCCTGCCACATCGGCTGCGAGGGTGTAGGCGTCATACCCACGGGGCGGTTTGTCTGAAGCCCCATAACCCCGAAGGTCCATGGCTACTGCGTGGTATCCAGCTGCGGCGAAAACTGGAAGCTGCTCTCGCCAAGTCCACCAGTAATCAGGGAAACCATGCAGAAACAGCACTAGCTTCCCGCTCCCACATTCAGCAAGGTGGAAACGGTTACCGTTGGCACTGATGAAGCGGTGAGACCAAGGTCCCGGTACCAGTAGCGCCTTGATATTGGTTGGAGCTTTCACGTTGGCCGCGGAGACGACATTAGCGAGGCAGGACAGGATGAGCTGGTACAGATAAGACTACGTTTATCTTGTTTGCCTCTCAGCTCACCGCGCGCTCGCCCGAGGTGAGCTGAGAGGCGGTGATGGTAGGTAACCATCTGCCTAGCCAAGCGGACTTGGTGTCTGGGTATCTACGGGCTTGGCGTCAGTAAGCTTCGGTCGCGGTAACAAGGCAGGACCCACGTTGTAAAGCGTGAGTAGCGCGCCCACCACCGTTACTAGCGCGAAGGTAAGCATGAGGTACCCACCGGCGGAGAAGTTGATTCCATGCGCGAATGTAGCGTCTCCAAGATAGCGGGCGTAATCACTGCCAAAGACTACTGATCTAGATGAAGTCGCATACCCTAGCAATACTAGAAAGGCGAACGCCGAGCACATCACTTGTAGCTGTGGCGCTGAAAAACGCAATAGCTTCAGCTGATGCCCTGTCAGGTAGCCAGCTGCACTCAACCCACTGGCTGTTACGGCTCCTAGAACGACGAACCACGTGAGTGGCGCCATAAACGTTTGAGCCTGCCATGCGTTAAACCACGTGTCGTACCCGCTGCGCTCAATGGGGCCCCGCAGTGAATCACTGTAGGAGACGAAAGGAAAGAAGGAAAATAGCAGCACCATCAGCCCCCCGCCGACAGTGAGTGCGTCTGAGACGTTGAAGCGCGGGTTCGTTGGCATTGATCCAGCGTGCAACTGTGGGGATATCACGGCCTTAGCTACTGGTGGCGCATTGGAGGGAGGGGCCGACTCCGGGACGGCTGTTTCGGCGCCAAACGGAACATCGTGGGAACTCAACGCGCCAGGTCCTTTCGTTAGTGGCAGCGCATAATTAAGGTTTATGCGTTCGAATCGTGACGGTCTAGGATGACTAGGCTCGGGTTAAATATGACTTGGTGACGATTTTCTCGGTGCAGGCTGCCTACATCCTGCTGCTGAGCATGCACACCGGGTAAGCCCAGTGGATGTAGCGAGCTCGAATACGTGCGGCCGATCCACCTGAGAGGTTAGCCGGACCAGTCTAGCTGCTTGACGGCGCAGAAGGTTCCGCTTTCGTTAATTTTCGTCTGACATGAGCCTGGTCTTATCCGCGCGGCCTCTAATCGCTGCATGGCGCAGCGGTGAATTTAAGTACATTGCTTGGCTCCAGTGTTGACAAAGATCCGTGTATACAAAGAGACGGCGCCTCTGGCGAGGCGCCGTCATGCATAGTCCAGATCAGGTTACCAAGCGCTCACCTTTTCGTCTCGAGAACAGATCACCTGGGTGCTCCGTTCCGACATGCCTCCCGCGGCTGGCCGAGCGTGGGTTCCTGGTGGCTATGCGCGGAGATCAGATGTTCAGCTGACCTGCCCATCAGATCTCCGTATCTAACGTTCTACCGCTCTAATCAGGCGAGGACAAGAGGGCGTACGAAGATTGTCCCGATTGATTTTTGTGTATCGATTCCGGATGAGCCGCCGCAATCGGCCACTTCGGTACTCTTAGCAACGAATCCGCAGCGAGTTTCCACAGCTTGAGTGCGGCTGCACATATCTGCGCTGCATCAACTAAACCCGTTTCCACGGCGTCAGGGTGAGCTTGCCCCTGATACCACTGGAGAGGTTTTCGTGCTCGAAACATCACCGCGCCCGCTGTTTTTGATAACAGACCCGGTGCTACTGGACCAACTACTGCATATTGCCGCTTCCGTGGGCGTTGAACCTGAGCTCGCCCCGGATGCGGCAGGCGCCCTGCGGGCGTGGTCAAAAGCGTCACTCGTGGTACTAGATGAAGCAGCTGGAGCGCAGTGCGTCCGGATGCACCCGCCGAGGCGTGGCCGAGTTGTGCTGCTGAGCGCAGCTTCAAGTCTTACCCGCGGCTCAGCGCCGCCTGGTGAGACGACCTGGCAGCTTGCCGCCGAGCTCGACGTTGACCACGTAGTCGAGTTACCAGCCGGCGCATCGTGGCTAGGCGAGCGTTTAGCCAGCGCGACGCACGGGCCGGCCGGTGTGGTGGTCGGAGTGGTAGGCGGCCGTGGTGGCGCGGGTGCAAGCGTCCTGGCCAGTGCTTTAGCGGTCACCGCAGCCCACTCTGGGCGCCGAACCATGCTGGTAGACGCAGACCCGCTGGGTGGCGGACTGGATCTCTTACTGGGACGAGAAAGCTATGCGGGGGCGCGCTGGCCCGATCTATCCACTACTCCCACCGGCGGGGTGAGTGGCGAAGTCATAGACACGCTACCTCGAGTAGGTGAGTTGTCCCTGCTCTCATGGGATCGAGGTGAGCAGCTTGCTATTGCTCCGCGCACTCTCCGCCAGCTACTCGACATTGCCAGACGCGGTAGTGACCTGGTAGTCGTGGACCTGCCTCGTGCTCCGGATGAGGCAGCCAAGGCAGCGCTGGACGCTACTGACGTTGTCGTTCTTGTCGTCCCAGCAGAGGTTCGTGCCGTAGCGGCAGCCAGCCGGGTAATTTCGGTGATTCGCCCACATTGCGAGCAACTGCGAATAGTGGTGCGTACACCCGCTCCAGCTGGTATCAATTCAGCCGAGGTGGCTGCGGCACTACAGCTACCGCTACTGGGAACAATGCAATGGGAACCTTCCTTGGCGGCGGCGGTAGAAAAGGGTGTCGCTCCGGGTAGCGGGAAAAGGGGTGCGCTCAGCGCGCTCAGCAGAGCGCTGCTCGAGCAGTTACTCAGCGGGCCGAGTGGGATCTGCCAGTGACCGGGCAACTCAGTCTCGCAACCCAGGTGCGTCGCTGGCTTACTGATGCCGGCGCCCCGCTGACACATGATCGGGTGACCGCGGCCGCTCGCGCCATCTGCGGTGACACCGCGGGTAACGACTTGGTGGTGCATCACCTGACACGGGCGCTGCGCACCGAACTGATTGGTTTAGCGGCCCTCAATGCACTGCTCGATGACGTCGATGTCACGGATGTATTGATAAATGGCACGCAAAGTACCTGGGTTGATCGTGGGGGTGGGCTGCAACGCGTTGTGTTGCCGCAACAAAGCGAGGCTCAGCTGCAGTGCATGGCCCAGCGGTTGGCTGTGGCCTGCGGGCAGCGGCTTGACGCGGCCAAGCCTTGGGTAGATGCGCGCCTGCCAGATGGCACGCGACTACATGTTGTCATCGCGCCGATTGCGGTCAACGGCGTTTGCGTGTCGCTGCGCACATTCCGTCCACGGGTGTTCTCCCTCGCTGAGCTCGTGGAGCAGGGAGCCCTGCCGTCTCGTGCAGCGAGCATCCTGCGCGCGCTGCTTGTCGCCAAGCGCGCATTTCTCGTCACGGGTGGCACGACATCGGGAAAGACGACATTCCTGGCGAGCCTGCTTAGTGAGCTGCCCACATGTGAACGAGTAGTAGTCGTTGAAGACTCTCAAGAGCTGCGATGTCATCACCCACACGTGGTGTCGCTGCAATCCCGCGGGCATAACACTGACGGTGCGGGGACGGTCTCGTTGCGTGAGCTAGTGCGGCAAGCATTGCGGATGCGCCCTGATCGCATAGTAGTTGGCGAATGCCGGGGCGCGGAAGTGGTTGAGTTGCTGTGCGCACTAAACACCGGGCACTCGGGCTGTGCGGGAACTATGCATGCTAATAGTCCCGCCGATGTGCCCGCACGGCTAGAGGCCCTCGGCTCGCTAGGCGGCCTAGATCGACATGCGGTGCATTCTCAGCTTGCCGCATCCCTGCCATGCATTTTGCATATGGGACGTCGCGGTCGGTTGCGTGTGCTGGAGGAGATCGCGCTGTTGTGCGTGGACTCCGTTGGCACAGTGCGGGCCGTCACTGCTTGGGCCAGAGATGGGCGTCCAGCGCCAGGAATCCAGGCTCTGGAAGATTTCATCGCTGTTGAAATGGAACCGCGATGATCGCCGCTTTGACGTCTAGTCGGTTGAGCTCGCGGACGCGTTTACGGCTGCTGGCTGCGACTCAGTCCGCGCCGGACAAGTACGCCGACGGTGACACAGCTCAGCTGCGGAGGCTTAGGTTTGTCAGGCTCAGGCGATGGTGGCATGGGTGGTGCCTGCCGGGCTATCTCGGTATGGTCGGCGCCGCATACGTAGTGAGCGGTCCAGTTCTGGCTGTGGCGAGCTGTTGTTATTTCTGGTTGCTGCGGCGAGCGCTACGTGCGCGTCGCTGGCGTGCGTTGCGCCGCATCTCCTTATCGCTGTGCTCTGAAGCATGCATGACGATTGCCGACGAAATCCGCGCTGGCCAGTCTCCGCATCTAGCGCTAGTAGCAGCAACCGACATGGTCTGCGCGGGCCTGCGTTCACGCCACCCTAGCTGCGCGCAGTCAGACACCGCCTGCACTCTATGTGCCGCGGTACTGCGCATGCTTGTGGCATGGCAACAGGTACGAAACGCCGCTAGTGGGGACGGGGTAGGAGTGGTGGCTGCGCTGCGCGCGGTCCCTGTGCCACAGGCAGCGTGGTGCGATCGCCTTGCCGCCGCTTGGAAGCTCCAAGAATCCGGCTCGGCACTTGCAGGTGTGCTCGACGGCCTAGACGACGAGCTAGCAGCGCAGCGCCGACGCGAGCAGGCGGCGGCAGTACACACGGCGAGTGCTCGCGCCACGGTCATGGTGCTGTCATTGTTGCCCGCGCTAGGAATAGCGGTCGGTTGCACCATGGGCGCGGACCCGGCCGCAGTGCTGCTGCACAGCTTCTTGGGAGCGTGTTGTGCGCTAACAGCGGTGGTGTTGCACTGCGCTGGATGGATCTGGGCAGACCGGATCGCTGCTGCCGATGCGGGAACGCCGCGGATGATTTCAGCGGTTCGCGGTGTGCTGTCAGCACTCACGTGGCGTCGTGACAGATGTGTGAGCAGACAACGGTTACGGGGTTTGGCAGCGGTGCTGAAAGTGGATAGCAATGGCTGCGATCCTTTCGCTGCCGACTCCGAAAGCACCAGCACTGGGACCACGGGACCCGCTGTCCGGTGGTTTGTGGGGGCACTCGCGGGCGTGGCGGCTGCCTGGTTTATCGGACGTGCTGTATGGGCTTTACCGATCGGAGTGGGGGTAGCACTGGGTTCAGTTGCGAGTATGGCCTGGCTGCGTAGGAGGCAGGCCCGCCGACCTGACCCAGGCTGGCTGGAGCAGCTTCCCTACGCCCTAGTGCTGCTGTCAGCCGCACTGCGGTCCGGTTCCCCTACCTCACAGGCGCTATGCCAGGTGGGCACAGCGTTGAGCGGCCGCCTAGGCGCAAGCCTGCGAGCTGTAGGTGCTGCCGCGGCACTTGGTGAGCCTATCCCAGCCGCATGGCGGCGCGGCATCTGTGAAGCCCCTGACGCCGCGCCGCTCCTACGGGCGCTTGCCCGCAGCGGTCACAGTGGAGCCGCACTAGCCGACAGCCTCGTACGCATGGCTGCCCAACTTCGCGAGTCAACGCAGGCCGCACAGGAAGCAGCCGCACAGCGCCGCGGTGTGCTCATGGTCGCGCCGTTGATGTGCTGCTTTCTGCCGTCCTTTGTGCTGCTGGGCGTCGTTCCCGTAGTGGTCAGTGTGCTGCAACAAGCCCTAAAAACGGCTATATGAGGCGCAGTTTGGTCTGGGCAACCCAATAGATAACACAACTAAAGATTAGGAGACAGTAATGGAGAATATTCGACGATGGCTGCGTCGGCACGGTGAGACAGGAATGACGACTGCCGAGTATGCCGTTGGCATCGTGGCAGCGGTGGCGTTTGCCGGGATTCTGCTCAAAGTGTTGACAAGTCCCACCGTGCAGCAAGCGCTCACTGCCATCGTGACGCGAGCGTTGAAGTGACGCCGACTGGTGAGACGAATTCCCGGGAACGGCATAATAGCCGTGACTCGGGGATGGTGACCGCGGAGCTGGCTGCCACGATGCCAGCGCTGGTGCTGATGCTCACGATTGCCCTAGGCGCTGTGGGCGCCGTCACTACCCAGCTTCGCAGTGAGCATGCGGCATGCTTGGCGGCACGCGCGGTGGCTCGAGGAGAACGCCCTGCTATGGCGAACATGCCCCAGGCAGCGCAGCTTGCGGTTGTCACTGAGGCAGGGATGGTGCGGGCTACGGTTCAGGCGCATATGCGACTTGGGGGCGCCGCGTTACCTGCGGTACAGATTTCAGCGGTCTGCGTCGCAGCGGCTGAAGAGGGTGAACAAAGCAAAGAAGACAAGGCACCGCCATGAGTAGCCGAGGGCGTGACGCTGGCAGCGCATCGGTAATGGTCATGGCGCTGGGTACAGCTATCGTGTTGATCGCCGCGACGATTGCTACCGCTGGTTCCTATATGCTCGCAGTCCATCGGGCGAGCAACGTCGCGGACTTAGCTGCGGTTGCCGCCGCTCAACGCAGTTTGGTTGATCAGGGCCGGGCCTGTCGAGCTGCTCGCAGTGTAGCCCTGGCCAATCATGCAACGCTACTCAGTTGTCGCCTGGACGGTCTCGACGCTGTCGTTTCAGTGCAGGTTGCCGCAACAAACCTGCGATTAAAGCTGCCGCGCTCATCGGTAGCAACAGCCAGAGCTGGACCGGTGGAAGACTGACAGCCGTTCGCTACTCACGCCTTGGGCTAACGACATGGTGCACGATTGCAAGCTACGGCCATCACCCATCGTCGATGAAGCAACCAGGTCAGTGGCAGCGTGTTTTGCCAAGTTAAGAGAACTTGTGCAAAAATTTTTATCGTGCACACCGAGTAAGAGACCGCGTGAATAGCGTTGTCGATGGCGCACTTAAGTCGCACTAGCTGCATGTCCGGTGCGGCGCCAGCTCACAATGCACGACACTAGTGGTTAGATCGGCAACAATGGGCAACGTAGTTACACGCTATGTGGTGCCACTTGCTATCGCACTACTACCGTATGGAGGATCTTAATGGAACTCACGATCACCACACGTTCGGTTGACGACCATACGGTGGTATCGGTGGCGGGAGAGATCGATGTCTACACCGCGCCGCAGCTTCGAGTCAAGCTGGTCGATCTTGTGGATGCGGGGGACCGTCATCTGGTAGTGGACATGCGAGATGTGGATTTTCTAGATTCAACCGGGCTTGGCGTGTTGGTAGGCACGCTCAAACGGGTGAAGGCCGCTAACGGCAGCCTCGCGCTGGTCTGTACGCAAGAGCGCATTGTGAAAATTTTTCGTATCACCGGTTTGGAACGAGTGTTCACCATCGCTTCCTCGGTAGAAGACGCCATCGACGTTGCACTCGGCGACGCAGGTCGGCCGAGCTCTACACAGTAGGGTGGACCCACGATGACCGCATGGGTCGGCGCGCAGTACGGTGTAGCGGCTGCCGAGCGAGATCCGGTGATTTCGTTGAGGATCAGCCCTACCCCCGCGCACGTTCCGACGGCACGGCTGGTGGCGGTTGCGGCAGCACGAAAGCTCGGTGCGCAGCTGGAAGCGCTCGACGACGTCAAACTCGCCGTCTCTGAGGCGTGTAATCGGGCAATCGCCGCAGCGATACGCTGCGAACTCACTGATGCCGTGGAGTTGTCTATTTCACGTCAGCGCACGAGCGCAGGGGAAGAACAGATTGTTCTGGTCGTTCGTGATTACGCGCCCTACCGCGATACCGATACCGATACGGTTTCCGCATGGCAGCAGATGGCGACCGCTGTCTCCACCGAGGTGTCGGAAGAACTGGCGAACGCGCCGCTGCTCCTGACCGGAATGATCGATGAGATCGAGATCGGTCCAGCACCGGATGGCATAGGCACGCTGGTGCGCGCCAGTTGGCCAGTAAAGTTGGGCCCGAATGCGGGACCTTGAACGCATAATGCGTGCTTCTGGCGCTGTTTGTCTGGGGGAATGTGGTCTGGAGTGGCATCCGGTGGTGCAGGCCTGACCTGGTCTCGCCTACACTCCCCAAATCACCCCGAGGTGCAACGCACCGTCGTGTACTCGAAACGTGTAGCTGGACCAACCTGCACAGAAGCGGGCGCGGACTGGCTGGATTCGATCACGCGGTGATTCATTCAGCATGACCAGGAGGATACATGCGAGACGCATCGCTCGCGGCAAGTAGCGGGCCGGTAGAGCTTTCCGCTAGCAATGTCACCTACGTTGCCATAGTGGCGGTTATTGCGCTGATAGCGCTAGCCATCGCTGGCAAGCTGATCCAGACCGTCCTTGCGGCAGGCCAGGGTACCTCCGCGATGCAGCGCATCGCTGAAGCCGTGCAGGAAGGCGCTTCGGCGTATCTGAATCGGCAGTTCAAGACGCTGAGCGTTTTTGTGGTCCTCGCGGTCGTACTGCTATTCCTGCTGCCCGTACCCAATGATGATGCCGGTGTGCGGATTGGTCGTTCAGCATTCTTTCTCGTCGGCGCGTTATTCTCCGCATTCATTGGCTATGTCGGCATGTGGCTTGCTACCCGCGCAAACGTTCGAGTAGCCGCCGCGGCGAATGAAAGCGGCGGCGCGTCCGCGATGCGTATCGCGTTTCGCACTGGTGGCGTGGTCGGATTCTTCACGGTTGGGCTTGGCCTACTGGGCGCGGCGACCGTGGTTTTGATCTACCGCTCTGACGCTCCGACGGTGCTAGAAGGATTTGGTTTCGGTGCGGCACTGCTGGCCATGTTCATGCGAGTTGGCGGAGGTATCTTCACTAAGGCCGCTGACGTGGGCGCGGACCTGGTGGGCAAAGTTGAACACAACATTCCCGAAGACGACCCGCGTAATGCCGCCACCATTGCCGACAATGTTGGCGACAACGTCGGTGACTGTGCCGGCATGGCGGCCGACTTGTTCGAGTCCTATGCGGTGACGTTGGTCGCGGCGCTCATTTTGGGCAAGGTGGCCTTCGGTGAGGCGGGTCTTGTCTTCCCACTGATCGTGCCAGCCATCGGGGTCATCACGGCAATCATCGGTGTCTTCCTGATCCGGCTACGCGCCACCGATAAAAGCGGCATGACCGCAATCAACCGAGCGTTTTTCACGTCGGCGGCGATCTCTGTAGTGCTGTGCGGCGTGGCCGCCTTCGCGTATCTGCCCAGCTCGTTTGCGGCGTTGTCCGATATCAGCAAGCCTTTGGCCGGGCACGACGGGGATCCGCGGGTGATCGCTATTGGCGCGGTTGCGATCGGCATCGTGCTGGCGGCGGCGATTCAGCTGCTCACGGGGTACTTTACTGAGACCAACAGGCGCCCGGTGCGTGATATCGGCAAGACCGCGTTGACTGGTCCGGCGACTGTAGTGCTCGCCGGCATCACTGTGGGCATGGAGTCGGCGGTGTATACCGCTCTGGTGATTGCTGCGGCTGTCTACGGTGCGTTCCTGCTCGGCGGCGGCTCAATCGTTGTGTCACTTTTTGCGATTGCGCTGGCCGGCACTGGTTTGCTGACCACCGTGGGTGTCATCGTTGCCATGGATACGTTCGGACCGATCAGTGACAACGCGCAAGGTATTGCCGAGATGTCGGGCGACGTCAGCCCGGCTGGTGCCCGGGTGCTGACGGATCTAGACGCTGTAGGTAACACCACCAAGGCCATTACTAAAGGCATCGCGATCGCCACCGCTGTGTTGGCGGCGACCGCGTTGTTTGGTTCGTTCACTGACGCGGTGCAACAGGCTTTCCGGGATGCTGGTGGGACTACGCTGAGCAGTCTTTCCGTCGCCGATCAGTTGAACTTTTCCGGTGTGCTCAACGTGGCCGACCCCAAAAACCTGGTCGGTCTCATCATCGGTGCTTCCGTAGTGTTCTTGTTCTCCGGCTTGGCTATCAACGCGGTGACGCGGGCGGCTGGTGCCATCGTGTTCGAGGTGCGCCGTCAGTTCGCCGACAATCCGGGCATCATGACCGGTGCCGTGAAGCCGGAGTACGGCAGAGTCGTCGACATCTGCACGAAGGATTCACTGCGTGAGCTGGCTACGCCTGGTTTGCTGGCTATCCTCGGACCAGTTGCGGTCGGATTTGGCCTCGGAGTCGGAGCGCTAGGTTCCTACCTGGCTGGAGCAATCGGTACAGGTGTCTTGATGGCAGTCTTTCTCGCCAACTCTGGCGGTGCCTGGGACAACGCGAAGAAGATGGTCGAGGATGGTGCACATGGTGGTAAGGGTTCACCCGCGCATGCCGCTACCGTCATTGGTGACACAGTCGGTGACCCATTCAAGGACACGGCCGGCCCGGCCATCAACCCGCTAATCAAGGTGATGAACCTGGTGTCTCTGCTGATTGCACCAGCGATAGTGACGTGGTCGGTGGGTAGTTCGGAGAACACTGTGCTGCGTGTTGCCGTAGCGCTAGGGGCCGCGGCTGTGGTAGTGGTAGCGATCGTGGTTTCTAAGCGACGCAGCATTGTGGTGGGTGCGGATGTGCCTATAGCCTCCACCTTCGAGAAGGTAGAGGTTTAACGGGTGGCTTCCAAGCCCAAGAAACCGCAACACAAGCTGGTGATCGTAGAGTCGCCCGCCAAAGCCCGTACCATTGCGGGCTATCTTGGCACGGGATTCACTGTGGAAGCCAGCATCGGTCATATTCGAGACTTACCACGTAACGCCGCTGATGTTCCCGCCAAACACAAAGGTGAGCCCTGGGCGCGGCTGGGTGTGGATACTGAGCATGACTTCGCCCCGCTGTACGTAGTGAGCCCAGATCGCAAGGCTCAGGTCACCAAGCTTAAGTCGCTACTCAAAGAGGCCGACGAGCTGTACCTGGCCACAGACGAGGACCGCGAAGGCGAAGCGATCGCCTGGCATTTGGTGCAGACACTTAAGCCCACTGTTCCCGTGCGGCGAATGGTGTTTCACGAGATCACCCGAACCGCGATCGAGCATGCGGTAGCCCATCCACGGGAGCTCGACGCCGCATTGGTGGATGCGCAGGAGACGCGCCGCATCCTGGACCGCTTGTACGGCTACGAAGTCAGCCCGGTGCTGTGGAAGAAGGTCATGCCGAAGTTGTCGGCGGGCCGCGTGCAATCGGTGGCAACTCGCATTGTGGTGGAACGCGAGCGGGCTCGCATGCGATTTCGGGCAGCTGGCTACTGGGACATTGAAGCCGAATTCGAGCTCGCGGGCACAAGTTTGGGCAAACAGCGTCCTGAAGGCGAGCCGAGCAGCTTCCAAGCCCGTCTGGTGTCGCTGGACGGTGATCGGATTGCCGTCGGTAAAGACTTCGAGCCCACTACCGGGGCGCTGCGTGATGGTGTGCGCGGCGACGTTGTGACGTTGGACGAGGCAGGTGCTCGCGGCCTGGCCACTCGGCTGCTCGCTGCCAATTTCAGAGTTACTCGGGTTGAGGACAAGCCATACCGTCGCAAACCTTATCCACCATTCATGACCTCGACTTTGCAGCAGGAAGCGGGCCGCAAACTGCGTTTCTCCAGCCAGCAGACCATGCGAGTGGCGCAGCGGTTGTATGAAAACGGCCACATCACCTATATGCGTACCGACTCGACGAACTTGTCGGAGGCCGCCTTGACGGCGGCGCGATCGCAGGTGCAGCAGCTGTTTGGAGACGCTTTCGTTCCGCCGCAACCTCGCCGCTATTCACGTAAGATCAAAAACGCCCAAGAGGCTCACGAGGCGATCCGCCCCTCCGGAGACCAGTTCCGCACTCCCGGTGAGCTTGCCTCGACGTTGTCCACTGATGAGTTCAAATTGTACGAGCTGATCTGGCAGCGCACGGTAGCCTCACAGATGACCGACGCGGTAGGCCAGAGCGTCTCGGTGCGGTTGTCTGGCACCTCTAGCTCCGGTGAGGTGGCTGACTTTTCCGCTACCGGAAAGACGATCACCGAACCGGGTTTCTTGCGGGCGTATGTAGAGAGCCGTGATGAGGAACCCACCGGCTCCGCGGCTGATGATGTACATGACGGGGCCGACGATGCGCAGCGCCGGCTTCCGAAGCTGGAAACTGGGGATGAGCTCGGAGCGCGAGAGCTACAGGCCGCCGGGCATTCCACGCAGCCACCCGCTCGTTACACCGAAGCAAGCCTGGTGAAGGCCCTAGAAGAGCTGGGAATCGGCCGCCCCAGTACGTACGCCTCGATCATGCAGACTATTCAAGATCGTGGTTACGTATGGAAAAAGGGACAGGCACTCATCCCATCCTTTGTCGCGTTTGCGGTGGTGCAGCTGTTGGAGTCTCACTTCGCGCGGCTAGTGGACTACAACTTCACCGCTAGCGTGGAAGAAGATTTAGACGAAATAGCTTCCGGTGATCGAAGCCGGATCGAGTGGCTGACGCAGTTCTACTTTGGTGATACTGGTGGTGCTACCGGCGCTGAACAGGGCAAGGATTCCACGCAACGCCATGAGACTGGGATCGCACGCGCGGGTGGTTTGAAAAAACTCGTGGCGGAGAACCTGGGCGAGATTGACGCGCGTGGGGTCAACTCCATTCCGCTTTTTGATGATGTAGTGGTCCGCGTTGGCCGCTACGGCCCCTACCTTCAAAAGGGTGCCGCGCCCTCCAACGGCGATGCTGAGGCAGACGCGAGCGAGCGGGTGAGCCTGCCCGATGATGTGGTTCCCGATGAGCTCAGCCGGGAGCGCGTAGTCGAGCTGTTTGACGCACCGCAGGGTGATCGGGAACTTGGTCAGCACCCAGAGACTGGCGAGCCGGTGGTGCTCAAAGCCGGGCGCTACGGACCATACGTTAATAGCGGGGAACGTACCTCGAGCCTGTTCTCGGCGATGGAGCCAGCGGAGCTGACGTTGGTGGATGCGCTGCGGCTGTTGTCGCTGCCGCGACCGATCGGTGCGGTAGATGGGCAAGAAATCACGGCGCAGAACGGTCGTTACGGACCGTATGTAAAGAAAGGCACCGACTCCCGTTCACTGGAGAATGAGGATCAGCTGTTCACGGTGACATTGGAGCAGGCAGAGCAGCTGTTCGCGCAGCCAAAGACTCGCTCCCGAAAGGCTGCCGCGGCTCCGCTGCGTGAGCTGGGTGAGGATCCGGTGAGCAAGAGCCCCATTGTGGTTAAAGATGGCCGATTCGGACCTTACGTGACCGATGGTGAGACTAACGCTAGCTTGCGAAAAGGCGACGCCGTTGAAGAAATTACCACCGAGCGCGCCGCCGAGCTACTAGCCGACCGCCGCGAACGCGGTCCAGTGACACGAGCGGCAGGGACTCGACGCACCACTAAGACAAAGAAAAAAGTAGCCGCCAAGGCGTAGGTAAGGCACACGCCATAGCGCACTGATGCTTGCCGTAGGCTAGAGCGACGTTCAGGGCAATGCTGCATTAACCTGATTTCCATGACAAGTTGCCGAGACGAAGCTGCGGAGCACTCCTCAGCGGCTGCACGAGAATACGCGGCGCGGGTGGCACAGCTGACGGATTGGTTTGATGTCAACAGCTTCGAGCGCCCCGACTTCACCGATTCCAAGATTACGGCCCGCTATTATCGAGTATGCAAACTCGCATACCGCTGGTTTCACAACCGTAACGGTTATGTCCATTTCGGTATCAGTCGTGATGGTCAGCTCAAACCGACCGACTACGAAGAGGTCGTTCGCATAGTTGGACAGCTCATCCGAGACACCGGTACAAAAAAGGTGCTCGAGCTCGCAACCGGCCAGGGCGCTAACCTGCGTTACCTCGCCGAGAGGTTTCCCGACGTTCAGTTTGTGGGGTTGGACTTACCCAACGGCCAGATCGATCAAGCCCGCAAGCGGCTGGTCCGTATGCCAAATGTCCGGCTGGTGGAAGGGAACTATCACGATCTTAGCCAGTTTGGTGTGGCTGAGTTTGGTGTGGCCTTTATAGTCGAGGGCCTGTGTCATAGCAGTACAAAGGCCCTGTTTTTTGCTCAGCTCCGTCGAGTCCTCGAGCCTGGTGGGCTGTTTATGATGTCAGACGGTTACCGCGCACGGGAGCCGGTTAACGAAACCGAGCGAGTCGGGCGATTGTTCTTTGAAGGCGGCATGGCGCTGGGTGGGATGGAAAGCTATCCCGCAGTCGTCGAGCACGCCCGAGGCCAGAGATTCACGGTTGTCGGGGATGAGGACGTCAGCCTCATGGTGCTGCCTTCGGTGCGGCGAATAGTCGAATTGGGTGAGCGCTTCTTTCGGCACCAGCGGCTAGCAAAGGCCCTTATCGCTCTGTTGCCTCGATTGCTGGTTGCCAATGCGGCGACTGCATATCTGGCGGCGCTCACGGGTGAGGTCGGTCTGTACTCGTACTGGGTAACCACACTCCGCAACGACGACGGTCCGCTGGTATAGGCCGATTTACTGCGAGAGAGCTGCAGGATTTGTTTGTTGGAGAGTTGGCTGAGGGTTTTCAGCGCGGCATCCCAGTTATCTGATGGCTGCAAGGTGCACTCGGGTTTTTCATGTGAGGTAGCGCTCGTAATTTGCCATAGCCACCCGCTAGGGAACGCCGCTCAGGTTAGAGTGTGGAGGCAAGTTCGTCATGTGCCTGCGCGGTTGTCACCTTTACTCAGGTTTACGGTGCTATCCGCCCGCGGTCTTGACGCCCCCAGGTAAGGAGATTCCTCATCAGCACTGAATTAAAGCCCTCAAGCTCCGCTGCTGATTTCGCCAGTGTACGGGCGGTGCTCCGAATCGCTCCTTTCCGCCGGCTCTGGCTCGTTCTGGGGTTGTCGAGCTTCGGTGACTGGTTGGGACTGCTCGCGACAAGTTTGTTCGCGGCCGCGCAGGTGCAGGGTTCTACCGCTCAAGGGGCGGCTTTTGGTGGCGTTATCGTGGTCCGCTTGCTGCCGGCGCTACTACTTGGTCCGCTGGCTGGGGTTTTCGCTGACCGATTTGATCGCCGTCGGACTATGGCGTTCTGTGATCTGCTGCGTTTCGCGCTATTCGCCTCGATTCCCACCGTAGCGCTGCTGGCTGATTCCGCGCCGGTGGCAGTGACGTGGGCGCTGGTGGCAACATTCCTCACTGAGGTAGTGGGGATGTTTTGGATTCCAGCCAAAGAAGCCTCGGTGCCTAACCTCGTTCCGCAGCAACGGCTCGAGGCCGCTAATCAGCTCAGCTTAATTACTACCTTCGGTGTAACTCCTGTGCTGGCGGCGTTGATCATTGCCGCGCTGTCGCGAGGTCTGCTGCTGTTGGTCGACGACCACCCATCCCGCCTCTGGATTTCACCGTTGGATTGGGCGTTATACATCAACGCCGTAACATTTCTTACAGCGGCCACGGTGGTGCTGTTCTTCATTCCGCAGCTCTCTGGTCGGCGCACCAGTGAACCTGGCTCGGCTACACGTGCGCCAAGCTTGTTTCGGTCATTGGCTGACGGCTGGAACTTTGTTCGACGCACTCCCATGGTGCGGGGCCTGGTGTATGGAATCTTGGGAGCGTTCGCGGCTGGTGGGGTTGTGATTGGCGTCGCCAAGTTTTACGCGGCCAGCCTTTCTGGCGGTAACGCCGCATTTGGTCTGCTATTTGGCACCATCTTTGTTGGCCTGGGCCTGGGAATGGCTTCTGGTCCCGCGTTGGTACGAGATCTATCTCGTCGGCGCTGGTTTGGAATCAGCATTGTGTTCGCGGGTGCCTCCGTGGCGCTGCTTGCTATCGCGCCGCATCTGGCGGCCGCTATGCCGTTGGTGTTATTCGTGGGTATGGGCGCGGGAATGGCATACCTATCCGGAATGACTCTGCTGGGTGTGGAGGTTGCCGATGCCCTGCGGGGTCGGATTTTCGCGTTCGTGCAGTCGATGGTGCGTGTTGTACTGATGCTGGCTATCGCTGGTGCGTCAGTGTTGGGGGGTTTAGTCGGATCTAGACATTTTTCGTTGGGGTCGTTGGATATTTCGATCAGCGCCGCACGAGTACTGCTGGCTGTGGGCGGCGCGCTGGGCATCATCACCGGTGTAGTGGCGTTTCGCCGCATGGACGACAAGCCAGGCGTGCCGGTGCTGGCGGACTTATGGGCCTGTATGCGAGGTCGACCGTTGTCTATTCCCGGCAGCGAGCCAGGTGGGGTCTTCGTGGTACTCGAAGGTGGTGAGGGCGCGGGTAAATCCGTGCAGGCGCAGCGGTTGGCTGATTGGCTACTGGAAGTGGGCTGCAGCGCTGTGCTTACGCGGGAACCCGGCGGCACGCAGCTAGGTGGACGGGTTCGCACGTTGGTATTGGGTGTGGAAGCACAAGCCCCGACGCCGCGGACTGAGGCATTGCTGTACGCCGCTGATCGAGCCCAGCATGTGGAGACGGTGATCCGGCCCGCGCTGCGCCGCGGGTGCGTTGTGGTCAGCGACCGCTATGTCGATTCGTCGCTGGCCTATCAGGGTGCTGGTCGAGGCTTGCCGCTGGCAGAAGTGGCCTGGTTGTCAGATTGGGCCAGTCAGACGTTGAAACCGGACCTAGTAGTGCTGCTGGATATTGACCCTCGGGTGGGGCTGGCTCGGGTTGGTGAGCGCGGAGCGCATGACCGGATTGAAGGGCAAGCATTGGCGTTCCACCAACGAGTGCGTGAGGCGTTTTTAGACCGAGCCAACGCTTGCCCTTCGCGGTATTTGGTGCTCGACGGCGCCAGTAATCTCGAAGAGCTCGCTGAGCAGATCCGCAGCAAGCTGCTAGCTATGCTTCCCGACCAGATGGTTGGGCCGCGGTCAGCTGGGAGCGTACCGGTTAGTGGTGACGCCGCTCCCCCCAGCAACTTAGGTCCGGCGGCTCCCCTTGCGGCAGATTCAGCAACGGCTCCGACGGACGCGCCCTGGTGAGTGTATTTGAGGCGCTTGTCGGTCAACAGGACGCGTTGGTCATGCTGCAGGCCGCGGCACGGCGTTCCTCAACCGGAGCCGCCAATGCGGCCATGACTCATGCGTGGTTGTTCACTGGTCCAGCCGGTTCTGGTCGTTCGGTGGCGGCGCTGGCGTTCGCCGCGGCACTGCAATGTGAACAGGGCGGTTGCGGTGCGTGCCACGCGTGCCATACAACGTTGGCGGGCAGCCATGCCGATGTGCGCCGCGTGATACCGGAAGGCCTGACCATCGGTGTGGATGACATGCGGGCGCTAGTGTTGCGCGCAGCAAGTTCGCCCACGGTCGGCAGATGGCAAATTCTGTTGATCGAAGATGCCGACCGGCTCACCGAGGCCGCGGCGAATGCCCTACTGAAAGCCGTGGAAGAACCCGCCGCGCGCACAATATTTTTGCTGTGCGCCCCTTCTATCCATCCAGAGGATGTGAGTGTGACATTGCGCTCGCGATGCCGCCTAGTGATGTTGCGCTCGCCATCCTCGGATGCGGTGGCCAGTGTATTGGTGCGGCGAGACGGGGTGTCGCCGCGAACGGCGCAGTGGGCGGCCGCGGCGGCGCAAGGCCATGTAGGACGGGCGCGTCGGCTTGCTGTAGACGCCGCGGCCCAGCAGCATCGTGCCGCGGTTTTAGGGCTGCCTCGTTCCTTGTCTGGTGTGGGCGCATGTTTTGCCGCGGCCGATGAGCTGATTAAACAAACTGATGCTCAGGCCAGCGCGCTCATCGGCGAATCGGATGAATACGAGTCCGAGCAGCTTACCCGGGCACTGGGTGCTGGCGGCTCCGGTAAGGGCTCACAGGCAGCTGCACGGGGGGCTTCTGCCGCGCAAAAAGAGCTCGCACGAAAACAGAAGTCGCGCGCTACGCGCACCCGCCGAGACTGCTTGGATCGCGCGTTGGTGGACTTGGCAGCCTTTTACCGTGATGTGTTGATGGTGTGCGTTGGCGCGGGAAGCGAATTGGTGCATCCCGATGTCGCTGAGGTTTCTCAGGCCGCCGCGGCGCGCTGGTCGGCGGAGTCGATCGTGCGGCGGATCGACGCGGTGCTGGCCTGTCGCGACGCGATCGCCGAAAATGTCAAGCCGCGGATCGCGGTGGAGGCGATGATGCTCACACTGCATGAAGGGTAGTTGACCGGCAATCCGCCGGCGGCGGTGTAGCGCGCTACACTCATCTGCGCACCAGCATCATCCCCGCCGCCTTAGCTCAGTCGGCAGAGCAGCTCATTCGTAATGAGCAGGTCGTCGGTTCGATTCCGACAGGCGGCTCCATCTTTGACCGAAAAATGCAGTCACCTTCGGCCCCAAACAGACTGATCCGGCGGCGCTCGCATGGCATTGTCTGCAGTTCTGGTGACACGGCATAGAGCGGCACGTACAGTAGAAGCTATGACTACCGCCCACGCTTATGAGCTACCTTCGGGTGCGCAGCTGGTTATCCCGGCCGCAGACGACGACGCTGTGGTCGCCGGTCAGGTGGTTCCGCTGTCGCGTGATGGTCGCCCCGTGGCGGTAGTGACCCCTATCGATCCCGAGCAGTGGTGGTTTTGGACTCCAGAGTGGCAGGAAGGCGAACGCGAAGTAGACGCCGAGCTCGCCGACCCTAATCGGAAATCGGTGGCCATGACCGGCGAGGAGTTCCTAGCGTCGCTGGACGCTTTGATTGATGAGCTGAACTGCGAGAAGAATCGACAGTCTAGGTGACGCCGACATATGATGGGCGTGCGCCTCACTTTCGGCGGGACATGGGCAAGCTGACCCCTTCCCAGCGGGCGGCTTTCCGTCGAAGTGTTTCTAAATTTGTCGAAGCGCTGCGACGAGGTGGGGATCTGCCTAAAGGATTACGCCTTAAGCCTGTAGCCGGGCACGAAGGAGCGTAGGAGCTGACATGGGCACCGGATGGCAGGGCTACTTTCGCCTATGGCGAGCAGCAGAAAATCGGTGAGCCACACGTCATCTGGCGCCGCGTGGGCAGCCACGACATCTTCCGCCGACCGTAGGCATGGCCTTACGTTCCGAGCTTGCCTGGCTGAGGCTCGATCTTCGACTTAATTACTTTTTACTGGGTACTCCTCGTGTCCGCAGCCAAAACTTGCGTCCGGCTCTGAGCTGTGATCCGTTGCCTTTGCACCGTCGACATTTTCGCCACGCCCTACCTGTGGGACTATTGTGTTTGCCGGTGCCGCTACAGCAGCCGCATGCGATGAATGGCCACCGATTAGAAGCGATCAGGTATAAGACAATCAGTAGGCTAACGACGATCCAAAAGCTCACCCGTTACCTCCTTTCTAGAGTATTTGGTCAGACCCACTGCTCGGCACGAATGTCGGCGACATGCGACAGGTAATCGGGTAGAAGGTGGATGCTGTTACTCGTGATTGTTTGCCTAATGGTGGCAACGATGAAATTTCCGCCGCCTGAGCGCGTAGAGTTAAAGTCATGACCACTACCTATGAGTCCCCCGCCAGGGCTGAGCTGCCCGAGCCGATTAGGGATGCTATGGCCGACGCCGAGCATGGCAAGGTGGTGTACCTGACCCATGCGGGCGTCAAATTTGCCGCGGTTGTACCCCTTGAGGTGGCTGCCGCCGGTGCGGCGGCTGTTACAGCAGCGATTGAGGCCCTAGAAGATGCTGAGGATATAGCCGCGGCAAAGGAGGCTAAAGCCGAGGGTGGGCCGCGCTACTCGCATGAGTCCATCAAGGCAGAGCTTGGTTTGATCTAGTGGCCTACAAGATTGAATACCTCTCTAGGGCAAGGCGTGAGCTTAAAAGCTTCCCCTGCAGGTGCAGCAACAGATGGTTACGGCTATCGGCGCGCTCGCTGACGAGCCCCGACCGCATGGCGTGAAGAAACTTGTCGGAGAGCAACACACCTGGCGTATCCGGGTAGGCGCAAACTACCGTATTGCCTACGGCATTTACGACGACCGCCTCGCCATTGATGTTGTGCGGATAGCCCATCGTAGCAAGGTGTATGAAGATCGGGCGTAGCCCTCGACTCTGTGGCTTGTTCATCCCAACCCTTCGGCTACGTGAGCTCCCCGTTTAGCACCCGAAGGATCTCTGCGGCAAGAAAGAGTCGGGTGCGCCCGTTGGGCTTGACTTCAGTTAAAACACCTGCGTTCACGAGCTTGCCTACATTGAGTGCTGCCGATCGGTGGGTGACCCCGAGCAGCTCAGCGGCGCGCCCGATGGTCATGGCTGGAGTTTCAAACAGCGCGTCCACCAGTCGTGGAAGCAGACTGGACGCACGTGCTGATGTCACCTGGGTTCGATACTCCCCGCGCAGAGCTTGAAGCGCTGTGGCCCGTCGCGTCACGTCGTCGGCCTGATGCGCGACCACACCCAAAAAAAACTCTATCCAGCCAGGCCAATCGCCGTGCATACTTACCGCCAGTAATCGGGTGTAGTACTCATCTCGACGCGGTTCTAGGTATGCCGAAAGGTCTAGCAACGGCGCTGGCAGCAGGCCCCATTCCACTAGTAGCAGCGTTATCAATAGGCGGCCTATGCGGCCGTTTCCATCGATGAATGGGTGAATTGCTTCGAACTGGTAGTGCAGGCAGGCAATCGCCATGAGGGGTGGCAGCGTGCGATCGGCGTGTAAATATTTCTCGAATGCGTCTAGGCACTCCCAAAGTCGCTCCAGCGGCGGCGGAACATAGGTAGCCTGATCCAGTAAGACGCCGGGCGGTCCAATCCAGTTTTGGGATCGGCGGAACTCGCCGGGAGTAGCGTGGCCCCCGCGCACTCCGGTCATCAAAATCTTGTGGGCCTCCAAAAGCAGAGGCAGGCTTAGAGGCAATCGCCGATCCACGGCGAGCACGTGCTTGAGTGCATCGACGTAGTTAAACACCTCCGCTACATCTGATCCATCTTCTCGGGG
Organism: Mycobacteriales bacterium; assembly: GCA_038260095.1. Classification (GTDB taxonomy): domain Bacteria; phylum Actinomycetota; class Actinomycetes; order Mycobacteriales; family QHCE01; genus QHCE01. The sequence goes on along the minus strand of JBBSOC010000002.1, from coordinate 14,999 downwards.
ATATGGTTCAACCTCAAATAGCGCCAGCTCGGAGAGAGTGGTTTGGGTACCCTCGATGCGACTGGATAGCACAGCTTCTCGGCGAACGAGGGCATGCGCTAGTAGATAAGCACTGGGAAGTGTTTTGCCGATGCCGGCAAGTGCGCCCACGGCGCGGTCGGCTGCTGAAAGCGCGTTTACCAGCTGGTTGTCGAAAATCACCTGTGGCGGCAGCGGCGGCGGCACGAATGCCCCATACCCCCGCTCTGCATGGGTTATGTGCTTGCGTTGGGCCGGCGAGACATCCTCGGGGCGCATGGGACCTACTTATCCATCGACTGCATCTATGATACCTAAAGCGCTTTAGGTATCATAGAACACGAGTCGTGATAGTTAAGTATCACGACTCAGTACCTAGAGTGCTTTAGGGACTGAGGCCTAAAACACTTAAAGGCCACGCGGCGTTGCGCTTGAATGCCCGGGATTATCTGCTAGCCGCCTGCGCGAAACTTCGATCTCTTCCTCGGCTTCAACTCGGCCCACCCAGGTAGCGCCCTCCACAGACTTGCCTGGCTCGAGGTCCTTATATACCTCGAAAAAATGCTGGATCTCCAGTCGATAGAACTCTGGTAGATGGTAGATGTCACGGAGATGGTCTTGCCGAGGATCGCGCGCCGGGACGCAAATCACTTTATCGTCGCCGCCTTTTTCATCGGTCATCCGAAACATTCCGATAGCTCTGCTGTTGATCTGACACCCGGGGAACGTGGGCTCTTGTACGAGAACCAGGGCATCGAGTGGATCGCCGTCCGCACCTAACGTTTCCTCAACGAAGCCGTAATCGGCTGGGTATTGGGTCGCGGTGAACAGGGTGCGGTCCAACCGGATTCGTCCTGTCGTGTGGTCGACCTCGTATTTATTGCGCTGGCCTTTAGGTATCTCGATGGTGACGTCGAACTCCACGCGCTGGCTCCTTGTTCTGTATGCACTCAGGCGATGCGAATCCTGGCGCCGTAACCTACTCATTGTGCGCAACACTCGCTTTTCGATCATGACGCTAGCGGTGTTGATCGCGGTTGTGTTTGGCAGCGGTACCACCTATGTAGTGCTGCGGCACGCTAGCAACAACGATGCCGCCGACTCTAAGTGTCTCGCACCGTGCTTTTCGCGCCCGTCGCGGGCGCTGAGCGCGGCACCAAACAAACAGGCGCCAGAGCTCCCGACTGAAGCCGGGCTTGCCAGTGCCCTGTCGGGCTACCTCGACCGCCCAGAGCTGGGCAGTCTTGCAGCCACTGTGATCGATCAACGCACCGCAAAGGTGCTGTGGCAGTACCGTGGCAGGGAACCGATGATACCGGCATCGGTCAGCAAGCTTTTAACCGCGACAGCCGTGCTGGCCACACGTGGGCCGCAGTACCGCCTTGCCACCGATGTCATATCCGGGAAGGCTTCCGATGAAGTGGTGCTGGTGGGTGGCGGCGATGTGTCCCTCACCAAAACTGCTGACGGACACTATCCCGGTGCGGCTCGACTAGACGATTTAGCAGCTCAGGTACGCAGAGCGCATCCGCAGCCAATTCACAAACTTGTGGTGGATTCCTCAGCCTATAGCGGCCCGGAGCTCGGTGAAGGCTGGGATTCCGATGTTGTAACCGGGGGCTACGGTGCTGCGGTGACTCCGCTTGCTACCGACGGCGGGCGAGTCGATCCCACCAACGAACATCGAGTAGAACGGCCAGATTTAGCGACTGGTCTTACGCTGGCCAAGCTGCTTGCTCCCCGCGCGCAGGTTGACGTGCAGGTGAAAAACGATCGCTCAGCGGAAATGCCAATCGCGATCACCGGGCTTATGGGCGCTCAGCCACTCGGAGAGGTAAAGTCGCCCCCAGTGGCCCGGCTGGTAGAACTCATGCTCAGCGAGAGCGACAACGTGATTGCTGAGTCGCTGGCTCGCCAAACCGCGCTGGCTCGTGGTGATTCGGCCTCGTTCGGAGGTGCCGCGGCCGCGGTGCTGCAGACGCTACATGAACTGGGCATCGACGTGGACGGGGTAAAGCTGTCTGACGGCAGCGGTTTGTCCCGAGACAATCGACTCACCGCATTTATGCTTGCGCAGCTGATTCAGATTGCCGGGACCCCGCGCTTTTCGCGACTTCGAGCCATACTGACCGGCCTCCCGATAGCCGGTTTCAGCGGCACACTGCAGGATCGCTTTCGGCACACACCCGGCACATCCGGCGCCCCGGACGTGCGAGCCAAAACTGGTTCGCTGAGCCAAGTCAGTTCGCTGGTGGGAATGGTAACTACCGCCGATGGAGCTAGGTTGAGTGTTGCTATCGTGGCGAATGGGTTCGACAAAAGTGGTGCTCAGGCGGCTAAACAGACGCTCGATCAGTTTGCGACCGTAGTGGCCAACTGCGGCTGTCGTGGACCAGCCAACGCAAGGTAGTTTGGTCTCATGGCACAACTAGTTGACTGGCGATTTGCTCAATCAACCGCAACTTTGCTGGGTAAAACCGGGCCAAACTGTAGTCTGGCTCAGGCCAGTGAAGCGGTGGCGCAGCTCCGCGAGCTAGCTGAGCTGGCGGCGCAACATGTCTGCGACGTCACAGAGCTAGCCCAGGGCATCAGGGGCATGGCGTTGCCTTCAGCCAAAGTTGTGGATCGCCGCGACTGGGTTGCTATCAATGCCGCGGGTTTCCACGCCGTGATTGAACCTGTGCTGTTGCGCCATGCTCACTCGGGCCCGATATCGACCCGCGCTCGCGTTGTAACGTCTGCCGCTACCGGTATTCAGCTGGGTGCGGTGCTGGCGTTCGTCTCCTCCCGAGTGCTCGGTCAGTACGAGACGTTTTCCACCTCGCCAGGTCAGTTGCTGCTGGTCGCACCAAATATCATGGCCGCTGAGCAGAAACTGAGCGTCGACCCGCGTGATTTTCGGCTCTGGATCTGCCTGCATGAGGTGACGCATCAAGTGCAGTTCACGTTGGTGCCGTGGCTGCGCAGCTACTTCATGACCGAGCTGGAAGCCTTGCTGGAAATCCGATCGCCGCTGGACCTCCTACGTTCACCGGCCGCACGAGAGCGCTTGGCTAAACTGACCGCCCTAATGACTTTGCTGGAAGGGCACGCCGAGTATGTGATGGACGCGGTCGGTCCCACTATCGTTGCAAGTGTCGCGCAGATCCGCGCAAAGTTTGATGCCCGCCGCCGTGCCGGGAATCCAGTCCAACGGCTACTGCGGTATGTCCTGGGTATAGAGCACAAAATGCGCCAGTACGTCGAGGGCAAGCGATTCGTTACTGAGGTTGTGAACGCGGTTGGAATGTCGGGCTTCAACGCTGTGTGGCAGGACTCAGATGCGCTACCTAGCCGCGCCGAGTTAGCACAGCCTTTGGCTTGGCTCAACCGGGTTCAGCCGGCGGGCGTCGCGGGCTGAGCGGGATCGCTGGCTGTGTCTAAGCTTCCGGTGGCGGTAGCGCAGGTCCAGCGTGCGGTGCGTGTCTACCTCACTCGGTTGTGTGAGGAAACCAATGTTGCGTATTCAGCCGGCGATCCTCTGGTGTTAGTAGCCTGTTCAGGAGGCCCTGATTCGCTCGCGCTGGCCGACGCTGTGGCTGCGGTCGCTCCCTCGGTGGGCGTGCGCGCCGGGCTGGTGAGCGTAGATCACGGTCTCGCGGCGGGCTCACGGCAGCGGGCGCAGTCTGTTGCGGACTGGGCGCTGCGGCGCGGACTGCAACCATGTGAAGCGGTCACGGTTACCGTCAGTGGGGTGGGTGGGCCTGAATCGGCGGCTCGAGTGGCCCGCTATGCCGCCTTAGACGTTGCCGCCGAGCAGCATGGCGCCGTCGCGGTGCTGCTCGGTCACACTCAAGACGATCAGGCCGAGACGGTGCTTTTGGGGCTGGCGCGGGGCTCAGGGGCGAGAGCGTTAGCGGGTATGGCAAGCAAGCGCGGCCGGTATCATCGGCCGCTGCTGGGGCTATCGCGGGCCTGCACGCAGGAAGCTGCCGCACAGCGGCAGCTTCCGGTGTGGCATGACCCGCACAACACCGACGTCCGGTTCACCCGTTCTCGACTTCGTGCATTATTGCCGGAGCTGGAGGCCGGCATTGGTCCAGGTGTTGTAGCTGGTCTTGCCCGGACGGCGCACCTGCTCCGCGCCGATGCCGAATATCTGGACTGTGCTGCTGCTGCACTGCTTGCCGAAACCGTCGGTGCCGATGGCAGCCTGGATGCGGTGGCGTTGGCGGCACAACCGCTTGCGCTACGCGGTCGGGTACTGCGTGGTTGGGCGCTCCGGACTGCGGTAACCGCGGGAGCGTTCACCGCGGCGCATGTGGCGCGCCTAGATGAACTACTCACCCGCTGGCATGGGCAGGGCCCGGTTTACCTGCCTGGAGCGGTGCGTGTGGGGCGTCGGGCAGGTCGCCTGCATGCCGATCCTGCCGCCGTGTCAGGCTAGCTGGGTGCCGGCCTTCGACGACACCACCCATGTCTCTACCTCTGCAGCCTCTGCCGAGGTCCATTCCGATATTGCCTCGGTGCTGCTCACCGAGCAGCAAATCACCGACAAGACGGTCGAGTTGGCTGCGCGGGTACGCGCTGACTATTCAGCTGTCGGTCGAGTTGATCGGCCCATTCTGCTGGTTGGGGTGCTCAAAGGGGCCGTGATGTTTATGGCCGACTTCGCTCGAGCACTGAACCGCGAGATCGAGATGGAGTTTATGGCCATCTCGTCCTACGGTGCCTCCACTAGCTCCTCCGGCGTAGTGCGGATCCTCAAAGACCTCGACCGCGACATCACCGACAAGCATGTGCTGCTGGTAGAAGACGTGGTCGACTCCGGTCTTACGCTCTCGTGGCTGCTCCGGAATTTGGCAAGCCGCGGCCCGGCCAGCCTGGAGGTTGTGGCGCTGCTACGCAAGCCTGACGCTATCCGAGTGCCAGTGGACGTTCGGTATGTGGGTTTTGACATTCCCAATGAGTTCGTCGTCGGTTACGGCCTGGATTACGCCGAGCGCTACCGTAATCTCCCCTACCTGGGAAAGCTGAAGCCGCAAGTGTATTCGAGCTCCGATAGCTCATGGAAGTCCTAAGAGGAGCCTCTGAAGCCCACTCGACGCCGCCCTGGCATCTTCGCGGTAGGCTAATGCTTTAAGTAACTCACAAAGATTCTCATCCCCGATTCACTCCGGGGGCAGTGCCTTATTTGACGCAGGAGGGCTGGGGCGCATCGCCCCGCACGCGCATGGAACGTACTCGATTTTTCCGCCGCCCGCTGTTTTGGATCATCCTGGTAGTTGCGGCCGCGCTGGTAATTGGCCCTTGGTTCACCGGGGGCGACGACTACAAAGACGTCGACACTTCAGTTGCGCTCACTCAAATTGACCGCAACAACTTCACCTCGGTCAAGGTGCAAGACAAGGAGCAGTTGATTTCGCTGCAGCTTAAGAAAGAAGCGAGCGGCAGTAAACGCATCCAAGCGTCCTACCCCAGCGGAGCCAGCCGAGCGATCTTTGATCTGCTGCGCGATAAACAAAAGCAGAATAACAAGGTCTCATTCGACACCAAGGTTTCCGAAGAAAATATCTTCGTCACCATGCTGATTAGCTTCTTGCCGATCGCTGTTTTGGTTTTGCTTCTGCTGTTCTTCATGAGCCAGATGCAAGGTGGCGGTAACCGGATCATGAATTTCGGCAAGTCCAAAGCCAAGCTCGTTAGTAAAGACACACCCAAGACGACGTTTGCTGACGTTGCCGGCGCTGACGAAGCTATCGAGGAGCTGCAGGAGATCAAGGACTTTCTGCAAAACCCGGCGAAATACCAGGCGATTGGGGCAAAGGTTCCCAAAGGTGTGCTGCTATTCGGCCCGCCGGGTACGGGAAAGACGTTGTTGGCCCGTGCCGTGGCCGGCGAGGCGGGTGTGCCGTTCTACTCGATCTCCGGCTCAGACTTCGTGGAAATGTTCGTCGGGGTCGGTGCTTCTCGGGTGCGTGACCTGTTCGAGCAAGCTAAAGCGAATGCGCCGGCGATCGTGTTCGTGGATGAGATCGACGCGGTGGGCCGCCACCGCGGTGCTGGGATGGGCGGCGGCCACGACGAACGTGAGCAGACGCTGAACCAGCTGCTAGTGGAGATGGACGGTTTTGACACCAAGGGCGGCGTGATTCTGATTGCCGCAACCAACCGGCCGGACATCCTTGATCCAGCACTGCTGCGGCCGGGTCGGTTCGACCGACAGATCGCGGTAGACCGACCGGATTTGTTGGGCCGCAAAGCAATTCTGAAAGTGCATGCCAAAGGTAAACCGTTCCGGCCCGATGTGGACTTGGATACCGTGGCGCGCCGCACCCCCGGATTCACAGGTGCCGATCTGGCGAACGTGATCAACGAGGCGGCGTTGCTGTCGGCGCGCTATGACGAAAAGTCCATCAAGGACGATTACCTCGAAGAAGCCATCGATCGGGTCATCGCCGGGCCTGAACGTAAGACCCGCGTAATGAGCGAGAAAGAAAAGAAGGTTACCGCCTACCACGAAGGTGGGCATGCGTTGGTGGCGTGGGCGTTGCCGCACTCCGCCCCGGTGCATAAGGTCACCATCCTTTCGCGTGGCCGCTCACTTGGACACACGTTGATACTGCCCACCGAGGACAAGTACACCCAGACCCGCTCGGAGATGATCGACACACTCGCGTACGCGCTGGGTGGCCGAGCGGCTGAGGAGCTAGTCTTCCACGAGCCCACCACGGGCGCCGGAAACGACATCGAGAAGGCCACCACGCTGGCGCGGAGCATGGTCACCGAGTACGGCATGAGCTCCAAACTGGGTGCGATTCGCTACGGCCAGAAGGAATCCGAGCCGTTCTTGGGCCGCGATTACGGCCACCAACGCGACTACTCCGATTCGGTCGCCGCCGACATCGACTCCGAGGTCCGTCACCTCATAGAGCTGGCCCACGACGAGGCGTACGAGATCTTGGTCGACTACCGCGATGTGCTCGACAATGTGGTGCTGGAGCTGTTGCAGAAGGAGACGCTGTCCAAAGACGACATGGCGCGGCTGTGTGAGCGGGTGGTGAAGCGTCCACCAATGGCGCCATACAACGGCTTTGGCAAGCGGGAACCCAGCAAACTGCCTCCAGTCATAACGCCGGCGGAGCTCTCGGAGTTACACAAGAAGTCCGGCGAACCCGACCAGAGCGGCGAGACCGGTGGGAGTGGCGAGACCAGTGGGAGTGTCAACGGCCACAAGGAGCCTGAGCCGGTCAGCGCGGGCGACCCACCGGGCGATCCGCTGCCACCGCGATCAGACACCATAAAGCAGAGTGACCTACCCGGGAATCTGGACTGAGATCATCCGCTCTAAAGCTATGATCACGTAGTGAGTATTGGTCGAGTCGCCCACTCCGGCCCCGATCTACCACGGGCGGCAGCTGCGGTTCGGGAGCTGCTTGCCGCGCTGGGCGAGGACCCCGATCGGGACGGTTTGCGCGATACACCCGCTCGGGCGGCGGCAAGCTACGCACAGCTGTTGACTGGAGTGGCTGTTGACCCGAAAGCGCAGCTGTCGTCGTTCACCGAGCCCCACGCCGATAGCACGGTGGTACTCAAAGATATTGCGTTCGCATCGCTATGCGAGCACAGCCTGCTGCCCTTTACCGGTGTCATCGGAATTGGTTACGCTCCCGGTGGGGGCCGCCAGATTGCAAGCTGGGGTGGGATGATCCGGATGATTAGCGGTTACGCGCATCGGCCGCAGGTCCAGGAGCGGCTGACTAGCCAGATCGCCGATGCGGTGGTTGCTAGGCTTGATCCAGCGGGCGTACTGGTCGTTGTTTCCGCCACACATCAGTGCGTGTCTGCTGTGGGTGAGCGGCAAGCGAACTCTCGGGCCATTACAATGGCGGCGCGAGGCTGCTATGCCGAGGATCCGGGCGCCCGAGCTGGGTTACTGAGCCTGCTGGGGTCGTCATGACTAGTGTGATGGGCATACTGAACGTCACACCCGACTCGTTCTCTGACGGTGGTCGTTACTTGGACACTGTGGCCGCGATCGAGCATGGATTAGCGCTGGTGGCAGATGGCGCCGACATAATTGACGTTGGCGGGGAGTCCACCCGGCCGGGTGCGGCGCGGGTAGATGCCCAGGTGGAGCTGGACCGAGTGTTGCCGGTAGTAGCGGCGCTGTCGGAGCAGGGCATCACGGTGAGCGTGGACACCATGCGGGCATCTGTCGCGGCCGCGGCCCTAGCCGCCGGTGCTGGCGTGATTAACGATGTATCGGGTGGTCTTGCTGATCCTGGCATGGCGCGGGTGGTTGCCGATGCCGGCTGTCGTTGGGTGCTCATGCATTGGCGGGGGGACAGCGAGCACATGCAGCAGCACGCCCACTACATCGATGTGCGCACTGAGGTGCGGACCGAGCTCGCCGAGCGGGTGAGCGCTGCGCGTGAGGCGGGCGTTTCTGCCGAGCAGCTCATTGTTGATCCAGGGCTGGGATTCGCCAAAACCGCCGAGCACAACTGGCAGTTACTGGGTGACCTTGGGGCGCTGCGCGAGCTGGGGCTTCCACTACTGGTTGGGGCCAGCCGAAAAGCTTTCTTGGGCGCGCTGCTCGCCGAAAACAATGGTGTGACGCGACCGGCCACGCAGCGCGATGCCGCAACCACGGCTATCTCGGTGCTCGCGGCACTTGCTGGCGCATGGGCGGTACGAGTGCACGATGTGCGTTCCACAGTGGACGCTTTAGCGGTATTGCGTGCGGCAGGTGGTTCCGAGCGCAAGAGTAATGCTGCAAACATGGTCAACCCGACGGGGTTGGGTAACGCTCAACGCGGCGTGATCACGTTGCATGGTTTGCGGGCATACGGCTATCACGGTGTGCATCCGAGCGAGCGTGAGCGCGGCCAGGAATTCGTGGTTGATGCCGAACTAGAGTGTGAAATTGGGGCTGCCGCACGTTCGGACGACCTTGCCGACACCGTGTCTTATGCCGACCTAGCCGATCAGCTCATGGCAGTGTTGGTTGGAGAGCCGGTGCGGCTGTTGGAGACGCTCGCGCAGCGACTGGTCACGGTCTGCTTGGCGGATCCGCGTGTGCTGGCTGCGCAAATCACAATACATAAACCGTCAGCTCCGCTTCCGCATGAGTTCACCGACGTCACTGTCACGTTGCGGGGGGACAGCGGTAGCAACGTCGGCGCACTGTGGGGTGAACAGACATGAGTCGCGCGGTGTTGGCCATGGGCTCCAACGTGGGTGATCGTTTCTACCACCTCAGCTCCGTGGTTCGAGCGCTAGGACCGCGCTTGATCGAAGTGTCCCCAGTGTTTGAAAATCCAGCTTTTGGCCCAATCCCGCAGGAACCGTTTCTCAACGCGGTCGCGGCGGTGCAAGACGACACGGCGGGGCCGGCTGACTGGCTGCACTTCGCGGCTCGCATGGAGCAGGCTGCGGGCCGGGTGCGGGAACTGCGCTGGGGACCGAGAAGCTTGGACGTGGACGTCATCACTGTCTATAACCAGGGCAAGCAGGTACGAAGTGACGATCCGTGGCTACGGCTACCGCATCCGGGGGCACATGAGCGCGCTTGTGTGCTGCTGCCGTGGGCGCATATCTGCCCAGATGACGAGCTACCGGGCTATGGGCGGGTGAGTCAGCTACTGGCGGCACTGCCGCAACCTGAGCGCGACTCCATGGTTGAGCGCGCGGATTTGCGCTGGCAGCTATGAGCGCGAGCACGACGCGGGGTAACCAGCCACAGCCCAGGTTCGCGCCCACTCGGTGGAGCACGCTGCTGCTGGTGGTGTTGATTTTTGGCGTTGGAGCTCATCGATTAATTGACACCTGGTATTCGACGTTGCCGCCGCTGCCCTGGGGGCCATTGGTTTCAGTGGGACTGGTCGCGTTGATTGAGGTGGCCGCTGCGTGGCGGGTTGCACCGCATGTACCCGGTCGTAAGGTTGCGCTTGAGCCCGTGGAGCCGCTGCTAGTGGCCAGGCTCGCGGTGTTAGCGAAGGCGTCATCGGTGTTGGGCGCGGCGGTGGTCGGTGTGTGTATCGGAGTGGCGGCATGGTTGGTGCCACGCAGTGAGCGGATAGTGGCAGCTGAACATGATGTTCCCGTCGCACTGGCAGGGATCGTTGTGGGCGTGCTGCTGGTGGTAGCTGCGTTGTGGCTGGAGTGGGCATGCCGCATCCCATCCACTAAATCGACAATCAAACCCCCTATAGGGCGGACAGGCGGCGTGTCGGATTCCGATACGGGGTAGTGCGGGTCTAAGCGTGACTACCCTGTGGTTGCATGACGAAGCCCTCGCGGCCTGACGATGATCCAGAGGTTTCTCGCGTGCCTAATTCTGAACCCAATGCGTCACACTCGGCCGATCCCCCAGAGCAGACAGCGGCGCTTACGACACATGCGTGGAGGCCCAATCCTTCGCAGCTACCGTCTGAGGCCGGAACTCCGCCCCGCGCAGCTGCGGGCTATCCGCCAGGACCTCCAACGACGGTTGCGCCGCCGGCGGCTTACCCTCCGCACCATCAGGGCCCACAAGCTGAGCTGACTCGGGACCGAGTTTGGCCCCACCTGCTCTGGGAGCTGTTGCTAGCTGTCGGTGTGGCGGTGCTGTTCGTGGCGTATCGGCAGCACGGCTCGCCAGGCTTTGACTCCGACGACTACAAACAGGTCTGGTTCTGGGCTAGCTTGCTCGGTTTATTGGCGATGGGTTTGTCTTTTTCATTGCGAGTAGGTGCGCCTAACCTCGCGGTGGGTTCGACATTTCTGGCTGCCGGCGTTTTGGCTGGGATGTTCTACCACGAGCACGGCTGGAGCGCGTGGCCTTGCGTCGCCGCGGCGGTAGGTGTCGCGGCGCTAGCTGGCTTGCTGCTCGGCGCAATTGTGTCGGTGCTGCACGTGCCCGCGTGGGCAGCGTCTCTCGGGGCGGCTTTAGCGCTACTTGCTTGGACTGTGAACACCGCTTATGCGGATAAAACTCGCCTTCTTACGCCAGCCCATGGCCCGAATCTATTCAGCCACTGGGAGTGGATTTTCCTCGGCATCGCCGGGGTTTCGGTTATCGGTGGGACGTTTGGCGCGGTGTCAGGCCTGCGGCGCTCCTGGGGCGCTGGCGATAAAGCCGATGCGGCTAAGCGCCCCAACGCCGTGGGAGTACTAGCCACGCTCGCTGGGTTTGTTGTTTCGAGCGCTTTAGCTGCCGTAGCTGGCGGCCTTGCTTGGATCGGGATCGCCGCACACGGCTCCACACCGACTTTGTCGGCAGCTTCTGACCCCGGCTCTGATCTGCTTTCGTACCTATTCAGCAGCGGTGGGTTAGTGGTGCTGGTGTTGGCAGTTGTGTTGGTGGGTGGGGTGAGCGCATTTGGCCGCAGAGGTGGCATTTTCGGCACCATGCTCGCGACGTTGGTGATGGTGCTGCTGGTGGTGCAGCCAATTTTCGACTTCGACAGCCCCTACAACTACATGTACATCATCGCCGGCGCGCTACTGCTGGGCTTAGTGGTAACGCGGGTACTGGAGGCCAGTGGGAGTCGTACGCCTAAGCCGCCGGTGCCGGACTCCTACGCTGACGCCGGCCTCGGCCAATGGTAGTCAGCGACGGGGTGGGTTCGTGATACTCGGCAAATCCAGGCGTTTCTTCCCGCACTGATGTAGGTTAGCTGCATGGCTGAGACTCGTGTTGCTGTTGATCATCTGATCATGGGCGGGGTTCCCTGTATCCGCGGTACTCGTATTCCAGTCACGACAATTGTTGCTCTCTTGGGCGACGGTTTTTCTATCAACGAAGTGCTAGCCGATTACCCGCAGCTCACAGAAGCAGATATTCGAGCGGCGTTACGCTTCGCTGCCGCAGCCGTGGATGAGCGAGAGTTTCCGCTGCGGGCCGTTGCGTGAGGTTTCTTATCGACGAATGCATCTCGGCACGATTAGCGTCTTATCTGCAGGACGCGGGTCATGACGCCGTCCACGTTCTACAGGAGGGACTCGGAGGTGCTCCTGATACTGCGGTGATGGCTGAAGCAGGACGGCAACAGCGTATTCTAGTCTCCACTGATACCGATTTCGGTGAGCTACTGGTGCGGCAGAACGCCAACACCCCCAGCGTCTTGCTTTTCCGCAAGGCACTGCACGATCCTAAAGCTATCGCCGATGTGCTCTTAGCCAATCTTGCTGATGCTGCCCATGACCTCGACGAGGGTGCCATCGTCGTCATCGCAAAAGATCGCATAAAAATTCGACGCCTCCCTATCAATCTGGACTAGCCCGTCTCCTGCCGCTCAGTAAGCCGTTTACTTCAGGTTCTTGCGGCGAAGCCCGCGGTCTACGGATCCCATGCGTAGAAAATTGTCCCTGGGCGAGGCTGGACGCCGGTGGACTGTTCTGACGAATGTGTGCGTGTGCCAGAAACAGCGCACAATAGCGGCTAAGCTGGGGTAGGCAGGCACACCCCAATTGCTAGCTCGCGGAGCGCATGTATGGCCGAGGATAAGACACCGGAAGACGTCGACGAGGCGCAAGCCGCCGACCCACTGCTAGCTGACTCTACCGCCGATGAAGGCTCTGCTGACGATGATTCGGCGAACGGTGGTGACGGTGCGGCCGGAGGCAGCGCGGGCGACTCTAATGCTGGCAGCGGAACGTCGCCAGCTGGTGGTCCGCCAGGTCCACCAGCACCGTTTGTTGATCTGGCGTATCTCATCACTGACGCGCCCTTGGTGCGTGATAGCGCACGCCTAGATTCTGCGGTGCCAGGCTTCAGCGAGTCCACTGTTAGGTCCGCGTCAACGTCTGCCGCGCCGCAGCGGGATCTCGCAGCCGAAGCCGAAGCTACCCGGGTCGCAGCGACTCTGGCGCAACAACTTGGCGTCCAAGTCATAGCCATCCAGCTAGACCGCCGGGGCGTTCCTAACCGCGGAGTTCCCGAACATGCCATTCGGACACGGTGGGGCGGCATGGTGGTAGGTACCAGCTTGGACTCCGTGCGCCGAGTGGCCGCTCAAGCTCGACCTGGTCGAGACCCTTTGGAGCGGCCCGATCCCCTTGAAGCATTCCTGGCTGGTTTCAATAGCCGGCCAGTGCGCCCCGCGTTCGACGATGGCCAACCCAGGTTTTTCACCCGTGACGTTCACCGCTTTATGGAAGAGGCAGTTTCCGGTGCCGTTCGTCGCCCGGTGCGTGACGAGCGAGTCATCGAGAGAAGCCCACGGGAACAAAGCCTGCATGATTTCCGGCGCGGCTTCCTGGCCCAAGAAATTTCTCGACCCCAATCAGGCTCCTCGTACGTACTGCTAGCGCCAAACACGGTTCGCAATGAACTAGCCGACCAGCTGCCTGGCGTTACGGTGGTGGGGTTCTCGGCAGCACAGGCTGAAGATCAAGCTGCCCGCGCTATAGACGCTATAGCGGCTTTTCGGGCAGACCAGAAGGAGCAGCGAGCCAAGCTAGTCGCCGCGCTGAAACAGCTGTGGCCAGAACGAGCTGCACTGTTGGCGCGTCTGGTAGCGGGCGATGAGTTGCTGCCGGCGGAGCTGGCTCGGTTAGATCAGCTGGATCAGCAAATCGGTAATCTAGAGAACTTAGTGCTCGCCTGTCAACAAGCTATAGCCGAACTGGGTTCCGCCGAGCAGGCAGTACAGCGTGCTAGCGACGACATAGCGGCTTCCCCGCCTGGTGACCCGGCGCAGCAAACAGTAGGCGTGAGCGGCGCTGAAATGGCACAGCTTGCGGCCGCAACAGCGGATGCACAGCATGCGGTCGACTCAGCTGTGCAAGTGGCCGATACGGCGCATGCGGAGAGCGCGGCTGAGAGCCTCGAGTGGGCGCAGCGCCAGCTGCTGCGGAACGAGCCGCCTGCCGAGCTTGTAAACGCGATTGAGAACCTGCCGCCCGAGCTTGTGCTGAGTAACGCTAACTCCGAAACCGGCGAGTTCGACCTGGGGCCGGCGCCGGAGGTATCCACTGCGGTGGATCAGCCTGAGTCCGCAACCTCAGAGCCGTCGCCGGAAACTGCCGAGCCTAGTGCGACATCGACGGACGGCGAGCCCGAGGCATTGCAAACTTCGCAAACGGGGCTTGAACTGCCAGGCGAACTGCCTTCACTAGAGACTGCGGCTAAGCAGCCTGCATCGTTGGTCGATGTAAAGAGCGGTGACCGGGTCAGGGAAGTTGATGCAGTTGGCGACGATGCCGATTCAGCCACATCTCGTGGACCTGTATCGCAAGGGGAGTCTCGCAGCGCCGGTGGGCAGACCCGCCATGAGCAGCAGCCTTCGGCTGCGGTCGTTGCTGAGCATGCGGCCGAAGGCCAATTACCCGCAGGCGATACCGCCGATGCGGTTAGCGTTCCGGTCTCGACGGTTGCTGACCGTAGCGCGAGTGCAATGTCGCTCGTCCCTCAAACTGATGACGATGGTGATGGTGGTGGAAGCACCGCGGCCAGCATGGCCAAGAAGGACAAAGCTGCAGATTCGGATAGCCTGGATCACGAGGCTCCTGCCCAGAGACCGAACTCGCTGGAAGTAGCAAGGCAACAGAAAGAGCCTCGCCGAGTAACTGGGGCCTCGGCACTATCCGTCGACCCCGACCCCGAAGCGCGGGCGTTGGCTGAACCTAGGACTGAAGAGCCGCTGTCTGAGCCGCCTCGTTCGGATTTAAATGAGCCTTTGCCCGTAGAAGCCGAGGCCGCTTCTCTTAACGACGAAGGCCACGATGTTCAAGTAGAGCTAGTAGCCCAGGATCCCTTGGATTCCCAACTAGCTGATGAGCCCGAGGCAGGGTCACTGGAGGATGACGACGCAAAAGCCAAGCAGGAGCCGCGAACTGATGGTGGAGCCGTGCGCGCTTGGACGGTTGTCTCGCCAGACCGCTCCGGGCCGTCCGGAACTCCTACTCCACCAGCCGCGGTGGGCGCGGGTAGCGGTGCTAGCAGCGCCCCAGCGCGGTGATGACTCCATGCATAGTGCCGTGGGACACACCGAGTTCGTACTAGACGGTAACGT
>JBBSOC010000001.1:0-91009 GCA_038260095.1 Mycobacteriales bacterium | reverse complement strand
TCACCTTTAAGTAAGGGCTCTACCTCAGCTGGGGGCGTTGCCCGTACGGTCAACGCCCCCTGACCCATATGAGACATGGCACCAACTGAAGGCCTTCAGGTCCCGCTCGGCCAAAGTTTTATCGCGATCGTATATATCTCCGAGTACGTGCTATTAACATGGCCCCGATTCCCGTTGATCACGTGCGACGAGTGCGGTTTTACCCCTAACCGCGACGGCTAGATCGACTAACCGCCCTTACGGTACGTCTGTCTAGCTGGCACTCTAGATGATTTGCCGCGCGCTCTTGACTCTTTCGATTCCGGCGGGCACCCTATACGCAAGGCATGTGTCCCGGGGGTGAGGAGAAAGATCCCTAACCCGGGTTCGATAGTGTTGTGCCACTGAGCTAGAGTATTAATTTGCGCTGTCCTCTAGCTTTTCTCCCGTGTCTTCAACCATCAGGTGTGTCCGGAAATTTGGCGTGTTCATCACGTATATGCGTTTCCTATCACTCCACGATCTAGTACGCCTCGCGTATGCCGCGAAGTCGTAAGCACCCGGGGCTAGGCAAGAGCTGACGCATCACGCACCGGCGTACAACCAATCCGGACTCGGAAGGACGCATCTTGGCAGGCACCAGCCTCGAACCCCGGACTCCTTCAACTAGCTCACATGGCCTCGAACCAGAACGCATCTCATTCGGCAAAATCGTCGAAGAGCTTCAGGTACCCAACCTGTTGGCACTCCAGTCGGAATCCTTTGACTGGCTGGTCGGTAACGACGCTTTTCGTTTACGAAACGGCGCCGAGGTATTACCCAGTGGCCTAGGTGAAGTACTCGAAGAGATTTCTCCCATTGAGGATTTCTCCGGCTCGATGTCCTTGTCTTTCAGTAATCCTCGCTTTGAGGATGTGAAGGCACCCATCGAAGAATGCAAAGAAAAAGATCTCACCTACTGTGCTCCGGTCTTCGTCACAGCAGAGTTCATCAACAACACTACTGGCGAGATAAAGAGCCAGACCGTTTTCATGGGCGACTTCCCGATGATGACGCCGAAAGGCACGTTCATCATCAACGGGACCGAGCGCGTAGTGGTCTCGCAGCTGGTGCGTTCGCCCGGTGTGTATTTCGACCGGCAGCCTGACAAGACGTCGGATAAAGACATCACCAGCGTCAAAGTAATCCCTAGCCGTGGTGCTTGGCTCGAGTTTGACATCGACAAGCGTGACACGGTGGGAATCCGCATTGACCGCAAGCGTCGTCAGCCCGTCACGGTGTTCCTCAAAGCATTGGGTTGGACCGCGGATCGGATCCGTGAGCATTTCGCCGATAGTCCAGTCATGCTCACTACGCTGGAAAAAGACCATATCGGTAATGCTGATGAGGCGCTGCTCGATATCTACCGCAAGCTACGTCCAGGCGAGCCGCCTACGCGGGAAAACGCACAAACGCTGCTGGACAACTTGTTCTTCAATCCCAAGCGCTACGATCTGGCCAGGGTGGGTCGGTACAAGCTCAACCGCAAGCTTGACATTGATGAGCCCATCGCCACCAACGTGCTTACTGAAGCTGACATCATCGCCACCATCGACTATTTGGTGAAGCTACACGCGGACGAGCCAGGCTTTGAGACCGACGACATTGACCACTTCGGCAACCGAAGACTTCGTACGGTCGGTGAGCTGATCCAGAACCAGGTTCGGGTCGGGCTGTCGCGCATGGAGCGTGTGGTGCGTGAGCGCATGACCACGCAGGACGTGGAGGCGATTACTCCGCAGACACTGATCAACATTCGACCAGTCGTGGCATCGATCAGGGAATTCTTCGGCACTAGTCAGCTCTCCCAGTTCATGGACCAGGTCAACCCGCTCGCCGGGCTCACCCACCGTCGTCGCCTGTCCGCGCTAGGCCCTGGTGGCCTTTCACGCGAACGTGCCGGCATGGAGGTTCGGGACGTGCACCCGTCTCACTATGGTCGTATGTGTCCGATTGAGACTCCAGAAGGCCCGAACATCGGTCTGATCGGTGCTTTGTCGGCGTTCGCCAGGGTCAACGCCTTCGGTGTCATCGAGACGCCGTACCGCAAAGTTTCCGAGGGCCGTGTCACGCACCAGATCGACTACCTCACTGCTGACTTTGAAGATCGCTATGTCATCGCACAGGCCAACGCTCCTCTCGACGATCAAGGTAACTTTGTCGAGGAGCGCGTGTTGGTGCGTAAGAAGGGCGGCGAGGTCGACCTGATTCCGCCAAACGCGGTGGACTACATGGACGTATCGCCGCGCCAAATGGTGTCTGTGGCCACGGCTATGATTCCATTCCTGGAGCATGACGACGCCAACCGCGCGCTGATGGGTGCGAACATGCAGCGGCAGGCTGTCCCGCTGCTGCGCAATGAGGCCCCGCTGGTAGGTACCGGCATGGAATATCGGGCCGCGGTGGACGCTGGCGACGTACAAGTTTCTGAGCAAGCTGGTGTGGTCGAAGAAGTCTGTGCCGACTATGTCACTGTGATGCACGACGACGGCACGAGACGTACCTACTTGCTCAATAAATTCCGTCGCTCCAACCAAGGCACGTGCATCAACCAACGCCCGATCGTGCGGCAAGGTGACCGGGTCGAGATTGGGCAGGTCATCGCCGATGGTCCTTGCACCGACACTGGCGAGATGGCGCTTGGCAAAAACATGCTGGTTGCGTTCATGGCCTGGGAAGGTCTGAACTACGAAGACGCGATCATCCTGTCGGAGCGAATCGTACAAGACGACGTGCTCACATCGATCCACATCGATGAGCATGAGGTCGACGCCCGTGATACCAAGCTTGGGCCCGAAGAAGTTACGCGGGACATCCCGAACGTCTCTGAGGATGTTTTGGCAGATCTCGACGAGCGTGGGATCATCCGCATCGGTGCCGAGGTCGGCCAGGGCGATGTGCTAGTTGGCAAGGTCACGCCAAAGGGTGAGACTGAGCTGACGCCGGAAGAACGTTTACTGCGAGCCATCTTCGGCGAGAAAGCTCGCGAAGTCCGCGACACATCCCTGAAAGTGCCGCACGGCGAGAGCGGCACTGTGATCGGGGTGCGCACCTTCAACCGTGATGCTGGCGATGAGCTGGCCCCCGGAGTAAACGATTTGGTCCGGGTTTACGTCGCGCAGAAGCGTAAGATCCAAGATGGCGACAAGCTCGCGGGCCGACACGGCAACAAAGGCGTGATCGCCAAGATCTTGCCTGCCGAAGACATGCCGTTCCTGCCAGATGGCACGCCGGTAGATGTAGTGCTCAACCCGCTTGGTGTGCCAGGGCGAATGAACATCGGCCAGATCTTGGAAACTCACCTAGGGTGGGTGGCAAACCAAGGCTGGGATGTCTCCGCATCGTCGGTAGCCTCAAAGGATTGGGCAGTGGAGCTAACAGGCCGCGGTGGCGGCAAGGGTGCCCCGCGGACAAACGTTGCCTCGCCGGTGTTCGACGGTGCGCGCGAAGAAGAGATCACCGGTTTGTTGGCTTCCGCGCTACCAAACCGTGATGGCAAGCAGCTCGTTGCCTCCGATGGCAAGGCAGTACTGTTCGACGGTCGCACTGGCGAGCCATTCCCAGAGCCCGTCACGGTCGGATACATCTACATCCTGAAGCTGTCTCACCTCGTGGATGACAAGATCCACGCTCGCTCCACCGGTCCGTACTCGATGATCACGCAGCAGCCTCTGGGTGGTAAGGCGCAGTTCGGTGGTCAGCGGTTTGGTGAGATGGAATGCTGGGCTATGCAGGCCTACGGCGCCTCCTACGCGCTACAGGAACTGCTCACCATCAAGTCCGACGATATTCTGGGCCGAGTCAAGGTCTATGAGGCGATCGTCAAGGGCGAGAACATTCCCGAGCCGGGTATTCCAGAATCATTCAAGGTGCTACTCAAAGAGCTGCAGTCTCTGTGCCTCAACGTTGAGGTGCTGTCCAGCGACGGGGCGACTGTGGAGATGAGGGATACCGACGATGAGGTGTTCCGAGCGGCCGAGGAACTAGGCATCGACCTCTCCCGTCGTGAACCTTCATCTGTAGAAGAAGTCTAGGGGGCCTCGCCGTTGTTGTTGAAGTCTGTGAGACCCACGCTCGCTTCCGTCTCCGCGCCTCGCGTATCGCCAATACGCGTCGGCTTGTGTGACGAAACCGATCGTCGCCCTCACATTCAATGCGGCCTAGGCGCCGGAACCCCTTTTGCTAAGCGCTCTGAACTACTAACTCAGAAGAGGTAAAGAAGTGCTTGATGTGAACTTCTTTGATGAACTGCGGATCGGTCTTGCTACAGCTGACGATATTCGCCGCTGGTCGCATGGTGAGGTGAAAAAGCCGGAGACGATCAACTATCGCACGCTCAAGCCTGAGAAGGATGGCTTGTTCTGCGAGAAGATTTTCGGCCCCACCCGGGACTGGGAGTGCTACTGCGGTAAGTACAAGCGAGTGCGTTTCAAGGGCATCATTTGTGAACGCTGTGGTGTAGAGGTCACTCGCGCCAAAGTGCGTCGTGAGCGGATGGGGCACATTGAGTTGGCCGCCCCGGTCACCCACATTTGGTACTTCAAAGGTGTACCGAGCCGCTTAGGGTACCTGCTCGACGTTGCGCCCAAGGACCTAGAGAAGATCATTTACTTCTCCGCGTACTTGATCACCAGCGTGAACACCGACACCCGGCACCGCGACCTCTCCACCGTGGAGTCGGAAATCTCCGTCGAGCGCAAACGCGTCGAAGACCGTCGCGATTCCGACATCGAGGCCCGAGCCGCCAAGCTGGAAGCCGATCTGGCTGAGCTGGAAGCCGGCGGCGCTAAGAGCGATGTGCGCCGCAAGGTCAAAGAAGGCGGCGAGCGCGAAATGCGCCAGCTGCGCGATCGTGCGCAGCGTGAGCTCGATCGGCTTGAGGAGATCGTCAGCACCTTCCGCAAGCTCGAGCCGGGTCAGCTGATTATAGATGAGCTGCTCTACCGTGAGCTGCGCGATCGCTTCGGTGAATATTTCGAAGGCGGCATGGGTGCTACCGCGCTGAAGGTGCTGCTAGAAAACTTTGACCTGGCTGCTGAGGCTGAGAAGCTTCGCGAGATCATTCGCAGTGGTAAGGGTCAGAAAAAGATCCGTGCGCTCAAGCGGCTGAAGGTTGTGTCGAACTTCCTGCACACCCACAACAGCCCTGTCTCCATGGTGCTCGACTCGGTTCCGGTGATTCCGCCGGACCTGCGTCCGATGGTGCAGCTCGATGGTGGCCGGTTCGCCACCTCTGACCTTAACGATCTCTACCGCCGAGTGATCAACCGAAACAACCGGCTTAAGCGGCTGATGGATCTGGGCGCGCCTGAGATCATCGTGAACAACGAGAAGCGGATGCTGCAAGAGTCCGTGGACGCACTGTTCGACAACGGCCGACGTGGTCGCCCGGTGACTGGACCGGGCAACCGGCCGCTGAAGTCGCTGGCTGACATGCTCAAGGGCAAGCAAGGCCGTTTCCGGCAGAACCTGCTCGGCAAGCGCGTGGACTACTCCGGCCGCTCGGTGATCGTGGTGGGCCCCCAACTGAAGCTGCACCAGTGTGGTCTGCCGAAGCAGATGGCGTTGGAGTTGTTCAAGCCGTTTGTGATGAAGCGGCTCGTGGACCTCAACCACGCTCAGAACATCAAATCCGCCAAGCGGATGGTGGAGCGGGCACGTTCGGTGGTCTGGGACGTGCTCGAAGAGGTCATCACCGAGCACCCTGTGCTGCTTAACCGGGCCCCTACGCTGCACCGCTTGGGTATTCAGGCGTTTGAGCCACAGCTGGTCGAAGGTAAAGCGGTCCAGATCCACCCGTTGGTGTGTACCGCGTTCAACGCCGACTTCGACGGCGACCAGATGGCGGTGCACGTGCCGCTGTCCACCGAAGCGCAGGCTGAGGCGCGCATTTTGATGCTGTCGTCGAACAACATCTTGTCGCCGGCATCGGGGCGCCCGATTACAGCTCCGACCAAAGACATGGTGCTGGGTCTGTTCCACCTCACGTCCGATCGCGCGGGTAAGGCGGGCGAAGGCCGGGCCTTCTCTTCGCTCTCTGAGGCGATCATGGCCTACGACCAGCGATCGCTAGATCTGCAGACTGTGGTGAAGATCCGCCTTGATGGTGTGACCGGTGTGGATAACGCTCCGGGCGTGCCGGCCTGGGAGGCTCCGGCCGGTTGGAAGCCGTATGGCGCATTGCTGGTAGAGACCACGTTAGGGCGTGTTTTCTTCAACGAAGCTCTTCCGGTCGACTACCGATTTGTTAACTATCGGGTGCGTAAGCAGGAGCTCTCCGAGATCATCAACGATCTTGCCGAGCGCTATCCCAAGGTGCAGGTTGCCGCCACACTCGACGCGCTCAAGGAGGCGGGTTTCCACTGGGCTACCCGTTCCGGTGTCACCATCGGTATCCAGGATGTGCTGGCTCCGCCGAACAAAGCCGCAATTCTAGAGCGTTACGAGGCTGATGCCGACAAGATCGAAAAGCAGCATCAGCGCGGTGTGATCACTGGTGACGAGCGTCGTCAAGAGCTCATCGAGATCTGGACCAAGGCCACTAACGAGGTGTCCAAGGCGGTGGAAGAAAACTTCCCGATCACCAACCCGGTGTGGGCGATGGTGAAATCTGGTGCTCGTGGTAACCCGATCCAGGTTCGCCAGTTGGCTGGTATGCGTGGGCTAGTGGCTAACCCGAAGGGTGAAACCATTCCGCGGCCGATCAAGTCCAGTCTTCGTGAGGGCTTGAGCGTGCTGGAGTACTTCATCTCCACGCACGGCGCACGTAAGGGTCTGGCCGATACGGCGCTACGTACAGCGGACTCGGGTTACCTAACTCGGCGTCTGGTGGATGTGAGCCAGGACGTCATCATTCGTGATGACGACTGCCAAACCACACGCGGCGTGAGCATGATCATCGCGACCCAAACCGCCGACGGATCGCTGATCAAAGATCCACACGTGGAGACCAGCGGTTACGCTCGAACGCTGGCGTCCGACGTAACTTCGCCGGATGGCGTGGTTGTGGTGCCGGCCGGTGCCGATCTAGGCGATGTGCTCATCGACACTTTGGTTAAGGCTGGCATCACTCAGATCAAGGTGCGTTCGGTGCTGACCTGCGAGTCCGCGACCGGGGTCTGCGCCGGCTGTTACGGTCGATCGTTGGCCAGTGGCAAGCTGGTTGACGTCGGTGAAGCCGTGGGTATTGTCGCCGCACAGTCCATTGGTGAGCCTGGTACGCAGCTGACCATGCGCACCTTCCACATGGGTGGTGTGGCTGGAGAGGACATCACGCAGGGTCTCCCGCGTGTGGTTGAGCTCTTCGAGGCCCGCGTGCCTAAAGGGAAGGCCCCAATCGCGGAGACTGCTGGTCGGATTCGCATCGAGGAGACCGACAAGTCACGCAAGATCATCATCGTGCCGGATGATGGCACCGAGGAGATCAGCTACGAGAAGCTGTCCCGTCGTGTACGGCTGCGCATCGCTGAAGACGATCACGTCGAGGTAGGCGACCAGCTCACCGACGGTGTGATCGACCCGCATGAGGTGCTGCGGATTTTGGGCCCACGGGCCGTGCAGCTGCACCTGGTGAACGAGGTGCAGGAGGTGTACCGCTCGCAGGGTCAGCCGATTCACGACAAGCACATCGAGATCATCGTGCGGCAGATGCTGCGGCGCGTCACGATCATCGATTCGGGCTCGACGGACTTCTTGCCTGGCTCGTTGGTGGAGCGTCCAAAGTTCGAGGCGGAGAACCGTCGCGTGGTTGCCGAGGGCAACGAGCCCGCCGCTGGTCGGCCGGTGCTTATGGGTATCACCAAGGCGTCGCTGGCCACTGAGTCGTGGTTGTCGGCGGCGTCGTTCCAGGAGACCACCCGCGTGCTCACCGATGCCGCTATCGCGGCCAAGAGTGACTCGCTGATCGGTCTGAAGGAGAACGTCATCATCGGTAAGCTCATCCCGGCTGGTACTGGCATCGCCCGATACCGCAATGTTCGGGTCGAGCCCACCGAGGAGGCGAAAGCCAAGGCTTACGCCATGACGGTGCCCGCCTACGACGAGGGCTACTCAGATGCCTATGGACCAAGCTATGGCAGCTTCGGTCCTGGCTCCGGCCAGGCAGTTCCTCTGGAGGACTACGACTACGGTTCGTTCCGGTAACGCCGTTTTAGATTGAGGAGGCCCCACGTGTGCAGTTACACGTGGGGCCTCCTTTGCCGGATTGACCCTGGATGCTGGGGTGCTCATCGGCATTGACCGCGGAACCCAGCGGATGGGTGGGCTCTTACTTGCCGCCGCCAGGCGCAATTTACCAATATCTGTCCCAGTAGGCGTTCTCGGGCAGGTCTGGCGCACCGGCGCGATTCAAGCCCGGCTCGCCCGGTTTCTTACCGCAAAGAGTGTCGACATAGTTACGCTTGATGAACGTGCCGCTAGGGCCGCTGGAGAACTCTGCGGTCGTTTCGGACACGTAGACCTCATCGACGCATCCGTTGTGATGTGCGCGTTGGCGAACAATCACGCCGTAGTGACCAGTGACCCGGACGATCTGGCGAAGCTTGCCCCGCGTCTCCCGCTGCTCGCCGCATGAAGCCGTATATATGCCTCTTCTTTTAAGATATACTGGCCTCATGAAGCATCTAGTGGATCTTGATGAGCGAGCGTTGCAGGCTGCCCGCGATCATTTAGGTACTCAGACGATAAAAGCTACGGTTAACGCCGCGCTAAATGCCGCCGCTGAGCGCACCGTCGAGAAACACGACATCGATGCCAGCTTAGGCTTTTTGGAGTCCTTTGACTTTGAAGATAGGTCTACTGCGTGGCGCTGACTCATCTTGCTGATACCAGCGTGTTGACCAGGCTTGCGGTGCCAGCAGTGCAACACGTGCTCCGCGAACTGCTGACTCATCGCCGGATCGGCCGCTGTACCATGTCAGACCTAGAGCTGGGATTTTCGGCATGGAACGCGGCTGAATGGGATCAGATTCAGGATGCTGTGGCGTTGTTCCCACAACTGGACATCCAAGCCGACGATTTTACCCAAGCAGGTACTGTGCAACGAGGCCTTGCTGACCGTGGACTACGTGGCAGGAAGCTGCCGGATCTGCTGGTGGCCGCGGCTGCGGCTAGAAACAATCTCGTCGTTCTGCATTATGACCGAGACTTTGAGCTTATCGCTGAGTTGACAGGCCAACGTCAAGAATGGGTGGTACCCCGAGCGTCTATCAACTAGCGAGGGCTATCGGTCGGTAGCAGTGTGAATGCTGGGTCGTGCGTCAGCGGGGAAATGGCGCGGAAATGTCGTTCGTCTAGGGTCAAGATTTGGACTGTTCGATACCGCTTAGCAATGATGGCATTAGAGGCATCGGCTAGCCCAATGGCAAGGTCGGAGTACTGCTCAATGTAGCTTTGCGCAGTTCGAACATCGTTGTTGCTGAATGGCTCAAGTTGGTAGACCCCCGCAGTGACATCGCCTAGCAGATCCTGTTCTGCGGCGCCCCCGAGACGTTGCAGGATTAGGTAGTCCAACTCCGCTAGGACGAAAGGGGACAGGAGCAGTTTTTCGTCGGTGCTATTGAGCAGGGAGATAACAGCGACGTGGTCTTCTTCGTTAGCGTCATAGGCAGCGTAGAGACCACTGGCATCACACACGATCATTGGCGAGCCCGTCAGCTCCAAAACTGTTGGTCAGGAAGTCGTCAACGTGTCGTGCGATCGACGGCCCTGTGCCGCGGTATTTTCCCCATTGGCCCCGCGGTCGACGAGGTTGATCAGCTAGCCCTTTGGCGAGTCTTTCTCGGATAACCTCTGCTTCTGGTCGACCTTCAGCTCGAGCCGTTTGCTCTATTTGATGTTTGAGGTCATCAGGAAGATACAACGTGGTTTTGACCATGAATCCATTCTGCCATAGGATTAAGCCACACGTATGGTAGTTAGCCGCGTTTTTTCGTACGCGGCAACCACTGTCGTTGTTCGCCGCGTAAAGCCGTATATGCGTTATTGATGTATGTGAGCATGAAGGATCGGGTTTCTGCTAGCGCGAGTTGGTAATCAGTGCAGCCTTCCAGCTGAGGGTTCTATGTAATAGGGAGCGAAGCGATAATGGCCGAGGACACTCCGCAACAGCCGATCAGGCAGCCAAGGAATCCGTGGAACGAGCTCATTTCGCAGGTGACCAGATTGTGGCCAGAGGCGCCTCTAGGGCTGATTCAGTACTTTCATGCTCGGCGTAACCAATTAACCCCGTGGGTGGCTAAGGCCGAAGATAACCAAACTATCGCAAAATTCCACGCATCGTTGCCGCCTGCCCCTCGCGCCGACCTTCTAAGATTGGAGCCGTCTGCCCTTCGTACCGACCTTCTAAGATTGCGAGAGGATATAACTGACGCGCCTTCAGAAGAAATAAGGCTCAGAGTTCTGTCAGTAGGCATGCTCATAGCGGCGCACTTAGCTAAAGGCCTTCCTCGGAGCGGAGGTTTGGAACAAGAGGCACATCGATACCTCCAAGCTACACGGCCTTTCATGACAAGCATAATAGAAGTTATTGAGGTAACGTCCGCTGCTGTTAAGCCATTGACAGGGCTTAAAGCAAGCGGTGGAAGTCCCACTTCGTCGCGTGGTCGCTTTTCATTATCAAGCTTCCTCAAGCCTCGAACTAGAGGAAAAGGAGGTTCGCGTCGTCATGATAATTAGCCGTGGCTTGGGGCCGTGACGAGCCTGCGGTAGGCAGGTGGATGCGAGCGCTCAAAGCTGTAACTACCTCGCGATTATGGCGCTTGGGCAGATTGTCACTGGGTAGGGATTGTTGAGGGTAAGTTTCTCTTTCCCCGCGGCAAATCCGGCTTCCGCATATCGCCCTTCGCGAAGTTCCCATGCTCGAAAACTGGGCTCGTCTGGATCGAAGACCCAATACGCTGCTACCCTCGCATCCTGATACACCGAGCGCTTGAGCACTAGATCTTTTCGGCGAGTGCTGGGGGAGAGCACTTCGACGGTGAGCAACGGTGCGACTGTAAGGTTCTTTTCGCCTAGATCCGCTACCCGAACTACCAACACATCCGGTTGCACTGAAGTCCGGAAGTTGGGTTGAAAGTCCAGCGGGGCGAAAAACACTTCCAGCTCAGGTGGGCAGTGACTGTTCAGAGCCGCAAACAACTTGCCTACCGCGCGCTGATGTAGCGGTATCGGCGCCGGGCTCACGATCAGCACCCCATCGATGAGCTCGTATTGCAGTCCGTCATTCGGGAGGTTTTCCAAATCCGTGACGGTCCAGTCGTTAGTCGCATGGTGCATCACTGTCATGAATGCCATGGTGCTCCTTTGTTCGCTCCATGTCACGAGCATGTCGGATTCCGATCATTAGCCAACCGTTATTCACATACTGGCGTAACACCCACACGGTGTGCGCACTCTCGCACGCAGTAAGGGACACTAGGCCCGGACGGTTCATTCTCAGCGGGTCAACTCGGTATGAGACCCTGCCGCGCGCCACTCAATCACTTACCGGACGAGCGACTGCCGTGCCGGTATGGCCGTTGTCTCAAGGAGAAATCGATGGTGTCCCGGAAACTTTGATCGCTCAGCTACTTCAAGGGCAGGTAGACCCCGCGACATCACAGCGGGGATGACCTCGCGTGAGGAGTATGTCGACCGAGTACTCACAGGGGGGTATCCACTCGCGCTGGCCTTTTTTGCCAAGTTAAGAGAAGTTGTGCAGGCACAACTTCTCTTAACTTGGCAAAAACTAGGGAGCTAGCGTGGCCTTGATTTCACGAACCACGTCGTTGAAACCGTCTCTCATTCGAGCGGCGTTCACCCGTATCACGGTCCAGCCGCAGGCGACGATGTTTTGCTCGCGCCGAAGGTCCTGCCGTCGTTGGTTCGGCTCGTAGTGATATTCGCCGTCATATTCCAGCGCTAGCTTGGCCTTGGGCCAAGCAAAGTCGACCCTTGCCACAAATCTCTCATTGTTATAGATCTCAAACTGAGCTTCCTCCGGCATGAGGTCCTGTGACGCTAGCCGCACTCTCAATCGGGATTCCTGTGGCGATTCAGCTCTGGCATCCATCAGGGAAACGGCGCTCAAGGCCTTGGCGTATCCCCGTGGCCGAGGAGATTTTCGGGACACGCGAGCAAGGAGTTCAGCCTGGCTGATGAGGCCACGATGTGCTAAGGCATCGATAACCACGACTGCCTCTGACGCCTTCTGCCTTCGGGCTGTCTCAACCGCGGTGAAGAGCGGCGTAGCCGTGGGAAGCCCCTCGATCCATACGGTGTCGGGAGGGCCGAAGGTTCCGTGCGCAAACGTTATGCCCTTGATAGGGCCATAACGATGCGCTATAGGAATTAGCACCTCGACCGGATTGTGCGAATCGGCAACATCAACTCCATGTAAGCAAGCCGCTGACTTGCCTATGAATATCGCGTAAGTAGGCATCAACAGATAAGCGGCGCGGCACAAAATATTGTGAGAAATATGTGCCGGATCTAGCTCCGAAGCGTCTATGTAAATATTCCGAAAGAGTCTTCGCCAGGGTGGTTTGCGCAGCTCGTCCCCACTAAGCGCTCCCTCGCGCACGGCGTCCGATCCTCGGAAAATCTCACCGCTCAGGTCTATCGATCGATGCTGGTACCGGAGACGGGTATGCATGGCTCAAGTATCAGGTGTCGTGGTGAGCTGATGAGACTTATCTACAACTCACCGTTGTTTCCATTGCCAAGTTAGGAGAAGTTGTGCGAGCACAACTTCTCCTAACTTGGCAAAAACGTGATCTATGCAGCGGCGGCCCTGCCTATCGGCGGTCCGGTCTATCTGGCCGCATTGCGGTCGCACTCTCTGGCCGCAACTGCCCGTAGTACTCCGTCGCGGCCTTCGGCCATCAGCCGACGCAGTGCAGGGGGCAGCTCAGGATGCGCGGCCAGGTAATCGTCGGTGAGCTGGGCGGTCTGGCGGGTTGGTTCCCACGTGGGATACAGCAGAATCGCGATGCTGTGCGCGGTCTCACTAGTACGATCCTGCCAAGCTTTACTGGCAGCCTCGTGGTAGCGCTCTGTGTATGGGGCAAGCACCTTATGGTGTCGAGGCTGCCCGAACCCCTGCAGCACCGAGAGCACTGTCTGAGCGGGTAGCTCGGAGGGCTCGGTGATGATCTTCCATGCTGCGGCCTTTGCCTCGGGTGTGGGAATTAGGGCCCGACCGGTCGCCGCCTGCCGCGCCCCCTCGTCGCTGCGGTCCCGTTGTGTCTCCTCGACTACGTCGGTCTCATCGGCCGCACCCTCGGCCAGGAGACAGTGCAGCAGGTGCCACCGCAGATCGGTATCGATCGCCAAGCCGTCCAGGGTGACGTTGCCGCTCAGCAGGCCCCGCGCGATGCCGAGCTGTTCGACGGTACGCGCCGCGGACGCCGCAGTGCGTACCCACACCAGCTGCAGATCGCTGCCCGGCTCGGTGCGCCCCGCCGCCGCCCATGCTGCGTCGCTAAGGGCCGCAGCCCCCGTCGTGGCCCACTCCGGATCGGCGTAGATGTCTATCGCCCGCAGCACGAACGCCAGCTGCACCTGCACCACGCCCATCGACTGCTCGCCCGGCAGGCCGCCCAAGGCCAGCCGCAGGTAGTCGCGGGTAGCCAGCTCGGCGTCGCGATTGGCGTCCCATGCGGCACTCCAGCAGAGCGCTCGGGCCAGCGAATCATCGAGTCGGTCAATGTGTCGAACCAAGGTTTCGGTAGACGACGCATCCAGTCGGATCTTGGTGTAGCTGAGGTCGTCATCATTGAGCAGTAGCACCGCTGGTTGTTTCTGCCCGACCAGTTCGAGAAGCTCCGTCGTAGGGGCCGCCGCAATGTCGACCTCGATTCGGGCCCGTCGCTTTAGAGCACCGTCTGGAGCGTGGTCATATAGCCCTACTCCAATCCGGTGCGGACGTAGCGTCGGGAACTCCTCGGGCGCTTCCTGGCGGACTGCGAACTGTGTGTACACGCCATCTTCGACACTGAACTCTGGTCGCAGCGTGTTCACACTCGGTGTTTGCAGCCACAGCTGGGACCACTGACTCAGGTCGCGTCCGGATGCGGTCTCGAGCGCTCGGAGCAGGTCGGCCAGCGAGGCGTTGTCAAACGCGTGGGCTTTGAAATATGGTCGCAGCGCGGCCAGGAATGCATCTTCACCAACGTAGGCGACCAGCTGCTTGAGCACGGAGGCGCCTTTAGCGTAGGTAATGCCGTCGAAATTCACCTCGACGGTTTCTACGTCCGGAGCATCCGCTGCGATGGGGTGGGTCGAGGAAAGCTGATCCTGCCGGTACCCCCACGCCTTGCGTTGGGTGCAGAAGCTCGTCCAGCCTTCCTTGTAACGCGTAGCGTTTACACAGACCCAGTGCCCGGCCCACTCGGCAAAGGACTCGTTCAGCCATAGGTCATCCCACCAGCGCATGGTGACCAAGTTGCCGAACCACATGTGCGCCATCTCGTGCAGGATCGTGTTGGCGCGGCTTTCGTAGCGCAGCGCAGTGACTTTGCTACGGAACAGCAGATTCTCGGTGAACGTGACACAGCCGGCGTTCTCCATCGCTCCGGCGTTGAACTCCGGTACAAAAAGCTGGTCGTATTTGGCGAACGGGTAGGGATACTCGAACTTGGCGTTGAAGAAGTCCAGGCCCTGTTTGGTGACTTCGAAGATGTCATCAGGGTCGAGGTACTGAGCCAGCGATTGCCGACAGTAAATACCCAGTGGCAAGCCCGCGTGCTCATCGCGCACGCAGTGGTACGGACCGGCGACGATGGCGGTGATGTAGGTCGGGATTCGCGGCGTGGGCTCAAAGTGCCATGTTTTTGCTGTCTTACCTGCTTCACCTGCTCCTGCCACACTAGCTGTACCAGCCTCGACCAGCTCCGCAACGGGGGAGTTGGAGATCACGCTCCAGTGCGCTGGCGCGGTAACGTGGTAGGTAACACTGGCTTTGAGGTCGGGCTGATCAAAGCTGGCGTAGATACGGTGTGCGTCGCGCGTCTCCGATTGGGAGAACAGGTACACCTCATCGTCTATAGGATCGACGAACCGGTGCAGGCCTTCGCCGGTGTTCATGTAGTGGCAGTCGGCGTCGATGATGAGCTCGTTCCGTTCGGCCAGTCCGGATAGCCGTAGGCCATGCTCGGGTTGATAGCCGGAGACGTCGACGGGCTCGCCGTTTAGCGTGGCGCTGTTGATTCCGGCGGCGACGATATCGATGAAAGTGTCCGCCTCAGGTTGCCGACAACTGAAACGCGCCTGCGTCCGCGAGTTAAAGGTGCCCGCTCCGGCGCCGCCCGCGCCGTCGGTGAGGTCGATGGTGACATCGTAGGAATCGACGTGCAGTAGCGCGGCCCGCTGAGCCGCGTCGATACGAGTGAGGTTACTACCTGGCATAGTGTGTAAGAGCTCCTTTGCCTTCGGATTAGGTCTAGCAGTCTTCCACGTGCTGAACTTGGTGGGCGAACCGGTCGCTAGGCTCCCGTTGATGACTACTTCTCCTGCGCTAAACCGCGATCGTCAACCCGCGGTGGTATCTGCCCTGACCTCGGGCTGGATCTCCGCCGGTGGCACTGGCGCGCCTAACTATGACGAATTCGCCTCCGATGCCGAGGTCACCGCAACTATTGCGCAACGGCCTACCTCGGTACTTGGGGTGGAAATGCCGCACCGGACCCCGGAAGCGGTTCGCGCGAGCCATAGTTTTACCCAGGCTCTGCCGTCAGCCGAGCAAAGACTGCGGCAACTGTGCAGTTCAGGTGCGTTTCAGGCTGTGACTGATGTGGTTGCCCCGTATCGGATCATCACCCCGCAAGGGCCCGCCCTCGGCGTCTTTTGCATGGTGGACACTGACCAGATCTCTAGCGCTGTAGACGAACCTGGCCTGGTTATTCGCAATGAAGACGTGTTCATTGACAAGGTAGCCGAGCGCGTTGCGCTCACTGAGCAGTTGGGCGCGCTTGCCTCGGCTGTGCTGTTGCTGCATCACGCTCGCGATGCTGCCTTACACAGGTTCTTGACTGAGCTCACTGATCGGCTCGGTGAACCGGCTACCAGCGACATCGATGAGCACGGCTACACCCACCAGGTGTGGCTGTTGGGGCCGGGCGCCGACCGTGAGCGGCTGTTGCGGCTGTCAGAGTGCGGCGAACTCATCGTTGCCGATGGAAATCACCGCAGCCTTGCCGCGCAGCTTGGCAAGCTGCCACGGTTTCTTGCGGTGGTCACTACGCCGCAGTCCGTGCGGATCCGCGCCTACCACCGCCTAGTGCGCGATCTCGGTTCGGCGTCTTTCGACGATGTGCTCGACCAGCTAGGCGCTGGGGGTGCCCAGCTGCGCGTAGCAGCAACGCCCACTGACGCGGCAGCGCCGGTCCGGCCAGGAGAGGTGCTGCTGTATGTGCAGGGTCGCGCGGTCGCGGTGAGCTTCCCTGTTGCTACTCGATCACCTGATTTGGTGAAGTCCATGGATCACACTCAGGTTGAACGGGAGCTGTTCAACCGAGTGCTGGGGATCGACGCTGGCGACAAGCGCATCACTTACGTCGGCGGAGACTACCCAATATCCTGGCTGATCAATGAGGTGGATGCTGGCCGCGAGGCGCTGGCAGTACTACTTGCGCCGGTGCGTGTGAGCGACTTCATCGATGTCAACATCGCCCGCGGTCAGATGCCCCGCAAGAGCACCTGGTTCACACCGAAGGCGCGCGCCGGGCTGCTACTTGCCGACGTCCATTAAAGGTGCGCCCGCTATGGCAGACTGACGTCATGTCGACATGGCGGATATACATAGGTAGCGATCATGCGGGCTTCGAGCTCAAGGCCACGCTTATCCAACATTTGGCTGGGCAGGGTCACGAGGTCGTCGACTGTGGCGCAGTCGAGCTCGATGACCAAGACGACTATCCGCCCTACTGCTTGGCGACCGCTGTCAAGGTTGCTGGCGATCCTGGCAGCTTGGGCATTGTGCTCGGTGGCTCCGGGAACGGAGAGCAGATGGCAGCCAACAAAGTCGAGGGGATTCGTGCTGCGCTGGCGTGGTCGACAGAGATTGCCAAGCTGGCTCGCGAGCATAACAACGCCAACGTGATGAGCCTTGGAGCACGCCTGCACACGCCTGCGCAGGCGTGTGAGATCGTGGACGCTTTTGTTTCCACGGAGTTTTCCGGCTCGGCACGCCATGTCCGACGGATTCGGCAGCTCTCTGACTATGAACGCACCGGCGAGTTGCCTACCTCAAGCACTGGCACCCTTAGCGAGGAGACAGAATCTTGGGGACCGCCGACACTGGTTCCAACCGAGGGATAGACATTTTCAGGGAAACGTCCGCTCACGGTTTCGATCGTGCTGCTGGCGTTCGGCTTACCGAACGCGCTCGGTTGGTGCCGATTGGCCTAGAACATGTCGAGGATCTTTGGCGCCTCCACCAAGATGATGCGGTCGCGCAATGGCATGGCGGGAGGTGGACCCGTGACCAAGCACACGATTACTCGGAGCGTAGTAGCAAAGCGTGGGAGACCGAGGGCGTACACAAGTGGATCGCATATGGCCGCGTCACTGGTGAGCTGATCGGTCGCGGCGGCCTGGCACACGCCGAGATCGATAGCCAGCGTCGTTTTGAGCTCGGCTGGACAGTACGAGCACCACTATGGGGCCGTGGCTACGCCACAGAGATAGGCCAGGCCGGTTTGGCTCTGGGTTTTAACGAGCTCAACGCTACTGAAGTTGTTGCGATCACCGAACGGCACAATAAGCGTTCCCGCGCAGTCATGGAACGGCTTGGTATGCGCTACTCACGGGAAATCTTTGCTGAAGGCCTTCTAGAGGGCCAGGATGGTATCCACGAGAACGCACCGTTCGCGTTGTACACGATAGGCGCTAATCCTGCCGCCAAGGGGCACGGGGAGCTTCTGGGGGGTGTGTTCCCTGCCTAGGCGTGCCGTACGTTCCAGGCGGAGGGCCCGCCGGTCGGCCGAACTGGCGTGGCGCGTCAGAGCTGGGTTCGCTTGCTCGGTTGCGAATCAGCTTTATCAGGGATAGCACCGCAATGATCTGTGCTACCACCACGATCTTTATGCTGACGTCAAGTTTGGCGTGCTGGATCAAGAGCAGGGCCCCGCGGATAAGCGTGACGACCGCACCGATGGTAAGTCCAATGTCGGCGATCGCTCCGAGGGTAAGCTTACTGCCGGCGCGGTGTTTTGAGACTCGCAAGTGGTAGGCGGCGCCAATTTCAGCCGCAGCCAACAGTACAAAGGCCACACCAAAAATTATGGATGATGTCATGGCGTACTCCTCAGGTGCGCGAGACGTTTCTCAGCATGGTATCCCGCTGTATCAATGTGGTAGCCCACTGTAGGGCTGCTCCACTGGCGGGTGACACCTGTTCGGCGTATCGCGCCACATTCACTCGCCAGAATCATCTGTTCGCGCTAGTTTCAGCCTGCCTGTGTACATCTTTGGACATTGGCAGGTTAAGCTACGTTGTTGACGCGGTGGGCCGGCGCTAGCCGGTCCGCGCCACTCACTGCAGCTACATGCAGTTCACAATTGAAAACCGGAGGTCGCTTGTGCCAGGAAATGATGCACATGCGGCCCACCGGGAGCAGTTGGTGAATTTACTCGAACCGAGTGTGGCCGCCGCGGGCTTCGAGCTCGATGAGCTTGCGCTGCAGCGCGCTGGCCGTCGGATGGTGCTTCGCGTGGTGATAGACGGCGACGCCGGCGTGAGTTTGGACGAGGCGGCTGCCCTTTCGCGGCAGTTTTCACGGTTGCTCGATGACGCGGCCACAGACGACATGTTCGGCCCAATGTCCTACATGCTGGAAGTAACGTCTCCCGGCGTAGATCGACCTTTGACTGAGCCGCGCCATTGGCGTCGCAACCAGGGGAGACTGGTGCGTGCAACAACTAGCGAAGGAGAATTTGTCGGTCGAATCGAGCGCGCTGATGACGCCGAAGTCACGTTGTTAGTCGATGCCGAGCGGAAAATCCTGCCATACGCCCTGCTTCGCTCCGGTGCCGTAGAGCTGGAATTTCGGCGACCTGAGGAGACGGTATGAACATTGACATTACGGCGCTGCGCATGCTGGAGCGCGAGCGAGAAATTTCATTCGAAACAATTATTGGAGCCATTGAGTCGGCGCTGCTGACCGCGTACCGACACACTGAAGGCGCATATGCGATCGCGCGCGTTGAGGTAAACCGCTCTACGGGCGAAGCCAGAGTGCTGGCGACCGAACCGGCCCTGCCTCCAGACGAGTCGTTGGATGCCGAGAGTGTCGGCGGTGAGGCTGCATCTGCGATGTTGAACGGAGTGCCGAAGCCCGCAGCTGGCCAATCTCAGCCGCGGGAGTTCGACGATACGCCTGCTGGGTTTGGCCGTATTGCTGTGACGACAGCCAAACAAGTCATGCTGCAGCGGCTACGCGAGGCCACCGATGACGCAATGTTTGGCGAGTTTGCCGCGCGTGATGGGGAGCTGATCAGCGGGATAGTGCAGGCACATTCCCGTTTTGAGCGGGGAATTGTTACTGTGAGCTTGGGCAAAGTGGAGGCGCAGCTACCCGCCACGGAGCAGATTCCGGGCGAAAGCTACGAGCATGGTAGTCGAATTAAATGTCTGGTGATCGCGGTTTCCAGAGGCTCGCATGGACCGCAGGTAACAGTATCGCGCACCCATCCAAACCTGGTGCGAAAGCTGTTTACGCTGGAAGTGCCAGAACTGATCGACGGGAGCGTGCAGATCACCGCGATTGCCCGTGAAGCTGGGCACCGCAGCAAAATTGCGGTGCGCTCCACCGTTTCAGGGCTCAACCCCAAAGGTGCCTGCATTGGGCCAATGGGGTCACGGGTACGGGCTGTGATGAGCGAACTTGGCGGCGAGAAGATGGACATTGTCGACTACGACGAGGACCCGGCTCGTTATGTCGCCAGTGCGCTCTCGCCGGCTCATGTATCCGAGGTGATCGTTACCGATGAGCAGACAAGGTCTGCGCGAGTGGTCGTTCCGGCGGGGCAACTGTCGTTGGCTATTGGAAAAGAAGGCCAGAATGCCCGGCTTGCGGCGCGTCTGACTGGCTGGCGGATAGATATTCATGCAGATGCACAGACCGCGGAGTCGGTACCGGATGCGACACGGTAGACTTAACTTAGGTCTTACGTGCGTTACTTCGACGACCGCGGCGGTGAGTAATGGCTGCTCTAGTCATACGAACCTGCATCGGATGTCGTAAACGCGCTTGTGCCGCACAGCTGGTTCGTGTCGCCACAGTCACTCGTGGTGGGGCTATGTTCGCGGTGCCGGATGTGGCGCGGCGGCTTCCGGGTCGTGGCGCGTGGTTACATTCAGACCTGTCGTGTTTAGCTTTGGCCGAGCGTCGTCGCGTTTTCAGGCGTGCGCTTGCCTGTATAGGCCCAGTTGACATCGGACCTATACAGGAGCATTACGCGACACAGCACGTAGTAACACAACGTGGATGAGCTAGTGTTCTATGTAATGGGAACACCAGATGCACGTCACACGCTTAGTGCATGACACGTACAGGTAGGGACCGAAATGAGCTCACGATGACGTCGCAGCGATGAACAGACTTCAGCAATAACGAGAAGGTCATGCGGAGCCGCCGCGGGCCTTGTCGAAGACGAGGAGTGCAGTGGCAGGCAAAGCCCGGGTACATGAGCTCGCAAAAGAGCTTGGTGTCACCAGTAAACAAATTCTCTCCAAGCTCAATGACCTTGGAGAATTCGTCAAATCACCGTCGTCCACTGTGGAACCACCAGTGGTCCGAAAGCTCCGCGAAGCATTCCCTGCTCCGGAGCCGAAGGTTGAGGTCGCTCCTGCGGCGGCTTCGGCAGGTGCTGGGCCACGGAGCGAAACTCCGGCCAAGAAGTTTGCGTCGGGCGCGCCGAAGGCCAGCCCGGCCTCGTTGCAACGCGCTCTGGCTCAGCAAAACGACAATGCTGTAGCGCAGCAGAAGATCGCTGAGCGCGCGGCCGAATTCGAAGCCGCAAAGTTGACAATGGCAGCCTCCGAACTAGCTGCTGCTGAACGCGCCGCCAACGAACAGACGCAGTCTGAGCTTGAAACCCAGGCGCCATCAGGCGAGACCCCTGCGCCTAGCCCTGCTCGTAGCCCTGCCGCGCCGCGTAACCCTTTCTTGTCGGGTGCGCAGAGCGCATCACGCTCAGGTTCTGGGGGAGCCGCGGGGCCGCGTCCTAGCCCCTCTCAAATGCCCGTTTCTCGACCCTCAGGCCCACCTGACCGGGGTGGGCGGGGCGGCCCTGGGGCCGCGCGTCCCGGCGGCGACCGTTCTGGCCGCCCTGACCGTGGCCGTACCGGCTCGGGTGGTGGCGGCTATCGCGGCGGGGGCGCACCAGGCGGAGCGTCCAGTGGCGCACCAGGCGGAGCGCCGGGTGGTGGTTACCGCGGCGGTCCAGGCACGCCTGGTGGTGGTGCTAGTGCTGGTGGCGCTGGCGGCGGCGGTCGCCCTGGTGGTGGAGGCCGAGGTCGTTCCGGGAGCTATGGCGGCGGTTTTGGTCGCGGCGGGAGTAAGTCCAAGGCCCGCAAGTCCCGTGCGCAGCGCAAGCAGGAGTTCGATAACTTAGCGGCGCCGACGATGAGCTCGGGAGCGCCCCGCGGCAACGGGGAAGTGGTGCGCCTGCCTCGCGGTGCTTCGCTGTCAGATTTCGCTGACAAGATCAACGCTAACCCCGGCTCGCTGGTACAGGAGACCTTTGGGCTGGGCGAAATGGTCACGGCTACGCAGTCGTGTACCGATGAGACCTTGCAGCTGCTTGGCGTGCACTTAGGTTACGAAGTCAGCATCGTCAGCCCAGAAGACGAAGATCGAGAGTTACTGGCCCGGTTTGATATTGATATCGATGCCGAGACTGACGACGAGTTAGTGACCCGGCCGCCGGTGGTGAGCGTGATGGGCCACGTCGATCACGGAAAGACCAAGCTGCTCGACGCGATCCGCGACACTAAGGTTGCCGAGCGCGAGGCCGGTGGGATTACCCAGCACATAGGTGCTTATCAGGTGCAGGTGCCGCATGGCGGCAGTGACCGGGCGATCACTTTTATCGACACCCCGGGCCACGAGGCATTTACCGCTATGCGTGCCCGTGGTGCTCAAGCTACCGACATTGTGATTCTGGTGGTTGCCGCCGACGATGGCGTCAAACCGCAGACGATTGAAGCGCTGAACCACGCCAAAGCCGCAAATGTGCCGATGGTAGTCGCGGTGAACAAGATTGATAAGGAAGGTGCGAGCCCAGACAAGGTGCGCCAGCAGCTCACCGAGTACGGGTTGATCGCCGAAGAGTATGGCGGCGACACCATGTTCATCGACATCTCGGCAAAGGCTCGGACCAATATTGATGGCCTGCTCGAAGCGGTGCTGCTTACCGCCGATGCCGCGCTTGATTTGCGAGCTCCAGCTAGTAGCCCAGCTCAAGGAATCGCGATCGAGGGCCACCTCGACCGTGGCCGCGGCCCTGTGGCCACGGTGCTGGTGCAGTCGGGCACGCTCCGAATCGGAGATGCGATAGTTGCTGGTGAAGCGCATGGTCGAGTACGAGCCATGTTGAATGATCGGGGCGGTCAGATCACTACCGCCGGTCCCGCGTTCCCGGTGCAAGTGCTTGGGCTGACCGCTGTCCCGCGCGCCGGTGACAAGTTCCTCACCGTGTCCGAAGATCGGATTGCCCGCCAAATCGCTGAGCAACGCCAAGCGCGGGAGCGCAACGCGCAGCAGGCTGCCAATCGTGGCCGTCCTACGCTGGAAAGCGTACTGGAGCGAATGGCCGAAGGTGACAAGTCTCAGCTCAACCTCATCCTCAAGGGAGACGTCTCTGGCTCGGTGGAGGCGCTAGAGGACGCGCTGGTCAAGATTGATGTTGGTTCTGATGTGAGTCTGCGCGTGCTGCACCGAGGTGTCGGCGCGATTACCCAAAACGACGTCAACCTCGCCCGCGGCGACAACGCGGTGATCATCGGATTTAACGTTCGTCCGGCAGAGCGAGTCGCTGAGCTAGCCGACCGCGAAGGCGTGGATATTCGTTACTACTCGGTGATCTATGCCGCAATCGACGACATTGAGGCCGCGCTCACGGGCATGCTCAAGCCCGAGTTTGAAGAAGTGCAGCTGGGATCAGCGGAGATCCGGGAGGTCTTCCGGTCGAGCAAGTTCGGCAATATTGCTGGGTGCATCGTGCGCAGTGGCGAGATCCGACGAAACAGCAAAGCTCGTTTGGTGCGGGACGGCACGGTGGTCGGAGACAACCTGTCCATCGACTCACTCCGCAGGTTCACCGATGATGCCACCGAGGTCCGCGAAGGCTTCGAGTGCGGTATTGGACTGGGTTCGTTCAACGACATCAAGATAGGTGACGTTATCGAGACATTCCAGATTCGCGAGAAGCCGCGAAGCTAAACCATTGGTTTGGCGGGGCGAAACTCTTAAGGCAGGCACCATGACACAGACCCCTCGGATGCGGCGCTTAGCTGGGCGGATCCAAGAAATTGTCGCGGTCACACTGCGGGATCAGGTCAAGGATCCACGTGTGGGCATGATCACCATTACCGCCGCCCGCATCACGCCGGATCTGCATGATGCCATCGTGTTTTACACGGTACTGGGCGACGATGCTGATTGGGCAGCCACGTCCGCCGCGCTGGAGAGCGCTAAAGGAGTGCTGCGCAGTGCTGTGGGGCAGGGTACGGGCGTGCGGTTCACGCCGACCTTGACCTTCAAGCCTGACAAGGTCCCAGAGGTAGCCCGCCACATCGACGAGCTGCTATCGCAGGCCAAACAGGCCGATGAGCAGGTTGCACGTCAGGCCGCCTCTGCGCAGTACGCTGGAGAGAGGGACCCTTACCGAATTCCTGAGATTCCTGACGCTCCCGAAAAAGCGTGAGTCGAGCAACGTTGTCTGTCCAAACATCATCTGGAAGCTACAGCGCCGAGCCACGTAGTGGGCTGTGCATCGTCGATAAGCCTGCCGGTATGACGTCGCACGATGTAGTTGCCATGCTGCGGCGCATTGTGGGCACCCGCAAGGTTGGCCATGCTGGGACGCTGGATCCGATGGCCACTGGTGTGCTGGTAGCGGGCGTCGGCAAAGCAACTCGATTGTTGGGTTATATTTCGGGCACTACGAAGAACTACAGTGCCACGATCAGGCTTGGGCAGACTACGCTCACCGATGATCGAGAAGGTCCTGTCCAGCAGACTGCGAGCACAGTACTGCTTGATTCCGCACAGGTGCAGTCGGCTATGCGAAAGTTTGTTGGTGCAATCGATCAGGTACCTGCGGCCGTCTCGGCGATCAAACGCAACGGCCGACGCGCTTACGAGCGGGTTCGAGCCGGCGAGGCGGTAGAGCTTGCGGCCCGTCGAGTACACGTGTTTCGCTTTGATGCGGTGGCGTTCCAGCGCAGTGAGGTGTTTTTGGACGTAGATGTTGAGGTTGAATGTTCCAGCGGAACCTACATCCGCGCCTTGGCTCGCGACCTGGGTGCGGTTCTCGGAGTTGGCGGCCACCTTACAATGCTGCGCCGAACGCGTGTCGGTGCGTTCAGTATTGAGGTTGCGCGCTCCCTCGAAGAGCTATCAGCTGCGCAGCAGCCAGTGGCCATGGAACTATCCGCCGCGGTCGCGGCGCTGCTTCCTCGCCGCGAGTTGGACGTTGAGCAAACCGCGAAGTTGCGGCACGGTATTGCCCTAAGCGGGGTTGGGCAACCGGGACCCTACGGTGCCTTTGATCCAACGGGTGCGGTAGTGGCGCTGCTGCACGAGTTGCCAGACGACACGGCGGGACTTGCTCGACCCTTGGTCGTCTTTTCGGCTGCATGACATGACCCAAACGAGCTACTGTTCAGAGTAGGTGGCGTTTCCAGCAAAAGTATTGGTGGCGCAAGATGGTGGATGCGGGAACGCACGTCGAGAGCCGGGGTTCCCGGCTCTCTGACATGCCGTATTTTCCGCATTCAGGTCTCACCGGCATAGGCGCAGCGGACGAGGGTGAGCCGCCTACTTCGACCCGCTGCACAGGGAAGGTGCAGCGTAACCGCACGATGCAGCTACAGTCCCAGGTTGAACAGGCGCAGACCCCGTTGGAACGTGTTGAGGCACTGCTGCGGTTGGCACTGTGGTGTGTGGAGGCCGAGCGTTCGAGGGCAAGCGCCGCAACTGGGGAAGCGCTTGCAGCGGCTAAGAAGCTGCGCGATCCGATTCTGCTTGCGCGGGCACGTTACGCGGCGGCGCTGGCCTCGGTGTATCTCCACGATGAGGTGGCGCCATATCATGACCTGCTGCACTTGAGTCGCGAGTTTGAGGCATTCGGATTGCAAGTTGACGCTGCATGGTGCGACCTGGCCGCGGCAATGGCGCTGGAAAGTATGGGTGATCCGGGCGGCTCGGTGTTGCTTACCGAACGGGCGTGGGGAACTTTCCGTCGCTATAACGACCTGGGCGGCCAGTCTCGCTGTTTGAATACGATTGGTATCGGCGAGTGCTGGGTGGGACGCTATGCCGAAGCAATTCCGATTTTCGGCCGCGCCGCGGATTTGGCTACTGCCGCTAAACGTCCGGCGACGTACGCCGTCGCCTGGTTGAACGCGGTACAGGCGTACACCAACTTAGGGCGGCGAGCACGCGATGAGGGTCGCCCAGACTGGGCGAGGGCGTTGTTTGAGCATGCGAGCGCGGAGTTTGAGCCGCTGTGGCGGCAGTTGGTGGCTTTGGGTTATCGCCAGCTGCAACCGCAGGTAGCAGCGCTGCAGGCTACGACTCTGCTGAATTTGGGGCGAGAAGCGGAAGCTCAAGAAGCAGCAGAGCGAGCGTTGGGGCTCGCGGTGACCAGTGGATCAATCGAGGCGTTAGCCTCAGCGCGGTGCCATGCCGCTGAGGTGCAGCTAGAAATAGGTGATCACGAACGTGCGCTACGTTTGTTCTCCGCGGCACTGGCTGAGTATGAGACGCGCAACCATCACACCGAGACGGCCAGAGTGATTCGGGGTTTAGTCGCCGTTAATGAGGCGTTAGGCGATGTTAAGTCCGCATTTGAGCTGCATAAGCGGTTACTTGACGTGGAGCTTGCGGTGCGTAGTATGCGGGAGCGCCGGGAGCGCGAAGTGAGCAAGGCCCGCCTAGAGCTGGCAAACAGTCGCGCTGATGGCGCCGACGGCCAGGCTGTATTCACTCAGTCTGATACTGGCGACGCCAGGGAGCTCACTGATGAGCTGGCGCTCGACAATGAACGTCTGGAGCGCGACCTTGCCCTATTGAAGCGGCTTGCGCATACCGATCCGCTGACCGGGTTGGCAAACCGCCGTCACTTTGATGTACAGCTGGCGCGGGCGACGGTACGCTCTGAGCTTACTCATCGGCCCATCTCGGTAGTGATCTGCGACATTGACTTCTTCAAGATGATCAATGATCAATTCAGTCACGTCGCCGGTGATGAAGTGTTACGGCGGCTCGCGGCAACACTGCGTTCCATGTGTCGGCAGGATGACATTGCCGCTCGGGTTGGCGGGGAGGAGTTTGCTCTGCTGCTGCCACACACAGATATTGCGGCGGCGGCGGGCGTCGCCGAGCGGGTCCGGTCCGCTATTAGTCGACTCGACGTCACCGATATCTGCCCCGGCTGGACGGTGACGGTGAGCTCGGGCGCGGCGGCGATGCTGGGCAGCCGCCCCGGCGAGTTGTATAGCGCCGCCGATGCCGCTCTGTACCGGGCGAAATCGCAGGGCCGGAACCGAGTATGCGTCGCTGAGGAAGTCAGCAGGAGCTCGCTTGCCATTTCGGCGTAGTGCGTTTGAATCTGAGGACTACGGTTTCGGACTGCTCGTTGCCCTTACAAGGGATAACTGTAGCGTCGTGATGTGACTAAAGGTTTAGACGTCCGGCTTCGCGGGGCGTTAAGCTTACTGGCAGCCGCCGCACTATACGGTTCGTTCGGGGTCCCAATCCGGATACTAGGAACCCTATTTGGAGACAGCACCCAAGTGGCGGTGCGGTTCTTTATTGCCGCGATGTTTCTTGGCGGATTTATCTTGTGGCGAGGGGACCGCGCAGTAGTTCGCAGAGTCCTGAGTGAGCATCATTGGCGTGTGTTCAGCCTGGCCGGGATGTTTAGCGTGGAAGCCATTTTCTTCACCATCGCCGTTATCCGAACGCCGCTTGCTAACACCATTTTCTTGCTGTACGCCGGAGGGATCATCACCTCGTTGATTATCGGAACACTTGTGTGGGGTGAGCCCATGACGCTGCTGAAGGCAGCGGCGATC
Organism: Mycobacteriales bacterium; assembly: GCA_038260095.1. Classification (GTDB taxonomy): domain Bacteria; phylum Actinomycetota; class Actinomycetes; order Mycobacteriales; family QHCE01; genus QHCE01. Next base: position 63,708 of record JBBSOC010000001.1, on the reverse strand, counting down.
ATAACCGCGCTTGTGGGTTTGGGTGTGTACGCCGGATCGTTCGTTGTGTTTGGCGTTGGGGCGTGGGCTGGTCTTGCCGCCGGGGTATGTGAGGGCATCGTCAACGGTCTGCGTAAGTCTCTGAAAGGAGCTGACCGCAGCACTGTGTCCATGATTCAGTACGGCGTGGGTGCGTTTGTCGCGTTGCTGATCGCGCTTTTAACAGCTGAGCGCCTCATCCACGTCGAGGGTGACAAGCCGATGAACATTATCGGGCCGCTGCTCGTCGCGCTTGCATTCGCTATTGGTTTAGTCTGCGTGGGATACCTCTCGCTGTACGGTTTTGGCCACTTCGATCTCAACGTCGGAACAATCTTACTCAGTACTGAGATCGGTTTCGCGCCGCTTTTAGGCCTACTCTTCTATGGGGAAGTGCCGGGTTTAGTCGTGGCGATTGGTGGACTTCTCGTTTTCGCTGCTGTCACTTTGACCGTACTCGAGCGGCCTACTCCATCTGTTGCAGCTGAAACCTCTGTGGGATAGTGCCGATCTTCCCTGTGTTTTCAGCACGCAGGCGTTGCAGGTGCGTGCCCGTGAATAAGCTACAAGCTCCGCGGTTGTTTGCGTTGAGCGGGGAGATTCTGGGGAGGTGCGTATGCGCGCTGTCACGCTCACTAAGACGTTAACCGAGCGGGTGGACGCGGCCGCATCGCAGCCCGAACGCATCAAGGCCCTGCTGGTCTTGGGTACCTGGCTAGCTGGGGCAGATCCGCGTGCGGCAGGCGCGGTAGCAGATGAAGGTCTTGCCGCTGCCCGCAACAGCGATGACCCCGCGTTGCTGGCGACTGCGATGCGAGTGCATGCACAGGCGTGGCTGCACACGTTGGGGCCTAGAGCAACGTATGAAGAGCTGTGTGACGCGCGGGCTCGTTCGCTGGGCTTGGCCGACACTGTCGGAGTCGCCTGGTGCGACCACTTCATCGGGGTAGCGCTGGAGTACCTGGGCGATCCGGGTGGCGCAACAGTGCATCTAGAACGCGCGCTGAGCGGCTTCGTGCATACCGAAGAGCTCAGTGGCCAGTCGTGGGCACTCAGCGCGTTAGGAGATAACCAGTTTCTCGTCGATCGACTTGATGAAGCCTTAGCGCTGCTGGAGCGAGCACGCACCCTAGCCGAGGAATCCAACGATCGCCTTGGTGAGGGTATTGCACTGGTTCACCTTGGCGAGGTGCACGGCAAGATTGGCGTTCGCTGGGCTGGGCTGGGACGTGGGGCGCAGGCGCGCTCGGCGTTTGCGGCCTCTCTGCGTAGCCTGCGCCGCGCCTATGAAGGCGCCATGCAGTCCGGCGACGTAGCGCGCGAGCCGGTGGCGCTAGCGACGCAGGTGCTACCGCTGTGCTGGCTGGGGCGCTACAACGAAGCAATTATCGTGGCCGAACATGGGCTGCGTTTGGCTGGCGCGCTGGATCTAGATTATCGCTCGGTGAGTGCGTTGCACTATGCCGGTATGGCGTATCTGGCTACAGGCGCGGTGGGGCAAGCCATTACGCATTTGCAGCGAGCGTTGGCATTACACGAGCAGTGGGACCTCACCTACGACATGGTGGAGGTGCTGCGCCTGCTAGTCCAAGCTCATGAACTTTCTGGGGACATCACGGCGGCGCTGGCGATGCACAAACGACTGCTGGAGGCTGAGCTCCGATTACGTGACCGAGTGGGCGACCGTGAAGATCAAATCGCGGTCGCACGTTTTGAGGCAGAACGCCGTTCGGAAGTCTCCGAAGAAGCGGGTGCGCGGCTGCACCGACTCTCTAGGGTGAACCGTCGGTTGGCCGGGGAGCGCCGTGCAATGGAGCGGTTAGCACACACCGACGCTCTCACCGGGCTAGCCAACCGACGGCACTTTGATGCCGCACTCACCCGTCTGCTGGTGCAAGCTGAGTTGACCAAGGAAAACGTTAGTTTAATACTGCTGGATTTGGACTTTTTTAAGCAGATCAACGATTCTTACAGTCACGTCGTCGGGGATCAAGTGTTAGCGGCGGTTGCTGCCGAGCTGGCTCGGCATTGCCGAGCCAGTGACCTAGCTGCGCGAGTGGGCGGCGAGGAGTTCGCTGTGCTGCTCCCTGGCATTTCGGCCGAGGGCGCCGCGACGATTGCGGAACGGCTACGGGGGTGGGTCGGCGAGCTTGATCTAACCCAATTCGCTGAAGGTTTGCGAATTACCGTGTCCGCAGGTGTGGCTAGCGCGGCCGGTGGCGAAAGTACGACGCTGATTGCGACTGCCGATCGAGCGCTCTATCAAGCCAAAACCCAAGGCCGTGACCAGGTCTGCATAGCGCAAGCCATGCCAGTAGACGGCTAAGCTGCACGGTTGACATCCGCCACCGAAAACTACGATCTCGCCCAAGCTATGCAGCACGATCAACCACCTGTAGAGATGTTGAACGTCGCGTAATCGATCCAGAGATGAGACGCTAACGAGGTGGTGCACGATAAAAATTTTTGCCAAGTTAGGAGAACTTGGTAAAATGCGCTGCCACTGACCTGGTCGCTTCATCGACGATGATGGCAGCAGCTTGCAATCGGGCACCATGGCGTAAGGCGTGCTTCATCTCAGAATAAACTGCCCAGCTTTCGGCTCAGACAAGTCGAAAGAGCTGTAGTTCTTGGTGCAGATGCCGTATGCGCTCATGCCAACACGGCAAGTTCGGTCAGGTGCCCACTGAATATCTGCGGACGTGGCAAGCCTTCGAAAGAGACTCGCCTGTCGGGATCATGTGGCCATGCCAATGTGATGTGAGGGTTGAAGCGGTCCCGGCCGCCGGTTGAATCCTTGGCCACTTCGTCGTAGCCATACTTGAGCAGCTGGTGTCGTCGGGGATGGGTTGTGGCGGTACTCGTGTCCATCAACTGAAAGAGCCGGTAGCTTGCTGGCAAGGTGCCCTACGGTCTGAGTCACGCGGTTCACTTCTGTCTCATCCACGCTGAGCATAAAGAGCGAGACGTGAGGCTCGCAGCGCTTGATCGCAGGCATAGCAACGACCTGAACTGTGACTTGCCAGAGACTGGTTCCTCAGGTGAGTCGTTGACGAATGGCGGCCGCGAAACGCTCCACCGCACCGTCGTCATGCGTGAGAAAAAGGATAGGCGCGATCAGCTCTAGTTCCATGACCGCGGGATTGTTGTTTGAATCGACAACCATGTCCACGCGTCCCGAGAGCAGTTCTCCCTCGGTACTCATGACTTCCAGCGCCGCGCGAGCCACCGATTGCTCGGCCTTCGTGGGTTCGTACGCGCGCGGTCCGGGATGGAGTTTACGAACTACCTCGAAGCTTTCACCCGGCGCGAGGATGGCCTGTTTAACAATGGCATGGTCATAGACGTTGTTGAAGAACATCAAGGCCCGTTCGCCTTCACTGTCAATCGACGACATGTATGGCTGCACCATGGCGGCAAAGCCTTGTGCGTGTAAATACTTTACGTGCGTAGTCGCCGCCGCAACGTCGTTTGGTCGATATCGAGCCGAGTCTGAGGCTCCACCCGAAATAACGGGTTTCACGACGAATTCAACGTCGGGAAATTTAGGCGATTGTCCGAGCTCAACGAAGGCGGTGGGGATCACCGGCACTTTGGCTGTCGCGAGATCTTGGAGATAGTGTTTGTCCAGTACGCGGCGCACTACAGGCGGTGCGTTAAGCACCACAGTCTGCTTTTCGGCCTGCTCGAGCCAGTCAAAGAATTCGTTGAGGTGCCCTAAAAACATGTCCCATGGGGACCGCAGGACGGCAAGTGCGTACGAGGACCATTCAACATCCTCGTGCCACGGGACGAGCTGCGCGTTGATCCCGTGCTGTTCAAGCGCGGCCTGCACTAACGGTGTGTCAGTATCGTTCCATCCTCGTTCCCCTAACCGCTCAGACGTTACTAAGGCGACAGTGCGCGGATTAGACGACATAAGAGCTTCGGACCTCCTGAGAATCACTACTCACTGAAAGTTGCTGCGGGGGTGGTGGGCCTAGAGTGGCTTCACCCTAGCGAAGATCGTTGAAATCCAATATGCGTCCGTGTCCGCAACATCAGATGGCGACTAGGTGGTAGTCGCGCGGGCCAATGCCTGCGACTAAGCAGCGGCTGGAGCTTGAGGTGGGGGCCGTTTTGACCGGCCATTGGGGAGTCGGTACTCTTACTAATCGTGCCTCAAAGCGCGGGTATCTAAGCTTGCTTAGGTTTCCCATTTTTGAGTGGTGACTGTTCAGTCGCCGCATCCGTGGTAGCGATGAACACCAGTGCAAAACTAGTGGTGTGCTTCGTGCCGAGGGCGCCTCGCTTGTTCCTGTGATCACTCGGCTAACTGCTGAGTACATCGGTTGGAATGTAGCCTTTCACCAAATTTGGCGAAATGGCTCGACACGCCCGACTGCGGGGGTCGAGAGACCCCGGGGAACGCATCCCGTAACGCACGGTTCACCACCGTATGACTTTCAGCAACACCTGGCAAAAGAAGCAGACGAACAGCACACGACAAGGAAGCTTTAGTGCCCACGATTCAGCAGTTGGTCCGCAAAGGCCGCGAAAAGAAGCTCTCTAAGGCGAGCACTGCAGCGCTTAAAGGCAGTCCACAGCGCCGCGGAGTGTGTACCCGTGTGTACACCATTACGCCCAAAAAGCCGAACTCTGCGCTTCGTAAAGTTGCTCGCGTCCGGCTTACTAGCCAGATCGAGGTGACGGCTTACATCCCCGGAGAAGGTCACAACCTGCAAGAGCACTCCATTGTGCTGGTGCGTGGGGGCCGAGTCAGGGATCTTCCCGGCGTCCGTTACAAGATTATTCGTGGCTCGCTGGACACTCAAGGCGTCAAAGGCCGAAAGCAAGCCCGCAGCCGTTACGGCACAAAGAAAGAGAAAGGGTAGGTAAGCGACAATGCCTAGGAAAGGCCCAGCCGTCAGGCGTCCGCTCGTTGCTGACCCTGTACACAACTCACCTTTGGTTACTCAGCTGATCAATAAAGTCCTCCTTTGTGGGAAGCGTCAGCTTGCTGAGCGCATCGTGTATCAAGCGTTGGAGGGTTGCCAGGAGAAGACCGGCAGCGATCCAGCCGCCACGCTCAAGCGTGCACTAGACAACGTCAAGCCGACGTTGGAAGTGCGTAGTCGCCGAGTGGGTGGCGCCACATACCAGGTTCCCGTGGAAGTCCGCCCCATTCGGGCTACCACGCTGGGACTGCGTTGGCTGATCCAGTTCGCTCGGGCGCGTCGCGAGAAGACCATGACCGAGCGCTTGATGAACGAGCTCATCGATGCCAGCAACGGCCTTGGTGCCGCTGTGAAAAAGCGTGAAGACACTCACAAAATGGCTGACGCCAACAAGGCGTTTGCCCATTACCGCTGGTGACAGCGGTAATCATAGGCACGGCCCGCTGGTGACAGCGGTAATCATAGGCACGGCCCGCTGGTGACAGCGGTAATCATAGGCACGGCCCGCTGGTGACAGCGGTAAGTGATATCAACCGCGTAGTACGCACATAGAAATTAGGACACGGAGAAGACAGTGGCTGACAAGCCCATCACCGACCTCGCTAGGGTCCGCAACATTGGGATCATGGCGCATATCGACGCGGGCAAAACGACCACGACCGAGCGCATTCTGTTCTATACCGGAATCAACTACAAAATTGGTGAAGTCCACGATGGCGCAGCCACCATGGACTGGATGGAGCAAGAGCAAGAGCGGGGAATCACCATCACCTCCGCTGCCACTAAGTGTCAGTGGAAAGACCACACCATCAACATCATTGACACCCCGGGTCACGTGGACTTCACCGTCGAGGTGGAGCGTTCGCTGCGTGTGCTCGATGGCGCAGTCGCTGTGTATGACGGCGTCGCCGGTGTGGAGCCGCAGACTGAGACGGTGTGGCGGCAGGCCGACAAGTACAACGTGCCTCGAATGTGTTTCGTGAACAAGCTCGACCGCACCGGTGCCGATTTCCTTCGCTGTGTTCAGATGATGCAAGACCGCCTCGGGGCTACAACGTTGGTGCTTCAGCTGCCCATCGGTGCCGAAGGCGGCTTCCTGGGCCTGGTCGACCTGGTCGGCATGCGTGCCCTAACCTGGCGTGGTGAGACCGCGATCGGCGAGGACTATGTCGTCGAAGAGGTACCAGCCGAGCTCAAGGATCAGGCCGAGGAGTACCGCGAGAAGCTGATCGAGACCCTCGCCGAAAACGACGATGCGGTGATGGAGCGGTACCTTGCCGGTGACACGCTTTCGGTAGAGGAGATCCGTGCCGGAATTCGTCGCGCCACTATTGCCGGCAACCTCAACCCCGTTCTGTGTGGTTCGGCATTCAAAAACAAGGGCGTGCAGCCCATGCTCGACGCCGTGATCGACTACCTGCCCAGCCCGCTGGATATCGAGGCGGTAGAAGGAACCTCTGTCGACGGTGCTACGCCGCTGACTCGGCACGCCGACCAGTCCGAGCCCTTCGCCGGGCTGGCGTTCAAGATCCAGACCGACCAGCACCTTGGCAAGCTCACATACGTTCGGGTGTACTCCGGGCGCTTGGATAATGGAACGCAAGTTCTTAACGCCAGCAAGAACCGCAAAGAGCGCATCGGCAAGATCTACCAGATGCACGCCAACAAGCGGGAAGAACTCGCCAGTGTCGGTGCCGGTGATATCGTCGCGGTGGCCGGTCTGAAGCAGACTACCACCGGTGAGACGCTGTGTGATGCGGCCAAGCCCATCCTGCTGGAGTCGATGACGTTCCCGGCCCCGGTAATCTCGGTGGCCATCGAGCCCAAGACGAAGAGTGACCAAGAAAAACTGGGTATCGCCATCGGCAAGCTTGCCGAAGAAGACCCCACCTTCAAGGTGCACAGTGACATCGATACCGGTCAGACCATCATCGAGGGTATGGGTGAGCTTCACTTAGAGGTGCTGGTCGATCGCATGAAGCGAGAGTTCAGCGTCGAGGCGAACGTGGGTAAACCACAGGTTGCCTACCGCGAGACTATTCGCAAGCGGGTCGAAGGTGTGGATTACACCCACAAGAAGCAGACCGGTGGTGCCGGCCAATTCGCCAAGGTAAAGGTGAACATTGAGCCGATTCCGCAGGCAGCCGAGAGCCTCGAATACGAATTCGTCAACAAAGTCACCGGTGGGCGTATCCCGCGGGAGTACATTCCGTCGGTGGACGCAGGCGCCAAAGATGCCATGCAGTACGGTGTTCTGGCCGGCTATCCGCTGGTCGGTGTCAGGCTGGAGCTGGTCGATGGCCAGTTCCACGAGGTTGACTCCTCGGAGATGGCATTCAAAGTCGCTGGTTCGATGGTGCTTAAGGACGCGGCCCGTAAAGCTAGCCCTGCGCTACTCGAACCGATGATGGCTGTCGAAGTCACCACCCCAGAAGACAACATGGGTGATGTCATCGGCGACCTCAACTCCCGCCGCGGCATCATTCAAGCCATGGAGGAGCGCGGTGCCAACCGCGTCGTCAAAGCGCTTGTGCCTTTGTCGGAAATGTTTGGCTACGTCGGTGATCTGCGGTCGAAGACCCAGGGTCGCGCAAGTTACTCTATGCAGTTTGACTCTTACGCCGAGGTTCCTGGCAACGTCGCGAAAGAGATTATTGCGAAGGCGACGGGCGAGTGAGCATCGAGCGTAGTGAAGCGAGGCGAGGAGCGAGGCCAAGCCGAGCCATAGGTATAGAAGGCGACGGGGGAGTGAGCATCGAGCGAAGCAGGGCTCGAGTCCAAGCCGAGCCATAAGCAACAGTGCCCGGAAGTACAGATTTTCATATCCGTAACGCGTATCAGGAGGATCCAATGGCGAAGGCGAAGTTCCAGCGGGACAAGCCGCACGTCAACATCGGCACCATCGGCCATGTCGACCATGGCAAGACGACGCTGACGGCTGCTATCACCAAGGTCTTGCACAACAAGTACCCCGACGTTAATCCCTTCACGCCTTTCGACCAGATCGACAAGGCACCGGAGGAAAAGGCTCGTGGTATCACGATCAACATTTCCCATGTTGAGTACCAGACCGAAAAGCGGCACTATGCCCACGTAGACGCACCAGGTCACGCCGACTACATCAAGAACATGATCACCGGCGCAGCCCAGATGGATGGTGCCATCTTGGTGGTATCGGCCACGGATGGTCCCATGCCACAGACCCGTGAGCACGTGCTGCTTGCCCGTCAGGTGGGTGTGCCTTACATCTTGGTGGCGCTAAACAAGGCTGACATGGTGGACGACGAGGAGATCCTCGAGCTTGTCGAGCTGGAAGTACGTGAGCTCCTGAGTTCACAGGAGTTCGATGGCGACAACGCTCCGGTGGTGCGTGTCTCAGCGCTCAAAGCGCTTGAGGGCGACGCCGAGTGGGGCGAGAAGATCATCGAGCTGATGGCTGCGGTTGATGAGTCTGTCCCCGAGCCTGATCGTGATGTTGACAAGCCGTTCCTCATGCCCATCGAGGACGTCTTTACCATCACTGGTCGCGGCACCGTTGTCACTGGCCGCGCCGAGCGCGGTGTGCTCAAGGTGAACGAAGAGGTCGAGATCGTCGGCATCCGCGAAGGCAGCACCAAGACCACGGTCACCGGTGTGGAAATGTTCCGTAAGTTGCTCGACGAGGCTCGCGCTGGCGAGAACGTCGGTCTGCTACTTCGCGGAATCAAGCGTGAAGACGTTGAGCGTGGCCAGGTTGTCGTCAAGCCCGGCACCACGACACCGCACACCGACTTCACTGCCCAGGTGTACATCCTGAGTAAAGACGAGGGCGGGCGGCACACGCCTTTCTTCAACAACTATCGTCCGCAGTTCTACTTCCGCACCACAGACGTGACCGGTGTAGTGACCCTTCCTGAGGGCACCGAGATGGTCATGCCTGGGGACAACACCGAGATGACGGTTGCGTTGATCCAACCCATCGCGATGGAAGACGGTCTGCGTTTTGCGATTCGAGAAGGCAGCCGTACTGTCGGTGCTGGTCGAGTCACGAAGATTTTGAAGTAGTGGATCACCCCCAGTGGGCGGCTACCGGCGTTCTCGTCGTCTTGTGTGCCATAAGCACACGACGACTCCTGCGGCCTTGGTAGCCACTCACTGGGGGACGATCTAAGCAGCACAAGACAAAAAACAAGACAGCACTAGAAGCACCACAGCAGAGCACCATCCACGTAACTCAAGAGACAGGGCACGCCACAATGACTGGGCAAGCCACCGCCGCGGAACCTAAGATCCGCATTCGGCTCAAGGCCTACGACCACGAGATCATCGATTCGTCGGCGCGCAAGATCGTCGACACGGTTACCCGCACGGGCGCCAAGATCGTTGGTCCAGTGCCGCTGCCGACTGAGAAAAACGTATACTGTGTTATTCGCTCCCCGCACAAATACAAAGACAGTCGGGAGCATTTCGAAATGCGTACGCATAAGCGGCTGATCGACATTCTCAACCCAAGCCAAAAAACCGTCGAGTCACTGATGCAGATTGATCTGCCCGCAGGTGTAGACATCGAGATCAAGCTGTAGCGCCGATTACCGAGCCGCAGGGCGCCAGCAGATAACCGCAGCAGCCATAGTAAGGATCGTAAAAGCATCATGGATAGGCAGATCAAGGGCATTCTGGGCGAGAAGCTCGGCATGACTCAGGTCTTTGATGAGGCTAATCGGGTCGTCCCGGTGACCGTCATTAAAGCTGGGCCGTGCGTGGTTACCCAGGTGCGCTCACAAGAACGTGACGGTTATCCGGCCGTTGCGTTGGCGTACGGTGCGATCGACCCCCGCAAAGTCAGCAAGCCCGTTACCGGACAGTTCGCCAAGGCCAGCGTGACGCCTCGCCGGCATATTGTTGAGCTTCGTACAACGGATGCCCCGTCATACCAGCTTGGTCAAGAGATAACCGTTGAAGTCTTTGATGCCGGTCAAAAAGTCGATGTGGTCGGTACGAGTAAAGGTAAGGGTACTGCGGGTGTGATGAAGCGGCACGGATTCAGCGGCTTGAGCGCCTCTCATGGTACCCAAGCAAAGCACCGCTCGCCAGGTTCCATTGGTGGCTGCTCTACCCCTGGTCGAGTCTTCAAAGGACTTCGGATGGCCGGGCGAATGGGTAACGCACGTGTGACGACGCAAAATCTCACGGTGCACAAAGTGGATGCTGAGCGCGGTCTGCTGTTGGTAAAGGGAGCGATCCCAGGACCCAGCGGCGGCCTGGTATTGGTTCGCACGGCAGTAAAGATGGTTCCAGTTGACGAAGGCGGTCGATGATGGCAACGGCAACAACTTCGGCCCGCACCGCTACTCGAGTTAAGCCTGCGGGTAGCTCAAAACAGCTCGATGTTCTTGACTCGGCCGGCAATAAAGCCGGAGTCATAGAGCTACCCGCCGCGCTGTTTGACCGTGATGCCAATATTCCCCTGATTCACCAGGTAGTGGTAGCACAGCAGGCGGCGGCGAGAGCGGGAACACACAGTACTAAAACGCGAGGCGAAGTCAGCGGAGGTGGCGTAAAGCCGCACCGGCAGAAAGGCACTGGTCGTGCCCGTCAAGGCTCCATTCGCTCCCCCCAGTTTGCTGGTGGCGGTGTAGTCCACGGCCCCACTCCACGCGACTACTCGCAGCGTACGCCCAAGAAAATGAAAGCCGCTGCGCTGCACTGCGCGCTCTCAGACCGGGCACGACATGACGCGATTTTTGTAGTTGATCGTTTGGTGCCTGGCGATAGCCCGTCGACCAAGGCTGCTCGGGCCGTGATTGCCGCACTTACTCAAGCGCGGCATGTGTTGCTTGTGCTTACGCGCGACGATGACACCGCGGTACTCAGCTCACGAAATCTGCCCAACGTTCATGTGTTGTATTCCGACCAGCTCAACACCTACGACGTGATGGTGAATGAGGCTGTGGTATTTACTAAAACTGCGCTTTCGCAATATATCGACGCATCCCCAACAGGTCGCGAGCGAACTGATAATTCCGCGGTCGCTGAGGCGTCCAGTTCGAAGCAGGAGGCAACGGCATGAGCGTCATTCACCAGAAAGACCACCGCGATGTGTTGTTAGCTCCAGTCATCTCGGAGAAGAGCTATGGAGCGGTTGAGCGCGATAACAAGTACACATTCATCGTCGATCCCAAGGCTAACAAGACCGAAATCAAAATTGCGGTCCAGAAGGTGTTCGACGTCACTGTGCTCAACGTCAACACCATCAACCGGAGTGGCAAGCGCAAGCGTACTCGCGCCGGCTGGGGCAAACGCAACAACAGCAAACGTGCCGTGGTGACTCTGGCTGAAGGCAACACCATCGAGTTGTTTGGAGGGCCGGTTTCCTAATGGGTATCCGTAGTTATAAACCCACGACCCCGAGTCGTCGCGGGGCGAGTGTCTCGGATTTCGCCGAGATTACTCGTGATACGCCGGAAAAGTCGTTGCTGCGTTCCAAGCACAGTACCGGTGGTCGTAACGCGCGTGGCAAGATTACTGCTCGGCATAAGGGCGGCGGTCACAAGCAGCAGTATCGACTCATCGACTTTCGTCGTGCAGACAAAGATGGTGTGCCGGCCCGAGTCGCCCATATCGAGTACGACCCCAACCGCACGGCACGAATTGCGTTGTTGCATTATCGAGATGGCGAGAAGCGTTACATCATTGCACCAAGCGGGCTTATTCAAGACGCTATGGTGGAGAGTGGCTCCGGTGCTGACATCATCGTCGGCAACAACTTGCCACTACTCAATATCCCTGTGGGTACGGTAATTCATGCGATCGAGCTTCGCCCCGGTGGCGGCGCCAAGTTAGCCCGCTCAGCTGGTAGCGGCATTCAGCTGCTGGCTAAAGAAGGCAAATATGCCACGCTGCGGATGCCTTCCGGTGAGGTTCGGCAGGTCTTGGTGGTGTGTCGGGCAACTGTAGGTGAAGTGGGTAACGCCGACCAGTCCAACATCAAGCTGGGGAAAGCTGGCCGATCGCGCTGGAAAGGCCGCCGGCCTAAGGTGCGAGGTGTCGCGATGAACCCAGTAGACCACCCGCATGGTGGTGGTGAAGGTAAGACTTCTGGTGGTCGCCATCCAGTGAACCCGCAAGGCAAGCCCGAAGGACGCACCCGCAGTAAGAAGAATCCCAGTAATCGGTTGATTATTCGCCGCCGTAATAGCAGCAAGAAGAGCTGAGGTACAACGCAATGCCACGCAGTGTGAAAAAGGGACCCTTCGTTGATGATCACTTGCTCAAAAAGGTGCAGGTAGCGATCGCAACGAAAGCCAAGGCTGTCATCAAAACTTGGTCACGGCGCTCCACGATCATTCCGGACATGCTTGGACTAACCCTTGGTGTGCATGACGGTCGCAAGCATGTTCCGGTGTTTGTCGCTGAATCGATGGTGGGGCACAAGCTTGGGGAGTTTGCACCTACCCGAACGTTCAAAGGCCATGATAAGGAAGACCGCAAGTCATCCCGCCGCTAAATCGTATGGGTTCAACCGAACCCAATTAACTGGCGCGATAGTTACAGCTTCACAAGAAGATCCACGAGACTAAAAGAGAGAGACAATGGCAGTGATCGAGAGCGAGCGACCAAACGCACGCCGCGAGCGGCTACTGGGCGATGCCCCAGGGGCCTTCGCGCAGGCGCGTTTTGTGCGCATCTCGGCGTCGAAAGCGCGACGGGTGATTAACCTGATCCGAGGCTTAACTACAAGTGAGGCTATGGCCGCGCTGCGTTTTGCGCCGCAAGCAGCCAGCCAACCCATTGCGAAGGTTTTGGCCAGCGCTGTAGCTAACGCTGAGAACAACGAGCGACTCGATCCTGAGCTGCTGCTAGTTTCTAGTGCATTCGTGGATGAAGGCCCCACTCTCAAGCGAATTCAGCCGCGGGCCCAGGGACGCGCCTACCGGATCCTCAAACGCAGCTGTCATATCACTGTCGTGGTGGAAAGCGTCGAGGCTACGAAGCCAGGCCGGGGTGCTCGCGCGAGCGGCAAAGGCTCTGGTCAAGGCCGCGCTCAGCGCCCAGTCGATACGTCCAAAGCTACCACCGCCAAGGGTTCTGTCAAAAGTTTAACCACCAATCACACCACGAAGAAGGCTCCGAAAAAGGCATCCGATACTTCCGCTAAGGCGACAGATTCAACTAGCTCCGCTGCCGCGACTCACAACATTTCCGCTGCCGCGACTCAAAACATTTCCGCTGCCGCGGATGAGGGAGGCCAGAAATAATGGGCCAGAAAGTCAACCCGTACGGGTTTCGCCTAGGTATCACCACCGAGTGGAAATCTCGTTGGTACGCCGACAAGCTGTACTCCGCTTACGTGGCCGAAGACGTGGGCATTCGCCGCATGCTCGGCAGCGGCATGGAACGTGCCGGCATCTCCCGTGTCGAGATTGAGCGCACCCGCGACCGGGTACGCGTGGATATCCATACGGCGCGTCCTGGCATCGTGATTGGGCGCCGCGGCGCTGAAGCCGACCGGATTCGAGGCGAGCTGGAAAAGCTTACGAGTAAGCAAGTACAGCTCAATATCCTCGAAGTCAAAAACCCCGAATCTGATTCTCAGCTAGTAGCGCAAGGTGTTGCCGAGCAGCTATCCAGCCGGGTGAGCTTCCGGCGCGCTATGCGGAAAGCCATGCAATCCGCAATGCGCGGCCCAGGCGTAAAAGGTATCCGGGTGCAATGCGCCGGTCGTCTTGGCGGAGCGGAGATGAGCCGTTCGGAATTTTACCGTGAAGGCCGAGTACCGCTGCACACACTACGGGCGAATATCGACTACGGTTTTTATGAGGCACGAACCACATTTGGTCGTATTGGGGTAAAGGTCTGGATCTACAAGGGCGACATTGTGCGTAGTCGCGCTGAGCGTGAGGCGGCTGAGGCCACGGCACGGATCGCGCAGCAGCAGCGCCGTAACAGCCGTCGCAAGCCAGCCGATCGCAGTCTATCTAGTCAATCAAGTCTATCTAGTCAATCAAGCCCGTCTAGCGCGCGTCCAGCTGTCGAGCCAGAATCAGGACCTACTTCGACCCCCGTCGCGCCGGTGCCTGAGGCGGCACTGGCCGGTGCTGGTCAAGCTACGACCGCAGTTCAGGAGGGCTGACATGCTGTCACCAAAACGCCCCCCGAAGGGGTTTCGCAAGCCACATAAGCCTAAGCGGGCTGGAAAAGCTAAGGGCGGCACGAAAGTATCGTTCGGTGAATACGGCATTCAAGCGTTAGAACAGGCATACATCACCAACCGGCAGATCGAATCCGCCCGTATTGCCATTACGCGACACATCCGTCGTGGGGGTAAGGTGTGGATCACGATCTTCCCCGATCATGCGTTGACTAAGAAGCCTGCCGAGACGCGCATGGGTTCCGGTAAAGGCTCACCGGAATGGTGGGTAGCCAACGTTAAGCCCGGCCGGGTCATGTTTGAGCTGTCGTTTCCCAACGATCAGGTTGCTCGCACTGCTTTGACTCGGGCAATTCACAAGCTGCCCATCAAGTGTCGGATCGTGCAGCGAGAAATAGGTGAGGTCTGATGCCAAGCGGCCCAAATCAGGCGGCTGCGCAGCTGCGCGAGCTTGCCGACGACGAGCTCTCTACTAAGCTTCGCGAATCCAAAGAAGAGTTGTTTAATCTCCGATTCCAATCGGCGACTGGCCAGCTGCAGAGCAACCACCGGCTACGTGTGGTGCGGACCGATATCGCCCGCATCTACACTGTACTGCGAGAGCGCGAGCTAGGGATCGCTGTCGCCCCTGTAGCGGTTGGACCAACTGCCCTACCCAAGCAAGCAGAAAGCACTACTAAGAAGGCTGAACAGCCGAGCAGCGACTCTGAGTCAGGTAGCTCAGTGCCGAAAGGTTCAGTCAAAGCTGAGACCAAGGAAGAGGTGAACGCGTGAGTACCACGGCGAGCGCTAAAGCTGTACAGCCAAAGCCTGACAACTCTGAGTCTCGCGCGAACCGGAAGGTCCGCGAGGGTTATGTAGTCAGTGACAAAATGAATAAGACAGTGGTTGTCGAGGTTGAAGATCGGGTCAAGCACCGGTTGTACAAGAAGGTCATGCGCCGCAGCAAGAAATTCAAGGCGCACGATGAAAACAACGAGTGTGGCCTGGGCGACCGAGTCTCACTGATGGAAACCCGGCCGCTGTCGGCCACCAAGCGCTGGCGAGTCGTGCAGATTCTCGAAAAAGCACAGTGAAGGCGGGTAGGAAATGATTCAGCAGGAGTCGCGGCTGCGAGTCGCGGACAATACGGGTGCCCGAGAGATCTTATGTATCCGTGTGCTCGGTGGGTCTGGCCGGCGGTACGCCGGTATTGGCGACATTGTGGTTGGCACCGTTAAGGACGCTATACCCGGTGCCGCAGTCAAGCGCGGTGATGTGGTCAAGGCGGTTGTTGTGCGTACTGTGAAGGAACGCCGTCGTCCCGATGGTTCTTACATCAGGTTTGACGAGAACGCCGCTGTGCTGATTAAAGATGGTGGAGATCCTCGAGGGACTCGCATCTTCGGCCCAGTCGGCCGTGAGCTGCGCGACAAGAAGTTCATGCGGATTATTTCGCTCGCGCCGGAGGTGTTGTGAGCATGAAGGTTAAAAAGGGCGACGCCGTCGAGGTCATCGCGGGTAAGGACAAAGGAGCCAGGGGCACGGTACTGGTGGCTTACCCAGAACGCGGCAAAGTGATTGTCGAGGGTGTCAATTTCATCACCAAGCACACCAAGGTGGCAACTACCCAACGGGGCTCCAAGAACGGCGGCATCATTACTCAGGAAGCACCGATTCAGGTAAGCAATGTCATGGTGGTCGGACCTAACGGCAAGCCCACTCGGGTGGGCTACCGCTTTGAAGAAGTACAGGACGCAGCAGGCGTCACACGGACCAAGAAGATTCGTGTGGCGCGTAACGACGGTAAGGACATTGACTGATGGCCCCCACAGCCGTATCCGACTCCAAAACCGACCAGCACTCAGCGCAGGACATTCCTGCTCCTCGGTTAAAGCTGCGTTATGTTGAAGAGATTGTCCCAGCGTTGACTAAGCAGTTTGGCTACGTCAATGTAATGCAGGTACCCACTGTGACCAAAATTGTGGTCAATATGGGTGTAGGCGAGGCTGCGCGTGACGCCAAGCTCATCGGCGGTGCTATCTCTGATCTAACCGTTATTACTGGTCAGAAGCCCCAGCTACGCAAAGCAACCAAGTCGATCGCTCAGTTCAAGCTGCGCGAAGGACAGGTGATCGGCGCTAAATCCACTCTGCGCGGCGCCCGGATGTGGGAGTTCTTGGATCGCTTGCTTGCCTTGGCGCTGCCGCGTATCCGAGACTTCCGTGGTTTGTCAGCCAAACAATTCGACGGTAACGGAAACTACACGTTTGGGCTTACCGAGCAGTCGATGTTCCACGAGATCAACATTGACTCCATCGACCGCCCACGCGGCATGGATATTACGGTCGTAACTACGGCCAAAACCGACGACGAGGGTCGAGCGCTGCTACGCGCACTGGGCTTTCCGTTCAGTGGATTCAGCGAGGAGAAGTAGACCATGGCAAAGAAGGCGCTGGTAGAAAAGGCGGCCCGCAAACCTAAGTTTAAGGTGCGGGGTTACACTCGTTGTGCACGGTGTGGTCGTCCTCGTGCGGTATACCGCAAGTTCAAGCTCTGCCGTATCTGCTTCCGCGAAATGGCACATGCAGGTGAGCTGCCCGGTATCACCAAGTCTTCCTGGTAACTACAACTTCTCCAATTGAGTCGACCATTACTAATCAGTCTGAAATCTGATTAGTAATACACAACTCTTGCTTCGCTGTAGGCCGCGCTGCGGAACCCCGGCGAGAAAGGTTTCAACTTTTACAATGATGACGCTAGCTCGCGGACTTCTCTCGTTCCGCCCCAGTGGTGTGCTTACGATAGGAGCCCGCTCATGACCTTGCCGGCCCGCAGACTCCTCTCGCTGTGCTCCTGTGGTGTGCTCACGATAGGAGCCTGCTCATGACGATGACCGATCCCATCGCGGACATGCTGACTCGGCTGCGGAATGCGAATTCCGCATTTCACGACCAGGTCTCCATGCCGTACTCCAAACTCAAGGCGAGAGTCGCCGACATTCTGCGCGAACAGGGTTACATAGCTACGTGGAGTGTTGAGCATGCCGAGGACGTTGTCCGTAAAGCGCTCGTGCTTCAGTTGAAGTACGGCCCGTCTCGTGAGCGCAGCATCGCTGGCCTTCGCCGCGTCTCTAAGCCTGGCCTTCGGGTGTACGCCAACTCCAACAATTTGCCGAAAGTACTCGGCGGCCTGGGAGTGGCCATCATCTCCACATCGTCGGGCTTGATGACAGACCGGCAAGCCATGAAGAAGAAAGTAGGCGGGGAAGTCCTCGCCTACGTCTGGTAGGGGTGCCGCACATGTCACGTATTGGACGTCGCGCAATTGATGTACCGACTGGTGTCGAGGTTGATCTCGGTAACGCCGGTACTGTCGCCGTAAAGGGCCCCAAAGGTGCGCTCAGCTTGACCGTGCCCGAGCCAATTGTTATTGAGCGCGAAGCGACCCAGTTAATCGTTAAGCGACCCAACGATGAGCGGATTGCCAAGGAACGCCACGGTTTGACGCGCACGTTGGTCGCCAACATGATTACTGGTGTCACCGAGGGTTATTCGATCCCAATGGAAATTCTTGGTACGGGTTACCGGGTGCAGCTTAAGGGTTCGAGCTTGGAATTCAGCCTAGGTTACAGTCACCCTGTGCTCATCAAGGCACCCGACGGAGTGGCCTTTCGGGTACTCAAGCCCACAGAGTTTGTTGTCGAAGGTATCGACAAGCAGCTGGTAGGTGAAGTGGCTTCCAAAATTCGGAAGCTGCGTAAGGACGACCCATATAAGAACAAGGGGCTCCGCTACCTTGGCGAAACGATCCTGCGCAAAGCCGGAAAGGCAGGTAAGTAAATGGGTGCCACCCTGTTACATCGTTCGGATGCTCGTAGCTCGGGTGGCCGTAGCGCCGCAGCGGAACGGCGGATTTCGCGAGCGCGGCGACATTTCCGGCTGCGGAAGAAGATCCGTGGTACGGCAGACCGTCCGCGCCTGGTGGTTACTCGCTCACTGCGGCACGTGTTTGTCCAGCTCGTCGATGACATCGCGATTCGTACTATCGCGTCGGCTTCCAGTATGGAAGCCGACGTCCGGTCGGCCGGCGGCGATAAAAAAGCCAAAGCGGCCGCGGTCGGGGCGTTGATCGGGCAGCGAGCACAAGAGGCCGGCGTTACCACAGTGGTATTTGACCGCAGTGGTGACGCTTACCATGGTCGGCTCGCCGCGCTTGCTGATGCGGCGCGTGAAGCTGGCCTTAAGTTTTAACAGCATAGTTAGCAGCGTTGTCGCAGATATTTACATGTGACCGCGTTTACACCAAACAAGGAGAAACTTTCATGCCGACTCAGCAGCGCCGTAGCGGCGGAGCCGCCACTGGTGGTCCTGACCGCAATACGCGCGACGGCGGACGCGGTAGTGAAGGCGGTTCGCGCCGAGATCGTCGCTCAGGACAGAGCGCTGAAAAATCGCCGCTCATCGAGCGCCTGGTGACTGTTAACCGAGTGGCCAAGGTAGTAAAAGGTGGCCGTCGATTCAGCTTTACCGCGCTCGTGGTTGTGGGTGACGGGAACGGAACTGTCGGCGTTGGTTATGGCAAAGCGAAAGAAGTTCCGGCCGCCATTGCTAAGGGCGTGGAAGAAGCCAAAAAACAGCTCTTCAAGGTACCTCGGATTGCTGCGACGATTCCGCACCCGGTGCAAGGCGAGGAAGCCGCGGGTGTGGTACTGCTCAAGCCGGCGAGCCCAGGTACTGGTGTAATTGCTGGTGGTCCAGTTCGAGCGGTGCTGGAGTGTGCGGGCATTCACGATGTGCTCAGCAAGAGTCTTGGCTCGTCTAATAAGATCAATGTCGTGCACGCCACGGTAGCGGCGCTCAAGAGCCTCAAGCAGCCTGAGCAGATTGCCGCTGCTCGCGGTCTGCCCTTGGAAGATGTAGCTCCGGCGTACATGCTGCGGGCTCGTAAAGCGGCGGAGGTCTAAGCCATGGCAAGCGCAACAACAAAATCTACAAAACCTGCAGCCCCAACGAAAGTGACGGCTCCCGCCAAGCTCAATGGAGGGGCGAAATCTGGAGCCACAACGAAGCTTAAAGTCACGCAGGTTCGTTCCCGGATTGGCTCGAGGGCCTCCCAGCGGGACACGCTTACGACTCTTGGGCTACGTAGAATCAACGACACGGTTGTAAAAGAAGATCGACCTGAAATCCGCGGCATGGTAGCGACAGTGGCACATCTGGTCACAGTCGAGGAGGTTAAGTAGATATGGCCGTTACACGGGCGCTCAAGCTGCACCACCTAAAACCAGCTCCTGGTTCTAATAAAGCTAAGACCCGAAAGGGTCGGGGTGAAGGCTCCAAAGGTAAGACCGCGGGGCGAGGCACCAAGGGAACCAAAGCGAGAGGCAGCGTGCCAGCTCGATTTGAGGGTGGGCAAACGCCGTTACACATGCGGTTACCCAAGCTCAAGGGATTTTCCAACCCGTTCCGAGTTTCCTATGCTGTTGTCAACCTTGACCGATTGAGTGCGCTTTTCCCCAAGGGTGGCGTTGTGGGTCCAGGTGAACTTGTGACAGCTGGAGTTGCACGGTCCAAAGATTTGATCAAGGTATTGGGTGACGGGAACGTTAGTGGCGTGGCGTTTGAGCTAACGGTGCATGCTTTCTCCGGCTCCGCTCGGGACAAGATCACTGCCGCCGGTGGCAGTGTCACGAAACTGTCACCCGGCCATTAGGTCGCGGTGAACTCAGCCGGCTTATTGTGAGCTGGTCGCTGAGATTTGTAGTTAGTAGTTATCCCCTTTGAGTGCAGGAGGCAACGTGCTCGGCGCTTTTGTTCGGGCATTTCGAACACCAGATTTGCGTTCGAAGATTGTGTTTACACTTCTGGTGGTCGCGATCTACCGGATCGGAGCATCGATACCTTCGCCGGGCGTTTCGGTGGACCACGTGCGACGCTGTGTTGATATTGCGCGCAATGCTGACTCCGGGGTGTTTACGCTGCTGAACTTGTTCAGCGGTGGGGCGCTCTATCAGCTGAGTGTATTTGCACTGGGAATTTTGCCGTATATCACGGCCAGCATCATTTTGCAGCTGTTGACGGTAGTGATCCCGCGGCTTGAAGAACTTAAAAAGCAAGGCCAGGCTGGGCAAGCTAAAATTACTCAATACACCCGCTACTTGACGGTAGGTCTGGCTATCCTGCAGTCGGCAGGGATTATTGCGCTAGCGCGCTCGGGCAACCTGCTTCCTGGCTGCCCCAAGGGTCTTGAGCTGATTCCCGATACGGGTGCACAGCCATACGCCCTTACAATTGGTGGCCTGATTCTTACCATGACCGCTGGCACGGCATTGGTTATGTGGCTTGGTGAACTCATTACCGACCGTGGTGTGGGCAATGGTATGTCGATTCTGATGTTCTCCTCGATCGCTGCCCGGCTTCCCAGCGAGGGTAAGAATATTCTCGACACCAAGGGCGTCACCGTATTCGTGATCGTGCTCGGTATTGGTGTGGCTGTCATCGGAGCGGTCGTCTTCATTGAGCAGGCACAGCGCCGAATCCCAGTACAATACGCGCGTCGAATTGTAGGTCGTCGAAGTTACGGCGACACTTCTACCTATTTGCCGATTAAGGTGAATCCGGCGGGTGTAATCCCTGTCATCTTTGCCACGTCGCTCATTTATCTGCCAACGATCCTTGCCCAGCTGGGAGACCGGCAAAACCCTGGCCCCGTAACTCTTTTCATTCAGCGCTATGTGCAGCCTCCGGACAGTTTGGTGCATATGTTGCTGTACTTCGCCCTGGTTATTTTCTTCACATATTTCTATACCTCAATTCAACTCAGCCCCACTGAAGTTGCAGATAACATGAAGAAGCGAGGCGGCTTCGTTCCTGGAATTCGCCCCGGACGTCCAACGGCTGAGTATTTCGACTACGTTATCAGTCGAATGTTGTTACCAGGTTCGTTATATCTGGGCTTGATCGCCATTCTTCCTAATTTGTTCATCGAACTCGCCGGAGGTTCGCAAAATACCCAAAACTTCCCTTTTGGTGGCACAGCGGTGTTGATTATGGTCGGGGTTGGGTTGGAAACCGTAAAGCAAATCCAAAGTCAGCTTGAGCAACGTAACTACGAGGGCTTTCTTCGATAGAGTTCTGCAGAATGGGAAGCCGTCAAGTCGCGACGCCTTCCAAATTATGCGAATTCTTGATTGCCATCGATTGCTGTGAGGGGCCGGTGTTGACATGAGGCTAGTGCTCATCGGCCCGCCAGGGGCAGGCAAGGGAACTCAAGCGGAATACCTTGCGGAACGTTTTTCGATTCCAAAAATTTCTACTGGTGACCTTTTCCGTGCCCACGTAGGTAACGAAAGCCCCCTAGGTTTGGAAGCTAAGCAGTTTATGGATACCGGTCAGCTCGTACCTGACGAGGTGACCGTTGCCATGGTCGAGCAGCGACTCGACGACCCTGATACTGCAGATGGATTTTTGCTAGACGGTTTCCCGCGCACGATTCATCAAGCTGAGGCGCTCGATGAGTTGCTTGAGCAGCGTGGCGTGAAGCTTGATGTCGTGTTGGAACTGGTGGTCGAGACTGATCAAGTGATTCGCCGCCTCTCGGGGCGTCGTACCTGTCATGGCTGTGGAAAGATTTGGCATACCGAATTCGACCCCACTACGGTTGAAGGGGTGTGTGACCGCTGTGGCGGAGAGCTGTTCCAGCGTGAAGATGATAGGCCCGAGACGGTCAAACATAGGCTAGACGTATACGCCAAACAGACAGCACCACTGATTAATCTCTATGCCGCGCAGGGAATCTTGGTAGGAGTAGACGCGGTAGGTCCGGTGGAAGATGTCACCGAACGTGCGATCGGCGCGCTTCGATCCTTTGTCTAACGATGCGGTGAACGATTGCAAGCTACGGCCCTCATCGCCGATGAAACGAAGATCAGCAGTAGCGTGTTTTTGCCAAGTTAGGAGAACTTGTGGCAAAAATTTTTATCGCGCACCCGGCGTAAGTCGCTTAAGGGACAGGGATCTCAGCGACGATTTACGCTAACCAGATCGATAGGCGGCCCTAGACCAAGGAACTTTCACCGGGCTGGTTGAGTGTGACCATGGAACAGATTGAATCGCTGAAGACTTCGCAGCAGATCGGGCTGATGCGCGAGGCAGGCCTAATAGTGGCCGATGCGCTCGCGGTGGTTCGTGAGCTGGTTGCTCCAGGTGTGAGCACCGCTGAACTCGATGATGCTGCCTACAGCTGCATCATCGACGCCGGCGCCAAACCTTCCTTTTTGGGCTACCACGACTTTCCAGCCACACTGTGCACCTCAGTGAACGAGGAGATTGTGCATGGAATTCCCAGCCCACGTCGGGTGCTTCGCGATGGAGACGTGGTCTCCATCGACTGTGGCGCCATCGTCGATGGTTGGCATGGTGACTCGGCAATTACGGTACCTGTAGGTGAAGTGCGCCCCCAGTTGACGAGGTTGATTGCAGTCTGTACCGATGCAATGTGGGCTGGTATTGCCGCCGCGAAAGTGGGTGGGCATCTCAGCGATATTAGCGACGCGGTGGAGCGCACGGTTAAGCGTGCGGCAAACAAGCAGGGCAACCACGATCGCTATGGCATTGTGCGCGGCTATGGCGGACACGGGATCGGTACCCGCTTGCATGAAGATCCATATCTGGCCAATTACGGGAAAGCAGGTCGAGGTCCGGGGTTAGCGGTGGGTACGGTGCTGGCAATCGAGCCAATGATCACGCTGGGTTCGGCGTCCACGCGTGAGCTCGCCGATGGCTGGACCGTAGTTACCAAGGATGGATCCGCTGCCGCACATACCGAGCACACGTTCGCGCTCACCGAAGATGGCATTTTTGTGCTCACCCAGCCCGATGGTGGCAGCGCTCAACTCGGGGAGGCCGTAAGCGGCCTTTACCTTGGTTGACCCCGGATGCTTATGCCGGTGAGCGATTGCGTAAGCTATGCGCTAATAGTTGTGTGGCTTCTGAGCAAACCTGACGCCCACAGCCACCAGTACCAAACTCAGAATTGCGGAGGACATGCCGAAGAAAGACGGGGCCATCGAGGTCGAAGGCACGGTCAACGAAGCACTTCCCAATGCAATGTTTCGAGTTGAGCTGGAAAATGGTCACTTGGTGCTCGCTCATATCAGTGGCAAAATGCGGCAGCACTACATCCGTATCTTGCCTTCGGATCGAGTAGTCGTTGAGCTCTCCCCCTATGACCTGTCCCGAGGTCGCATCGTCTACCGCTACAAGTAAGGTCGTAGCCGTGAAGGTTAAACCTAGCGTAAAAAAAATATGTGAAAAATGTCGTGTGATTCGTCGTCATGGGCGCGTCATGGTTATTTGTGAGAACCCGCGCCACAAGCAGCGGCAAGGTTAAGGAGACAGCCCAGCTATGGCACGTATCGCCGGTGTAGACATCCCACGTGATAAACGTGTGGAGATCGCTCTTACCTACATTTTTGGCATTGGGCGCCCCACCTCCCAAAAGCTGCTTGCAGCAGCCGACATTAACCCCGACACCCGGGTCAAAGACCTCAGCGATGATGAGGTCAACACGCTGCGCCAGTTCATCAGCGAGTCGGGCCTGGTTATCGAAGGCGATTTACGTCGTGAGGTACAGGGATGTATTCGGCGAAAGGTAGAGATCGGCTGCTACCAGGGAATCCGTCACCGTCGAGGCCTGCCAGTGCGTGGCCAGCGAACCAAGACAAATGCCCGTACTCGTAAAGGGCACAAGAAGACCGTCGCTGGGAAAAAGAAAGTCGGCAAGAAGTAAAGCTGTATAAATTCCATGCTGCTTTGGCAGTACGCAGTCTCGGTGTAAACCAGCTGCGCCATAGATGTCAGTTGTTCACAAGGAGAGTTGTCCGTCCATGCCTGCCACTTCTCGGTCCGCCACTTCGCGCGGCGGAGCCACCAAGGTCCGGCGTAAAGAAAAGAAAAACGTCAACCATGGTCACGCGCACATCATGTGTACGTTCAACAACACCATCGTGTCAGTCACTGACGTTTCCGGTAACGTTATTGCTTGGGCTTCCTCTGGCCAAGTCGGATTCAAGGGTTCGCGTAAGTCCACTCCGTACGCCGCGCAGATGACCGCCGAGGCTGCCGCGCGACGCTCTATGGAACACGGCATGCGTAAGGTAGATGTCTTCGTCAAGGGTCCAGGGTCTGGTCGTGAAACGGCAATTCGTTCCTTGACTCAAGCTGGTCTTGAGGTTGCGTCGATCTCTGATGTGAGTCCTAATCCACACAATGGCTGCCGGCCGCCCAAGCGTCGGCGCGTTTAATACATGTTGATCTGTAAGCACCCCCCGCGCTTACAGATCAACAGTTTTATGCACCACTGTATTAAGTAATAAGTAGTTGTTTCGTGGCGTCAAATAGTGGATGCCTACGTTTCTAAAGGAGAAGTACATGCTCATCACGCAGCGGCCAACGCTTGCCGAGGAAAAACTCAGCCCCACTCGCTCCCAGTTCATCATCGAGCCACTGGAGCCAGGTTTCGGTTACACGTTAGGTAACTCGCTTCGCCGTACTTTGCTGTCGTCCATCCCTGGTGCGGCCGTGACCAGCATCAAAATCGATGGCGTGCTACACGAATTCAGCACGATCCCCGGTGTGAAGGAAGATGTCACCGAGCTGATCTTGAATCTCAAAGAGCTTACCGTTGCCTCGGAATCCAACGAGCCAGTTTCGCTGACCATTAGCAAACAAGGTTCTGGTGATGTCACCGCTGCCGACGTTAACGCTCCCTCCGGCGTCACCGTTGCTAATCCCGACCTTCACCTCGCTACGTTGAACGATAAGGGTCGTTTGGACATGGAGCTTACGGTCGAACGCGGCCGTGGCTATGTTTCTGCATCGCAGAACAAGCAGTCTAACTCCGAAATTGGGCGCATACCGATCGACTCAATCTTCTCTCCTGTACTGAAGGTGACCTACAAGGTTGAGGCCACACGCGTTGAGCAGCGCACAGACTTTGACAAGCTGATCGTGGATGTGGAGACTAAACCAGCGCAGAATCCCGCTACCGCCGTAGCTTCTTCTGGCCACACGTTGGTGGAGTTGTTCGGTTTGTTCGGCGAACTCGATGAGCAAGCTGAAGGAATTGAGGTCGGTCCCTCGCCGGTAGACGCGGCGATGGCCGCGGACCTTGCGCTCCCGGTGGAGGATCTCGATTTAACTGTGCGCTCCTATAACTGCCTCAAGCGTGAGGGTATCCATACTGTAGGTGAACTGTTGTCGCGCAGCGAGGCCGATTTGCTGGACATCCGTAACTTCGGTGCGAAATCCATTGATGAGGTCAAAGCTAAAATTGCGACCATGGGTCTTGCGCTTAAAGATTCACCTCCCGGATTCGATCCCGCGAAAGCGGTGGAGAATTACTCTGAGGAAGCCGATGAGCCGGACTACGCCGAGACCGAACAACTTTAGACCGTCCAACATTAGGCCTCTGCCGTCGTTTCGCTGTTCTTGAGCCGCCTTGCGTGCCTCAAGCACGCAGCGGTTTCTGCGGCCTAGGCAGTGACCTTGATGTCGCACGGTCTATGATTTGATTTATTTCGTAGTAACGAAGGAGTACGTCCCATGCCTACGCCCACTAAGGGTCCTCGCCTCGGCGGTAGCCCAGCCCATGAGCGGCTGATGTTGGCCAATCTGGCTTCCGCGCTGTTTGAGCATGGCCGTATTACCACCACACTTACCAAAGCTAAGCGGCTGCGCCCCCTAGCGGAGAAGCTGATCACATTCGCTAAGCGGGGTGATATGCATGCACGCCGCAGGGTGCTCACAGTAGTGCGGCGCAAAGATGTGGTGCATCAGCTGTTTACTGATATTGGCCCGCGGTATGCGCAGCGGCCAGGTGGATACACGCGGATCGTCAAGCTTGAGCCACGACAGGGCGACAATGCGTCAATGGCTGTGATTGAGCTGATCACTGACGTAGTTGCTACTGCGGTCAAGACAGACGCCGCGCGTTCTCGCCGAGTGAAGCAGGCCCGAACCAACGACTCTGTGGCGGCGCTCGCCGGAGAGCAGGTTGAGGACGTGCAGCGGGAGACTCAAGAGGAGGCCGGCACTGCCGGGGACTCAGCCGTTGTCGAGGAAAACAGTGATAGCGCTGAGAACATCACGGTGGAAAAGCCCACAGACGAGGTCAAGTAGCCTTACTAAACGTAGGCTAGGCCGTCAGCTTCGTAAAAGTTGTCACCCGCTATCGGTCTATGGGTATCAATGGCCGACGCCAGCACCAAGCTCGCGGCGGTCCAGTGCGTTCGCCGTAAGCACCCTGGTGATGTTTAGAGCCTGGGAGAGCTGAGCGTTTTCAAAAATGTTTTCACCTGCCTTGATCTTGATCGGCACACCGGTGGTGAACGTCAAGTAATGCCCATTGCGGGAGAAATGCAGCGGCCGCGCTTGGGCAGCCTCTACGCTCATACTCGTCGGTACAATCATGTCGAAGTTGCCGCCGCCGGCGCTGCGCAGTACTTGCGCTAGAGCGTCAACGTCTTCAGCCTTGGCTAGGTTCAAAATTCCAGCGGTGATCAGGAACTTGCGATCTGGATCGCTGATTGCAGCGCGGATCATTTGAGTGCAGTCTAGATTTCGCAGTGTGGCAGCGGCGTTGCCGTTTACCGTCTCTGGGCAACCCTTGACTTCTTCGCTCGCCAACACCTCATAGCGCACTTTTCCAAACTGCAGCGCCTTGGTCGGAAACACTTCTTTTACCGTGAGTGGGATGGAATCTTGCTCACGGCTTGCCAAGCTAACAGTGGGGCCCGCCGGCCCAGGGGCAATCGCAATGGCGGTGTCAGGCTTGGAGTCCGAGCTGCGAGTGGCAAACAGCGTGATCGCAACGGAGATCACCACAATCAACACGCCAGCGGTGCCTAAGGTGATCCGCCGCCATAGGACATCCTGTACGGAATCACCCTCACTAGCGTCGTTGTCGTTAGCTGAGCTGTAATCGGGGAAGTTCTGCCTTGGCTGTGCTGCTGGGGCAGACCATGGTTGTTCTACTGGGTACTGCTCTGGTTCGTACATGGGCGCTCCCGATAAGGGAGCTGAGAGCGGGTAAGGCTGGGGCTGATATAGCGCCGATGGGTTGTGCGGCATGGCCGTGGCGTATAGCGGAGGAAGTGGTGGCCCGCCGTCGAACTGTGCGGGTTCGGGTCGCGGCGGCACCCGAGCGGAGCCAGCGACTGATGCTCGCCGCGCGGCTGTCCTCAGCTGCGCCGTGAAACCCTCAGGCGAAACCTGCTGGGGCAGCTCTGGTGTGGGGATAGCCTGGGCGGGTGGTGCGCTTGGTGGTCTCCAGCTGGGCGCAGAATGTTGTGTGGGCGCAGGGTAGTCCTCAGGAGCAGAGTGACGCCCCGATGGCGCGGGCGTCGAAAACGGGGTAGTCACATGTTTAGGGTAGCGAGCCACGGCCCCCAAGTGTGGTCGACGCCACTGAGCAGTTCGTTTTAGAACATGCGAAGCTGTATGAGCAGATCGCGTGGAGGTGGCGGTATCAATTCAACAGAGATAGCGGCTGTGCCGTTGGTCCGGCTCCGTCTAGACCTTGGTTACGATGGTACGAATTTCTCTGGCTGGGCATGTCAACGCGATCAGCGTACGGTGCAAGGGGTTTTAACCGAGCTGTTGTCGGTAATCCTGCGGACTCCGGTGACGCTCACCGTGGCTGGGCGGACAGATTCTGGTGTGCATGCCACGGGGCAAGTGGCGCACATCGATGTGCCTGAAGCGGTGTGCTCTGGATACCCAGCTGAGTCGCTACTGAAAAGGCTCAATCGAGCGCTTCCGCCCGACATTCGGGTGCATCGGATCACAGCGGTGACGCACGACTTTCATGCCCGCTTTGCCGCGCTTCGCAGGCATTATCGTTATCGCATTGACGATGCGCCACACGGCAGTACGCCGCTTCGTCGATGGGACACATTGAGCTGGCCGCACCGCCTGGATCAGATAGCCATGAACGAAGCAGCCCAGCGAATACTGGGAGAGCATGATTTTGCGGCGTTCTGTCGACGCCGACCACTGGCAAGTACGATTCGTTGTTTGGAACAACTGGAGTGGCGCAGAGAGCCTACTGACCCCGCGCATGCTGATGCCGAGGACATTCTGGTAGTTCACGTTGCGGCCGATGCGTTCTGCCACTCTATGGTGCGGAGCCTGGTAGGGGCGCTGATAGCGGTGGGCGACGGCCGGCGTGAGGCCAACTGGCCAGCTGAGCTGTTGAGACTGACCGAGCGCGCCAGTTCAGTTACGGTGGCTCCGGCGCATGGGTTAACTCTGGTACGGGTGGATTACCCCGAACCGAATGAGCTCGCGGCCCGAGCCTTGATCACCAGGCAGATGCGGGTTATCTAGGAGGGTGAAAGGTGGTAGGCGCCCGCTTTAAGTGTGTCTGACTGGGCCAGGTATTCTGAATGGCAGTAATGACCTCGCGCTGGATGCGTGAGCTGGGACTCTTAACCAGGTTCTGGTCGCGGCAGAAGTTGACGGCACGAGTGTGCCGCGCGGAGTTGGCGAGTACGCTCGTCACGGATTAGCGAAGACTGAGAAAGACAAGGTAAACCCTGTGCGTACCTACACTCCCAAACCGGGTGATATCGAGCATCAGTGGCATGTGATCGACGCTACCGATGTGATATTAGGCCAGCTAGCCAGCGCGGCAGCCAAGTTGCTTCGCGGCAAGCACAAAGCCATATTCACCCCGCACATGGACACCGGTGATTATGTCGTAATCATCAATGCGGGAAAGGTCGCGCTCACCGGAAACAAGCGTCGCGACAAGATGGTGTACCGCCACTCGGGCTATCCTGGCGGTATCAAGAGCACCCCAATTGGGGTGCTTCTGGATACCCGTCCAGAGCGTGTAGTAGAAAACGCCATCAAGGGAATGCTTCCTAAAAACCGCTTGGGTCGGGCCATATTCTCCAAGCTCAAAGTGTATGCCGGCTCGTCGCATCCGCATACGGCTCAGCAGCCGACATCGTTTGAGATCATCCAGATGCCACAGATTGACCAAGAGAAGGCCGCAGCGTGACCGTTACTACTGACCCCACGACCAATGTCACTACTAGTAGCACCACAAATGCCGCTAGTACCATCGCTAGCAGCACGACTAGCGCTACTAGCATGCCCGCTCCAGCCCCGCGTAGTTTTGTGGGCACAGAGCCCGTGCAAACAGTAGGTCGCCGCAAGAAAGCCATTGTTCGAATCAGACTGACCCCTGGCACGGGTGAGTTCAAGCTGGACAAAAAGAGTAAGCGCGTCTTCGAAACCACGTTTGACAAGGTGCAACAGCAGCTGATTTTGCGGCCTTTTCAGCTCACTGACACCCTGAAGTCTTTTGATGTGCGCGCCACCATGTCTGGCGGCGGAACCAGCGGTCAGGCCGGCGCGATGGTTCTTGCTATCGCCCGAGCGCTCATCAAGGTGAACGTCGAATGGCGTGGACTGTTGAAAAAAGCTGGCCTGCTTACTCGTGACGCGCGTGCCAAGGAGCGCAAGAAGGCTGGTCTGAAGAAGGCGCGTAAGGCTCCGCAGTATAGCAAGCGTTGAGTCGACTGTTTGGCACTGACGGGGTACGTGGGCTCGCAAATCGTGAGCTTACGCCGGAGCTTGCGCTGGACCTCAGCAGCGCGGCTGCCCGGGTTTTGGCGGCCCGTGAGCCAAATAAGGCACCCGTTGCGCTGGTGGGCCGTGATCCGCGGGCAAGCAGCGAAATGCTGGAAGCCGCGGTATGCGCGGGCCTAGCCAGCGCGGGCGCTTATGTCTGGCGGCTAGGCGTTATTCCTACCCCAGCGGTTGCATTTTTGGTCTCCGACGGCGGTGCTGATCTCGGGGTAATGCTCTCGGCCAGCCACAATCCCATGCCGGACAACGGCATCAAGCTATTTGCTCGAGGCGGCCACAAACTGCCCGATTCGACCGAAGATGCGATCGAAGCCGCCATGGCCGACCCTGACTGGCAGCGGCCGATCGGTGGCGAAGTCGGCCGAATCGCCCAACTGACTAATGCCGGTGAGCGCTATGTGCATCATCTGCTGGCGTGTGTGCCACAGCCGCTGCACGGCCTGCGCGTGGTGTTGGACGCTGCACACGGAGCGGCGGCTGAACTCGGACCAGCACTGCTTCGACGTGCGGGTGCGGATGTCATCACGATCGGAGACTCGCCTGACGGCCTGAACATCAACGACGGTGTGGGATCGACGCACCTTGATCCGCTGCGTGAAGCGGTTCGCAAGCACGCCGCTCACATTGGCCTGGCGCTTGATGGCGATGCTGACAGATGCCTTGCGGTGAGCGCTGATGGTTCCATCGTCGATGGTGATCAGATTTTGGCGATACTTGCCGTTGGCTTGGCAGAGTCTGGACAGCTGCGTGATCACACGATAGTTGCCACGGTGATGAGCAACCTTGGGCTTCATGTGGCGATGCGTGAGCGCGGCCTCAAGGTGCTTACCACGGCCGTTGGTGACCGCTACGTGCTGGAAGCGCTGCGTGAACGTGGCTTGTCACTGGGTGGCGAGCAGTCTGGTCACATGGTGATGCCGGAGTTCTCCACGACTGGTGATGGGCTACTGACTGGCTTGTCGATATTGGCGCGGATGGCCGCCACCGGGCAGTCACTTGCGGAGCTGGCAGCGATCGTGACTCGACTACCGCAAGTGCTGCGTAACGTGGAGGTGCATGACCGTAGCGCGGTAGCGGCGTCTCCGGCTGTGGTGGCCGCTGTTGCGCAAGCTGAAGCTGAGTTGGACCATACCGGTCGGGTGTTGTTGCGGCCTTCGGGTACTGAGCAGCTCGTTCGGGTCATGGTGGAGGCTGGCAGCTACGAGCATGCTGCGCAGATAGCCGAGCGGCTCAGCTGCGTGGTCGCGCGGCATTAGTGCACATATCGTGCACTGGAGATTTCAACGCTGATCCCTGGTTCGCCGTCGAGCTGGACGCGCTGCAATCACGGTAGTAGCGCCGACGTGAATGGGATGGGATGGGTT
This sequence comes from Mycobacteriales bacterium, assembly GCA_038260095.1. Lineage (GTDB taxonomy): Bacteria > Actinomycetota > Actinomycetes > Mycobacteriales > QHCE01 > QHCE01. The sequence continues at coordinate 32,618 of JBBSOC010000001.1, read as the reverse complement.
GGTACCGGAAACTCGCCAATGCCGCACTTCCCGACCCAGATGTACGCGTGCCGTGGCGTCCTACCGGTTGCGACGTGACGTGCCTGAACCGTGACTCGCCGTTGGCGGTGTGGTGGTTGCTGCGTGTACTTCGATTCTTGGCTCTATCCGTATGCTTTGCGTTGACTATGGGGCTGGTCGCGCTCGCGCCCAAGTGCGGTCGACTCAGCCGATGTGCGGTGTGGGCTGGGTCGCGTTCTGGCCTATTCGTCATGGGGGTTTCGGTGCGCTCGCTGCCCTTGCCGGGGCACCCAATACCTCGTCCCTCGGCTCGACTACCAGGAGTTTTAGTCGTCTCCAGACATATGTCGTGGCTAGATATTCTGGTGCTGCAAGCCGTATGCGGTCCTATGCGCATGCTCGCGATGAGCGAGTTGGTGACGTGGCCGGTATTGGGCTGGCTCGCTCGGCAGGTGGGCACCGTATTTATTGATCGAGATCGCCTACTGGCGCTTCCGGCGACGGTCGCCGAGGTCACATCGGCGCTGCGAGCAGGTGAGACGTTTGGCGCATTCCCCGAGGGGGCAACGACATGCGGCCGCCATGCTTTGCCGTGGCGAAGCGCGGTGTTCCAAGCTGCGGTAGACGCCAAAGCCGAGGTGCTGGTGGTGCGGTTAAGCTACTTCGCCGCTGATCAGCCCACCAGCCACGCGGCCCTACTGCGTGGGGAAACCGCATGGTCGTCGCTATGGCGGCTACTGAAGCTGCGTGGTGTTGCCGCTGAGCTGGGGGAAGAGCTGCTGCCTGCGAAACCCGCTGGTGTCACGCGCCGAGCATTGGCGGTGCGAGCAGCAGGCGTGGCTGCGTTAGCCGGCTGCGCGGCGTCATCACGACATTTTCCCTGAAAACGTGGTGAAAATTGCCGTCTAGCAGACGTTTTCCCTGAAAACTACCCCGTTGCCTGCCAAGGACACTGACGATCAAATAGAAAATTGACGTTTTCCTGCTGACAGTGCGCGGTCAGCTTCCAGACTATGCCGGCTATTTCTTGCCGGCTGGGACAGGATCGCCTTGGCCATGATTGGAGTTATTACTGACCGATTTTAAGGCTGCGGTGCTGTTGGGTAACGGGCTTTTATGGACTAGGACAGTGACTTGGACGCTGGTTTCCAACTAAGGCCGCTTCGTCGGTCGACTTCCCACGACGACACGGTTAGCCCGCCCAGCGTTACCGCGGCACCGGGCTCCCCACCCACAGGCTTGACGGCGTGGTGATCCTCAAAACCTCTGGGCGATCACCTGAGGCCTGCGTAGCAACCACATCAACCTGTGGAGCTGCGCCCTAGACTCGCGGTCGGTCTTGACATCCGACACACTGACAGCCAGAAACGTCATAGCCTGGGTGTTCACTGAGATATTGCGCAGGATTAGTTGCCTCCTCGACTAAGGCAAGGAAGACACAGCTGCGCGGCGTGGCACGATAACCACGATGCGTAGGGAGTGTATGTCCCTTGTATCACGGCCTAGTCGGATTGCAACACGGCTAGGCCACCATTAGAGATTTTTTAACTCCTATACAAAAGATTAAAGATCATCTAGAACTGCCAAGAGCTAGACCAGCGGTAACCCTTGCAGCTATATAAAGGCTCACTCATGATCACGAACGTCTATATTGACGGGTTCAATACGTACTACGGGTGCCTTAAAGGTACTCCCTATAAGTGGCTCAACCTTGGGGCGCTCTGTCGCAAACTCCTCCCCAAGCATCAAATCCACCGAATCAGGTATTTCACCGCTAAGGTCTCGCCGCGACCAGACGATGCCCAGCAGCATGTTCGGCAAGATGCCTACCTGCGGGCGTTAGCGACTCTGCCGAACCTTTCCGTTCACCTTGGCGAGTTCCGTGTGCGTTCGGTACGCATGGCATTAGCCCATCCAGAACCCAACGGCACTAAGACGGTGGAAGTAATTAAGACTGAGGAGAAGGGGTCAGATGTAAACCTGGCGACCTATCTCACGCTGGACGCCTGCAAAGGTGACTGCTCTGCTGCGGTTGTTATCAGCAACGATTCAGACCTACGAGAGCCGCTGCGAGTAGTTCGGGAAGAGCTCGGTTTGACAACGGGAATTTTGAACCCTCACCCAGCATATAAACGCAGCCGCTCGATGGAGGCCACGTTCTTCAAGCAGATTCGAGCTTCAGCGCTTAGGCAATGCCAGTTTCCCTTAAAACTTACCGACATTCAGGGTTTCACGATCCACAAGCCTAAGAACTGGTGACATAAAGCAAAGGCCCACCAAAGTGGGCCTTGCACCCAGCAGCCGAAGCCCCTGGGGGGATTAACCTAAACGTACCCCATCGAAGGAAGCAAAGACAAGGTGGGGCACTTAGAAAGCGCTAAACCCTACCGAGCGCCATCGGAGTACCGAGTCGGGCTTACTTCTAAAGGCTCAACAATGTGTACGGTCTTCGCTACGGGGCGGCTGCGCTGAGTATGGCCGCAGGAGTTGACCTCGCTGTGATCTTGAAGGGGTAGATAGGTTGGGTTCTGAGCGTGCTAATCCGCTAGTCCCCAAACCCTCCGTGAGCATTCGGTGAGCACTCCGGCTGAACCAGCGGGGGTATCCTAAATCGGTAACGATGTTTGCTCTGTTAGTGGCATCGAACGTGGTGCGCCGCCAGGGACTCGAACCCCGAACCCGCTGGTTAAGAGCCAGCTGCTCTACCAATTGAGCTAGCGGCGCCGATCGAGCATGCCCGATCGTGCGGGTCCCAATCTAGCAGCCTCCATGTGGTGGGCCACGCGGCGCCTAGGGGATGAGTCACATACAAAAGTTTCAGCAATGTCACGATACTTGGCCGTGGCGGGATACGCTGATACCAACACCGGTGTAGACACGTCACGTCCCTCGATACACGTGGTCAGCGCCGACACTCCCAGACAAACGTATTCAGCATTAGATGTAGCAGGGGTAAGTAATGCGCCGACGGCGAAACAGTCGCAGATTTCTACTGGTCTTCGCCCTCCTGGGGCTGTTGCTCACCACCGCTTGCACCAGCTCGGGTAGCTTTTACACCCCTGGTTCCGATGGCAAGAGCTCAACGGCGTTAGCTCCCCTTCGCCTTTCGATCGCTGGCCCGGCGGCGGGCGCCACGGGTGTCTCGGTCGCCACTGAGTTCCCTATAACCACGAGCGGCACTGTCACTTCGGCTGACCTTGTCGCTTCTGACGGCACGCGCATTTCGGGCAGCTTCGCGCGAGACGACCACACGTGGATTCCGAGTACTCAGCTGTCGTACCGAACTAAATATCGGCTGGAGGTAAGTGCTGAACAAGGTCGGATATCCAAGACGCGCACCTTGAATTTCACCACAGGAGGCCGTGGCCGTACGGAGAGCAGCGAGTTGTATATGCCAGATGGCCAGACTGTAGGCGTAGGAATGCCCGTAGTGGTGAAGTTTGGTGTGAGTGTCCCACCATCGCGCCGCGCCGCCGTTGAGCGGCGATTCTTCGTCACAGCGCAACCGGCTACCGAAGGAGCGTGGCACTGGTATTCCGGCAACGAAGTGCACTACCGACCGAAGGAGTACTGGAAGTCCGGGACGAAGGTGTCGGTCCGGCTGGGGACCGGCGGTTTGGAGCTAGCCCATAATCGTTTCGGGTACAGCGATCGTTTGGCGAGCTTCACCATTGGCTCGAAGGTCATTACCAAAGTGGATAACGCCTCGCATACAGCCAGCGTATACAAAGATGGTGAGCTGATTAGACAGCTGCCGGTAAGCCTCGGCAAACCCGAGGCGCCTACCTCGTCGGGTACCCACGTGGTGTTGGAAAAGTTTGCGGATAAAATCTTCGACTCGGAGACTTTTGGTCTCTCACACGCCGACGGTGGATACAAGCTCAAGGTGTATTGGGATGTTCGCTTTACGTGGGGCGGTGAGTTTGTGCATGCCGCGCCATGGTCGATCGCCGATCAAGGCAAACGCAATGTTTCTCATGGCTGCGTGAACCTTTCCACCGAAAATGCCCAGTGGTTTTATGACCTGAGTACCGTAGGTGATCTCGTCGAAGTGGTCGGCACCGAGACCAAGGTTACTCCCGGTGACGGGTGGACAGACTGGAACCTCAACTGGGACGAGTTTAAGGCCGGCAGTGCCCTGAGTGGTCCTGCCGCGCCCTGAGCACCGCGGATATTGGTGTGGCTGGTGGGGCTTGAACCCACGACACCCGGGATCACAACCCGGTGCTCTACCAGCTGAGCTACAGCCACCATGTTCCGTGATCGACACCGATCAATCAACGATCAATGCGCGTCTCAACCATCATAGCGGTTGCCGTTGGGTTAGCGTCGCGGCTATGGCCTTAGCTTCTTCGATGTCTGGACCAGGACCAGGCACGAAGATGGAGTGCCGGTAATAGCTGAGTTCGCGCACGCTTTCGAGAATGTCAGCAAGCGCGCGGTGCGCTAGCCCTTTTTCGGGCTGAGAAAAGTACACACGCGGGTACCAGCGTCGGCATAACTCTTTCACCGAGGAGACGTCCACCATGCGGTAGTGCAGGTGGTTGTCCAGATTGGGCATGTATGTCTTGAGGAATGCTCGATCGGTGCCGATTGAGTTACCGCAGAGCGGAGCAACCCCGGCTTGCGGTACGTGTTTGGTCACGTAGGCGAGCACTTGCTGCTCGGCCACGGCTAAGCTCACAGTGGACGCGCGAACTTCCTCGGTAAGGCCGGAGTGCGCATGCATGGTGGCCACCACGGTATCCATGCTGTTCAGCACGCTGTCAGCGGTGTGGATCACAATGTCGATCCCGTCACCAAGTACGTTCAACTCGCCGTCAGTAACAATCGCAGCAACCTCAATCAGTGCATCGCTGGCAGGGCTAAGCCCGGTCATCTCGCAGTCGATCCACACCAGGCGATCTGTTGGTTTGTCGGTCACTCCGCAACCCTAGGGGTTTTAAAGAAAAACATCCCGTAACTGGCCGGATAACGGCCGTTTTCCTAGAAGGTCCGGCCGCTACATCACGCCGCGGTAGGTGCGACGGAGTCGGATGAGCGGCTCTCGGGCAGAATTTATGTAGTCCACTGCGGCGACTTCGGCAATCACTAGGTAGTGGTCCCCGGCCTGGATGCGCTGTATGGTTCGGCATTCCAGCGCCACCACGCCCTGCTCCACGATCAGTGCCGCACTGTGAGCGCCGCGATGGTGTGGTTCTTCGGCGAGTAGTAGTCGCGCGCTGGGTCGCCCGGGTGCTGAGCAACGGCCAGCCAGGTGCCGCTGTGTTGCTGAAAGCACTGTCACTGCCCATTCCGGGCTTTGAGCGAGCGCTTCATTGAAGTACGAGGCTTGATCGGTGCAGATCGAAATCAGCGCCGGTTGTAGGGAGACTGAGACCAACGAGCTCGCTGTGGTAACCACGTCGTCGAGCTCGTCCCGCAGCGTCACCAGTGAGATGGCCGCGGGGAGCTGCGCCATGGCATCGACGAACTCATACGGCTGTAACGGAAGTGAACCAGAAGTAGACATTAGTACGAACACTACGTGTCGCATTACTGCTCAGGAGAGGAATCTTCAACCAAACTTTTACGTTATATCAAACGCTAATGGGTAACTGCCCAACAAATGAGGACACATGGCTAGGTTTGTGGACGAGCGTGATGAGCGGATGGCCGATTCGGCCAGTCGTAGCTTTGCCGCGCCCGATCGCGATCTGATAGGCACCTACCTGCATGAGATCAGCCAGACTCCGCTGTTAGATGCCTCAAGCGAAGTCGAACTCTCCAGCGCAATTGAGGCAGGTTTGTACGCCGAGTATTTGCTGGCTGAGGGTAGAAAGCCGGCCTGTGACGCCACCGAGCGAGAGCTGCGAGAACTTGTTAGCGCTGGTCGGCGCGCCAAAGAAGCATTTATTCTGGCAAATCTGCGTCTGGTGGTTTCGATCGCGCGACGGTACGCACGTTCGGCTATGCCCATGTTGGATCTAATCCAGGAGGGTAATTCAGGTGTGGTCCGGGCTGTGGAGAAATTTGACTACCGCAAGGGTTTCAAATTCTCCACCTATGCCACGTGGTGGGTTCGGCAGGCCATCAGCCGGGCAATCGCTCAACAAGCGCGAGTGGTTCGACTCCCGGTGCATCTGGTAGAGGAGATCAATCGGCTGCGCAATATTCGGCGAGATCTCACCCGCGAGCTAGGCCGCGATCCAGAGGTGGGGGAGCTTGCGCAGGCGCTCGGAGCTGAACCTGCGCGAGTGGAGGAGATTACCTCCTACGCTCGAGAGACTGTGAGCTTGGATACCCCAGTCGGCGAGGATGAGGAGACATCTCTGTCTGACCTGGTGGCCGAATCCGATGTGCCATCGCCGGAAGATGAGGTCATCGCTGGGGTGGAGCGTCGCAGGCTCAACCACATGCTGATGCGACTCGATCCTCGAGAAGCCACGATTATTCGCAAACGATTTGGGCTTGATGATGGGCGACAGCGCTCGCTGACCGAGATTGCCTCCGGCCTTGGCCTAAGTCGTGAACGAGTGCGGCAGCTAGAGGTAGCCGCACTGCGTGAACTGCGAGATCGGCTCGATAACAACAGCCCCGCAAAGTCCTTAACTGATAATAAGCCTGCCCGTATACATGCCCATGCTGCATGAGTAGCGCAAAATTCCTGGTGACAGCACGCCGAGGGTAATACGAGTAGTGCCGTTTTCAGGCAGGCTCCGCTCCTGGTTGCGGGACGGTATGGTGAAGGACCGCACACATCCGCGCGCCTGTACTGCGCGCAGTGTTAGAGCGGTGGGAATACCGGAGCGTAGGCGAATGCTACGCGGACTGTACCCATGGCTGCTCACTGTGACGTTGGCTTCTTGAGCCCCATGGGCAGTGGAAACGGCACTGCTGGTGCTCTCGTCCCTCTCGGAGAATCGCTGCGTGAGGTTAGTTGCCGCGAGTGGAGAGCCTAGAAGCTCCAAACCGCCGTTGAGAGTGTAGAGACCCGCGATGAGCACCGCGAGTCCGACGATGACGCCGAACCTGCCGCGCCACGCGTGTGCTGTCCGCTGTGCGGCGTAACCGAACAGGCCAAAACTGGGCTTGTACCCAGTACAAACACCACCATCAGCGCTGCCCCGCGCGGCGCCGATCCGCTGGCAAGCGCCAACGCTTGAACCGACACCGTGACACCGCAGGGCAGCAGCACTGTTGCCGCGCCGAGCAGAGCTGGTGCTGTGGTGTGAGCCCACGTTTGGCTGTCGAGAGCCTGAGCCCAGCTAGTGGGCGGCCGGATCGCGATGCGGCGAAAACCCGGGACATTGAGCTGGGCTAAGCCAAAGCTGATCACGAGTGTTCCAGCCGCAAGTTGCAGCCAGCTGCGGGCCTGAATCGACACCTCCGCGGCGCTCCCCAACGCGCCGAGTGCCGCACCTAGCAGCGTATGGGAGAGAAGTTTGGCGGTAAGAAACGCGCCTACCGGCGCCAGCTCGGCGCGAAGCGGGTCTGACCGACGCAGGAAGTATGAGCTGGGTGCATCGGGCTGCTCGGCTTCGCTCTTCTGGCGGCTGAGCAATCCAGCAAGCAGCCCTCCGTGTACTGCGGTGCAGGAAATTCCGCCGGCGAGTAGCCCGGTGAGCAGGACGGCGACAAAATCCATGGGCCGTCCCCTCGATTGTTCCGACAGACAGGAACATGGTGTAACGCGTAACGAGGCCTACATGTTTAGGCACTGTGGTGTTTCGGGCAACGGGTCTACCGTGCTTGCTGTGAGTACGTGTTCAGCGTAGGGAAGTTATGCTCGAATTGCACTGGGTGGTTGATTGAATTTTCGTCAAATAGTCCGGTTCCAGTGAAGTTCACGTGGCGCTGCCTACGTTGCGTGCGCTCAACTTCCAAGGGTGGCGCGAAGTCTGGTGACTACGCGGAGTACGGCAGTACGGTTCTTCGCCGTGACCATCCACTGTGGCAGACGCTCACCGAGCGTGGCCTGGGGCACATCGCGGTTCTTCGCCGAGATGAACGCCGCCAAAAAATCGAGATGTTCGGAGTTGGCTGCCCACAGTATGTGTCCAGCGCACGGTGCCTGTAGCCACAGCGGCAGTCCGAACACTCGGTCGACGGGGTCATGAGGTTTGAGCTGATTAGTGAATTCGAGCTTGAGTTGGGTGGTCGCCCCGCATCCGGGGCATGCCACATCGCGGGTGGCGCCCGAAATCGATTGCCGATTGCATCGCTGCGACCAAGCCAGGGGCTGGCCGCAGGTGCCACACCGGCCAACGGCTTGAGCTAAAACTTCGCCATGAAACCATTGTGAAGTAGTACCTTCCCAACGCGCGCAACAGCCGCACCAGTAGCCAGGCCGAGCATCAGGGTCCACGTGGGTGTGACCGCACTGCACGCAGACGAAGCGGTTCTCGATTACCATTGCCCGTGCGGCGCACCATGGGCAACGGACCAACACTGGACTACGTGGCACGGCACGCATCGTGAGCGGCGGCTTTTGGGAACTGTTCACCGGGTGATTGTAGTCCCACCTAGGTGGGCAATACGCAGGTTTTCCATATGGGTAAAAGCCACCAAGGCAGTCGTGGCAGGCATGATGGACTAACAAACGGTTGTCTCGTAGCGCTCGTTTAGGGCAGAATCGAAGGAGGTTTGCGTTCCAAGGTCAGTGGAGAACACCCCGGATGCCACTGTGTCGCATTACTTGATGGATTAACGAGGAGAAGTGGATGCCTATGTCTACTATGTCTCGCCCAATTGCTGGTTACGGCTGGATTCCCGATCTTCCCGATCATCGTGATTATCTCTATGCGGCTCCGCCGGAGGTATTGGGCGCGCTGCCGCCCAAAATGGACTTGCGTGCGCAATGCCCGCCGGTGTATGACCAAGGCGCTTTAGGATCGTGTACCGCCAATGCTATCGGCGGGGCGTTGCAGTTCGACCAACGTAAACAGCGTGAGCAAGATTTTGTGCCGTCGCGGTTGTTCATCTACTACTGCGAGCGTGAGGTCGAAAATACGATCGACTCCGATAGCGGCGCGATGCTCCGAGATGGCATCAAGTGTGTGAACCGGGATGGCGCGCCGCCAGAGACCGCGTGGCCCTATGAGATTGGCAAATTCCGCGACAAGCCCTCGCAACAGGCATACGACGATGCGAAACTGCATCAGATACTCGCCTACCAGCGGATTCCTCGTACCCTAGAGCAGATGAAGGGCTGTCTGGCAACCGGCTTCCCCTTTGTCTTTGGTTTCCGGGTTTATGAGAGTTTTGAAAGCCAGGAAGTTGCCCATACGGGCGAAGCCCCAATGCCCGCTTCAACCGAGCAGGCGCTAGGTGGACATGCTGTGCTTGCCGTGGGCTATGACGACGCCGCGCAGCGTTTTCTGGTGCGCAACTCCTGGGGTGAAGGATGGGGCGCAGCCGGCTATTTCACGTTGCCCTACGCCTACCTGATCAACCGCGGACTTGCCAGCGACTTCTGGTCGGTGCGCTCAGTTGAGTAACGATCTGAACTTATCCACAGGCGGCAGGAAAATCGCTGCGCATTCGCACTTGACTGTCCATATCCGCCAAGTGTGGAGGCCGCTGGACTGATCGAACACGCTCGCCAGTACCTCGCCGACTACAAGATTGGGTTCGTCGTCAACGTCCTCGACTAGCGTGCATTGAGCGCCTTATGCAGCCCATGGCATGATGGTGCCTTTCGTGTTTGGAGATCTCTATGCTGCTCGTGGGTGAACTCGTTCTCAACTACGCTACCTACCGTCAGATGGCGCTTGCGCCACTCGGCCGTAAGGTGTGGCTCTTCCGTGTTCTAGGTTTGCTATTTTTTCTCTTGGCGTTCATGCCATTGTTCGCTGGTGCATCCTTCACCCATCCCGACCTGACAATACTCTTTTGTGGCCTATTTTTTCTCGTCGCTTACGATATGCTCGTAGCCCTTGGCTGGTGGCGGATGCGCAAACTAGCCGAACACCAATGGCGCTATGAGATCAGCGATTCCTCGGTCGGCATTCACACCTCGCAGACCGCCGTCACTGTGCGCTGGGATGGTATATCCAAGGCGCGTACCCGCACGCATGCATGGGCCTTGGGCCTCGTCGGCACTCGGCGCTTCATCGTGATTCCGCGAGCTGCCTTCTCCGCCGAGGATCAAACGCAGGTGGACCAGTTTATTAAGGCTCGCTACCGCCGCTAACTCAACGCCCATTCAGTGTCGCAGCCGTACCGAGACCAGTGCTTCGGCTGCACCAGAGCGTCACATCGTCGAGATCATTTCGGGGACCGACCTTTTAATGCTGATGTCTATTTCGCCATCAGGCGGCAACCCCTCTTTCTGGAGCAGCTCGTTCATCGAGTCCATCCAGGATGGAAGGGCGGTTTCGACTGATTCACTTTGCGCGAGTAGCGGAGAATAGTTAATTTTGCAGTTGAGCTTGTCGTCGGCCAGGTCAACTTCGATATATTTCCATTCTGGGTCTCTCGGACCGACGGGTGTCACCGATATGCCCTGGGTGAGAACGGATAAAACGCTGCTCATCACATCGTCAATAGTGGGATGTGTTGCTCGATTAGCGAAAACCCATGTGTGCTTAATCTGAGGACCGTAAGACAAGTACTGTCTTAGATTTTCTGTGTTGAGGTCCTGTTGAAGGTCAAAGCTGAGGTTCCATTCGGACTTACGCAGACAGACTCTAGGAACTCGAAAGAATTCGGCCGAGTTCTCAGCTGGTTCAGATTCATCCGTTCGATATGCCCCAATGAGCTGCATACTGGTGCCGCAATTGATCAAGATCGTCAGCCACGGTAAGAACAGGAAGCGCTCCTCGCCGAAGGAGGCGCTCAACATGGTGACGTCGGATAGTTTGGCTAGCGCTATCCGTTTGAGAGCCACTGGCGTGAGTTTTAGATCGGGCGGGCACCTCACCTGAAATCCAGGATATCCAACCGCGGCAGGATCGACTGCCTGTTTCTTGGCGTTCACTACCGCGCCTGCCTAGCCACTTGTTGGTGACAACCCATCGAGATCATAGGTTCGCCAGCCATGGCGGGCCGGGTCCCTGTGAAGCGGTGTTGGCAGTGGTCGGAGCAAAAGTAGTAGGTCTGCCCGTCGCGACGCGCGGTGGCTGGTGCGGTGGCCTTTTCCACCTGCATACCGCAGACAGGATCTTTGGCGTAACCCGCGCCGCCGCCAAAGCGGGCACGGTTGCGGTAGAGCCAGTACAGGGCAGCGAAGGCGACCAAAGCGATGATGTTGAGGATGGTGGTGTAGTTCCACTGCACCCCTTCCATCGCCACCAGCTGCCTTCGGGATGTGGGCACTAAGCCGGCTGCGTTAAACAGGTACTCGGTGGCCAACCCGGCAACGCTCATCACCGCCCAGAACACCGCGAGTAGGAGCAGGGTGAGCCGGGTGCCGTAGTAGCGGCGGTAGATGAACAGCAGCGGCAGCGTGATCAGATCGGCGAAGACGAAGGAGATGACCCCGCCGAAGCTAATCCCACCGATCCATAGCGCCGCGGCCAGTGGAACATTCCCGATCGAGCACACGAACGCCAAGATCGCCAACAGCGGGCCTAGCAACACATTCTCCAGGCTCGAGGAAAAGCCATGGCCGGTGAGGAACAGTGCCTGCCATACCTCGGTCGGCACTAGCGCGGTGGCGAACCCGGCGATCAAGAAACCGATGACCAGTTCTTTGCGGAGCATGGTCAAATCACTGATGGTGTAACCGGCCGCATCGGACCAGCCAGCACGACTACGGATACGCTCTCGGACCGGGCGTTGCTTCTCCTCGTGGGGCGCACCGTGGTGGGAATGCTCGTTCGCGTCGCCCTGCCTGGTGTTGAGTCGGGCACGGGAGTTCTCGATCCACCGGCGGGGGATCACCCGGGGTAGTACGCCTGCGAGCAGCGTGATCATAATCGCGCCGCCGATGAACTCGGCGAGTGCGAACTGCCATCCGAGCAGCAGCCACAATACGATGCCCAGCTCTACGACTAAATTGGTAGAGGCGAACATGAATACCATTGCTGAGGTGAAGTCCGCGCCGCGGGCGAACAACGATTTAGCTAGGGCAGCAGCGGCATAGGAGCACGACGAGGACACCATTCCCAGGAACCCCGCCTTGCCTATTGTGGCCGGGCGGTGGTTGCCTAAGACGCGCTGCATTTGCCCGCGAGAAACGAAAGCCTGCACCGCCCCGGAGAGTCCAAACCCGAGCACGAGGGCCCACAAAGTCTCCCAGAACATCGAGAATGCCTCATAGAGGCTATCCCCGATAGCGGTCAGCACACCCATCATCCCGTACTCCTAAAGTTGTGTTGCAGGTTGCTTTTGCAGGCCGACGGTAGCGTCGATGCTGCCCAACTGCGGAGGCTCATGACTTGACCAACCGGGCGATTGCGGCGCTGGCCTCGCGGACTTTCACTTGCGCCAGCTCTCCACCCTGTCCCGCGGCCTCGGCCACGCAGTGGGCTAGGTGGTCGTCTAGCAGCCTAAGGGCCACGACCTGCAGTGCCCGCGTGGTCGCCGAGACCTGAGTAAGAACGTCGATGCAGTACTTGTCGTCCTCGATCATGCCTGCTAGGCCGCGGACTTGTCCCTCTATGCGGGCTAGCCGGGCCAGTAGTGCTTCTTTGCTGTCGGTGTAGCCATTCATCATCTACCTCCGATTACACTATACCCATACCCCCAATGGGTATCAGAATGAGCGTCTATGGGAGAGGACATGCAGGTAAACGGGGTCAAGCTCACGGCTGAGGGCTCCTAGAGCGAATACGCCGAGCGGCTGCCCCTAAGGAACTATGCCTGTGCTGTGATGGCGGCGTTGAGTTCTTGAGAGAATTCAGCGATATGTGGGTTGCTTAGGGCGCCACGGCGTTGCACTAGTTCATTATTCAATTGACGAAGTGCCGCTACACAGCGTTGTGAGCGAACAGATCGGCAAAGATTGATTAAATTCGTACCTGTTTTTACAGCTTTTTCTAGTTCGTTTTGCCAGACATAGCTGCGCGCCTGCCATGAGCCCCAAAAGAGAGCATCCCGTGGAAAATCACGTGAAAAATCGCTACCGCTCATCGTCTGTGGTGTTAAAAGACGATCAGCCTGCTCGAGAAGATGATTAGATTTTCCGGAACTTACCCGCGCTAAGGCCAGAAGACTCTGGCCGCTTTGTGATGCGAACATTCTAGAATCAAACCACGACACGTACTCTGGCCTATTCGCCAAAGCTCCGGGAGCGGCGAGTAACTGACTAGCTTTATCGATCGCTTCGCGACAAGTATAATTATTACCTAGCGCTGCTTGAGACTGAGCATACCGTGACGTCACTAATGCCTGGACAGCCATGCTCGTACCTTTTGCTGCTGTCCTCATAGCTGCTTGACCCAGCTGAGCGGCGTCGTTTGCTTGTCCTCTATGTGCCGCTTGGAAACTTAGGTAACCCAAAATATGGGCGCCCAACTCTGAATTTCCCGTGGTGTGGGTTATCTGCAGTCCGGTAAACCAATATCGTTGAGCCAAGCCATAGAGGTGGGCATCGAAGGCCATCAAACCGGCAATCTCGCAGAGGGTTTCCCACAATGTCAACAAGCGCTGCTGCGTGTGTGCATCAACGACTTTACCTGACTTCACATACTCCGCCAGAGTGCGGAAATGCCGGTGTGCCATTCGCAAACTATTACGATTTCCCCCTTCATGGTCATCAAGATTTCGCAGTTCTCCAATAGTTACTTCAAGAACATTAACTATGCCGGGAGTGATCGTTATTACATCCGGTACGCTTACATTCTTCTGTAATAGGAATGAACCTGTAGGAGTCGGGTTCTCGACGTATCCACAAGAAATACTAGTTAATGCCGCACCAGAGATAGCAAGGAATACGCGGCGGTCTACATCCAAAGTTTCCCCCATGTTGGCGATCCAGTCATCAGCGGCATGAAGCACACTCTGATAATTCCACGACATCGGGTAACGATGATCTGCCGGAACCCACGCCGCCGACTCTTTACCAGTTCTCTGCCACAGATCAGCAACAGCGATCTTTCTCCCCGTCGCCTCCGAGAGTACGTGAGCTACAACGGTAGGCAATGGATCGTGGGGCACCCGTCCCCTATTGACCCACTCAGATACTGTGGAACGGCCAATGTAGTCCTTTTTCGTGCATGCATTGACCTCGCAAGCGAGCCGGGTACGTGACCAACCCAAATCTTCGAGAATCGCACCCAGCAACGGATTTTGGCGCGTCCCCCCCGTGCTGTCTGGCATATCCGTCATCTCTTAAGCCTAACCCGGATACCTCTGTTGTTCATGTGCTTGCGGATTTATGGCCGACCCCCGGATGCCGCTTTTTGAAGAACAACGAGCGCTTGGCTCGTTGCCTACGGCATCAGTAAGGCCGATTCGGCAGAGAGATCGCGGATTAGGCGCAGCATTTCCCGAGGTTGGTCAACTCCTACCACCCCGATCTGTCGGCCATCTTTGAAATAGCCGACGATCGGCTTCCACGAAGCACTTGATGACTTGGTTAGCGGCAGAGTTTTGGTTGCCAGGGCCGGCATGCCGGCTACTTGGATACGCTTTCCGTACTGTTCGGACCAGAATCTAGGCAGCGGGCTGTATGGGCGGGCTTGGGAGCGGCCGGCAAGCAGATTTTCTGCCGCCACTTGTCCCATTTCAGCTGCGTTCAGCCAGTGCTCATACCGCTTAGGTCCGACATCGAACCGCAGATTGGGCCAGCAGGCAACGTCACCTGCGGCAACAATGTCTTCGACGCCTGCGACGAAGCAGGTGGGTTCGCACAGTACCCCGTTAGTGATGTCGATCCCCGAACCACGCAACCATTGAGTACCGAGCACGCTTCCCACCGCCAGGATGACGCAGGACGCTTGAAGGGTTCGTTCATCCGAGAGCTCGATCTCCACGTAGTCGGGCGTGCAGTGCCAGTCTCGAGGTCTGGTTCCTAGAGCTAGATCGGCACCGTTTCGCTGGTGGAGCCCGTTTATTTGGGCTCCGAATTCGGCGCCCAGTGCATTACCCAGTAGGGTCTTCGACCGCCCAACGATGGTGACTTTGCGCTGCAAACTACGCATGCTCGCGGCAACTTCGCAGCCGGTAAAACCAGTCCCTATGACCACCACGCGACCCTTACTGGAGGCCAAGGTTGAACGGATGGCCGTGGCGTCATCGAGGGCGCGCAACAAATGAACGCGAGGGTCTCGCAGCGGCGCGCCAGGCAGCAGGCGAGGCCGTAGACCTGTAGCGATAATCAATCCGTCGTACCGTAGTTTCTCTGCCCCGGGAAGATAAAGGAGATGTTGCGCCGGGTCGAGTCGGTAAACTCGGGTGCCGATTCGCCAGCAGTCGCCCAATTCGACGTATGTCCGAAGCGCCATGTCACGCGAGTTGAGCTTTCCGGTCAGCAGCTGGTCAATCAGATCTGGCCGGTGGTAAGGCCGGTGTCGCTCCTCGCCGATGATCAACAGCTCACCGTCGAAGTTCAGCTCGCGCAGGCGCTCAGCGGCACGGAGGCCGGCTAATCCAGCACCGACGATGGCGATGCGTGGCCGACGAGCCGCCCAGGTCATACTGGCTGCTCTCCAGACAGGTGGATGGCACGCATTGGACAAGCTCGGGCTGCAGCTTTGGCTTGGTCAGTATGCTCGTCGATTACATGACTGACGTAGTGCAGCCTTCCGCCGGGGGTCAGCTCGAACAGGTTCGGAGCTTCAGCTTGACATACTCCGTACAGGTGGCAGCGCTGGTTGTCGACACTGATCTTCATAGCTGTCCGAGTCAATATAGGACCACGGCTAATAGCCGACCCTTTCTTACCGCGGCTATTAGGTTCTTCGGTCAATAGCCCCACGGTAGCCAGGAAGCTGGCGGGAACAAAACGCAGAATAACCACCACTGCGGTGGGCACCAACACGGTGAGTCCGGCGAGCCATAACGTTGCTAAGTGACCGTTGGCGGCAGCTCCCAACCAGGCATGCACTACGACCAGTGCGACGGCGGGATAACTGAGCCGATGCACATGAAGCCAGCGACGATAAACGAAAAGTCGTTGCAATGCCGAGGAGACCATGATCGCGATCATGGTCTCAAGCCCCACTATCCCCAACGCCCAGCGCCATTTTCCGCCGTTTAATAGAGGAACGGTGACAGTGGCCAGATGAAAACGAACATTTTGATTGTCGAGAAACAGGAACATCGCGGCGTGAATTCCAGCCAAGACGATAGCGAGGACCGCCAGAGTGGCGTGGCTCTTGCGCATGGCGGCCCGGCCGGTTATTCGAGAGGTCCAGCCGGTTGAGACGAACACCCCCCAACACAGGCTCAAGCACGTCGCAACGTAAGCCACCCGCGCCGAAGCCTGAGTGATAGTGCGAACACTGGGATCATGCAGGGGCTGAGTGGAAGCCAGGGAGACTAGGTGCACCCACAAGGAGCACCTCCAAATCTAGGTACCGGGGCGGCGCAACCGGCAAACCCATCCTCAGGGGGCAAAGTCGTTCTATCTAGTAGCGTATCCGCCCTTGTAGCAGCAAGACGACCATTTAGACGCTTCTGATTTATTTTCTTCGTTTTTCCCCCTATAGCGAACAGCCGGAGAGGTAGCACGGTGGCGCCAACGGATGGCCTCGCTAAAATCTGCCGTCCCGGCCGTTTCTCTAAATAGCTTGAATCGTTTCAGCGGGTGCGGGTGCTACCTTCTTTTGGAAAGGAAAGGGTGGTACCCCACAAAGGACTACCCAACCCACCAGCCAACTGGTGTTCAGCTCTCGACCCTCGAAGGCTACATACCCAATTGTCCAAGCTGGCCCCCATCGTCATCTAGGGCCGTTCCTAGACCAAACACAGCTTGAAACGTCACAGCCGGGGTAAACCCCAGACTCGACACCAGAGGTGTAGACAGTAGCTAGGTCAAACTTCCCCAATTTATTGGGGAAATTCTGACACACCGTGTAGCCTGAATGTGTGATGCGAGAGTTCGATGTGATCCTGGAGCCCGAACCCGAGGGTGGCTACACGGTTACGGTCCCTGGCTTGCCCGGCTGCATCAGCTACGGCAGCACTCACGAAGAGGCCGTGGAAATGATAAAAGAAGCGATTCAGGGCTACCTCGAATCCATGGCGGCCCATAAACAGTCTCTACCAACTCCAGTCCGGCGCGAGTATGACCGAGTTAAGATTGCGGCTTGAGCCCTAAATTCCCTACCGCGACATCGAGGGAAGTAGTGCGTGCCCTAGAGCGCAAGGGGTGGAGCCTAGATCGGGTCACGGGAAGCCATCACATTTTTCAGCACCACGATTTTGCACACCCGATCTCGGTACCAATGCACCGTCGAGACCTTCCCATCGGAACGCTTAAAAGCATCCTTACCGCGGCTGGCATAAGCCGCGAAGAGCTCCAGGAACTCCTCTAACACAGGTCAGCCGTATCGAGCTGAAATCAATCAGCTCGATACGTACAATTAGAACATGACGACCCGCATCGAACCGTCGGCATAGAACCGCACCCGTCCTCACGTAGACCGACCTCGGGGTTGCTACAGCTTAGTTGCGTGGAGGCGAACTAATGCTGCCTATGCAGCTTTAGGGAATCATGGAAATCCAGCTGTAGAAAATAATGTGCGCCCAAAATGTGCCCAAGCTTTACCACCGACTCATAGACATAACGTATGTACTGCTATTAGTCGATTTAAAGCGGCTGCGACCATCAGATTAGAAGTCTGGTGCTCTATCCACTGAGCTACGGGGGCTAGTGACGTGCTATCTATAGCGTACTGAACCGCAGCGGGGTGAAGTCGGCAACATGGACACAATTTTTGTGTCCGCAGAACCGGCAGGGGCTGCCTCCGGTTTGGTTGACACTCGGGGTGGGTGGTTCTTAGGCCGCGTGTGCGGTCGTGTAGATCATCTCAAACTCGACCGGGGTGAGCTTGCCCAGGCGGCGTTACCGGCGTCGGCGGTTGTACTTGGTTTCGATCCAGACCACGATCGCGAGGCGGAGTTCCTCTCGGGTCTTCCGCCTCTTGGTGGTCAGGACGTTCTTCTGCAGCAACGAGAAGAAGCTCTCCATGGCGGCGTTGTCGCCGCAGGCACCGACGCGGCCCATGGAGCCGAACAGGCCGTTGTGTTTGAGTAGTCGCACGACCTTCTTAGAGCGGAACTGGCTGCCCCTGTCGGAGTGCAGGATCGTGGCGGCGGCGCGCGTAGCGCGATGGCGTTGCAGATCGCCGATACCGCGAGAGAGGACTTCATCCTCGAGTCGATGGAGTAGCCCACGATCTGACTCGAGTAGCAGTCCTTGATCGCGCAGAGGTAGAGGGTGCCTCGCCGGTGGGGTGCTCGGTGATGTCGGTTAACCACTTGAGGTTCGGCGTCTGGGCGGTGAAGTCGCGGCCCGGGCGAGCAGTCTGGCCGTGCTTGTCCAGGACCATGAGCAGGTCATCGTGCACCGGTGGGCCGGGCTTACGGTTCAGCTCCGGCTTCTTCGAATGGACCGAGAAGATCCGCTGCGCCGAACACAGCCGCCAGACCCGGTTTTCAGAGGCCACGATGCCCATCTGGGCGAGCCCATCAGCGATGAACCGGTACCCGTAGCCGGGGTCCTCGGCGTGGATGTCGAGGGCTGCGTTGATCAGGTGCGTGTCGTCATAGTCTCGCTGGGAGATGGGCTGTTGGAGCCACTTGTAGTACCCCTGGGTCGTCAGTCCCAGCACCCTGCACGCCACCGCGACCGGCACCCTGATGTGGTACCGGTCGCGGCCATCTCACCGACGAGCGGGAAGACTATTTTCCCGGCAGATTCGCCTGGGACAGGTAGGCCGCAGCGCGGCGCAGGACCTCGTTCTCCTGCTCTAGCAGCCGGTTGCGCTTCTTCAGCTCGCGTAGCTCAGCAGCGGCCTTCTCAGTCACGCCCGGACGGTTGCCGTCCTCGACGTCGGCTTTCTTCATCCAGTTCGACAAACAGCCCTCGGGGATCCCGAAGTCCTTCGCGATCTGCTTCAACGGAACCTGACCCTTGCGGGCAACAGCCACGACATCCTCGTGGAACTCATGGGGGTAGGGCTTCGGCATGGCCGACATCCTTCCAGCGAGGACAAATCCTCACAGGTCAGGTATCAACCAAACCCTGGGCAGTCCCTTGTGTCATTGACTGAGCGAAAGTTCAGTCGTGGACAACTGGAAACAGAGATCGATGACATTTATGTGCCCTAGCAATCCCGGCGTGCGTACACTTGTCCATGGTTCCCACCGCCTAATTACAATTACTCGGGCGCGAAAACCGTGGCGAGTTGGACGAGATTGCCACGCCCCAAATCGCCATGCCGAACATCCTGCCTACCCACCACACAAAGACTCTTGCGGTCAACATACCTCGCAGAAGAGAAGGTCACGAACTGTGGCAGGAGCACCATCGAGTTCGGTGACCCGCCCCGGCACCAATTCCTCCAATGTTGTGTCTGGCACCCGCTTGAAGCCCGCCGCGTGCAGGGTTCGCTCGATCGTCGTCAAAACCTCGTCGGCCCGTTGGCCTTCAATCTCGCCAACCGTCGAGGGAAACCACTCCAGTTCACGGTCTCCTTTACGGAAGACCAACATTGCCCACAGTGGGCCTCGGGAGGATACTGCGACGCTCACCGAATGCGACGCTGCCCGCTCGTCTGAGGTGGCGGAGCCATCGGGCAGTAGGTGTACAGCAAGCAGTTGACCGGGGTTGTAGTTCATGTCGGTGTTGTGACGTACCGGGACGCCGAGCGCAGCAGACAAGCTCTGTGCCACGTTACTCACTCGTTCAGTGAATGCCGGTGAATAGTCCACAGGTGCATTTAGGAATCGCTGCATGATTCCCACAGCATTTCAAAGTCAACCCCACGCAAGCCGGCCGACTTCACCGCATCAACGAATCTTTCGGTCACAAATGTCGAGACGCGATGAAGTTCCGGCACCTTAAATGCAACGGCATCACCTACGAGTTCGGCCCGAAAAACATAATTCGACACTGCCATGATGCGGCCGCTATCGAATCGTCTGAGTTCAGATCGATTCTGATCCAGGGCATCAACAACGGTCGTAGGATTAAATACCCACAATTCTTGCTCGTCGCACGCTAGAGGCAGCAACTCGCCGTCGTTTCGAAGCAGCCCCCCTACGGCGTCAACAGCGCGGGAAGACAAGATCAATACGTGTTCACCAAGCCAAGGGAAGTCTGATTTCTCTAGCGTTCGCTCCTCGTCGTCAGCTAATAGCAGCCGCATTCTCACAGGGCTCCAAGTAGACTCACGGGAGGATCCGTCGAAACTACAGAATGTCTCAAAATCGTCGTCATCGACCGGAAAAACCCATTGGAAACCGTCCGCAACCCTCGGTTCATAGATCCTCACCCACGCTCCATTCCACTACGGGTAACAGGCCGTTACCGCTCTAATGATCCGCTGCATCTCGATGGCGGACCCAATTCGCATGCATATGTACCGAACCCAGTTGGCTGGCTAGGTCCGCTCGGTTTGACTCCATGCCGAGTTCGGCAGATCAAGATGGCACTCGGACGGGCTAACATGAGTGTTCGCGTTAATATCGTGCATGTTACCGAGATCCTCGATGAAAGTGGGTACGGCGATCTACGGCCGATCTGGCGATAACCGAGAACACCGGTATCCCGCAGAGCAAAATGGACCAGATCAAAGACCACATCTTCAATCGCGAGTATGAACTTCCCACTGGGCCTGGGCAAACCCAGCGGGGGAACTTCTCGCCAGACTCTGAGTTCGTTGACTTGTGGCCTAAAGCGGAAGCCGGCACGCTTACACCGGAAAAGGCGGAGCGGTTTCACCCGCTGATGGCGCACGAGTATGTCGAGAGCAGTCTCATGAACAACGGAATTCCCTACCGGTCAATCCACCCCGACGCGTGGGACCCGGAACTGGGCTTCCGTTCGACGCCGCAGCATCATGGAGCGCATGATCTCGCACCGCTCGTTGACCCAAACGGGACCCGTTCGGGCACTGGCAGGAGTCGCTGGGACGGGATCACCCGGGCATCACGGAGATAGCACCGGACCTGTCCAATCTGGACGACACTATTCGTAAATCTTGGGTGGAGGAAGCTGATGGCTAATCATGTGACTGGCCTGACCGAGCGGATCCTTTCTATCAACTGGTCCGCACCCTCAGGCAAGACACGATCCCGCGGATATCTGATGAAGGAGTACCTTCGCCGAGCTGCCTGGTGGGCAAAGGCCACGAAGTCGCAACAGTGGCCGTTCTTTGATATCGCTGCCGCCGTGAACCCGACCGTTCGGGCTGATTCCGCAGTCGTTGAGCGTGTTGCGGCGAATTTGAGCAAAGCTCTTCAGGGGACGCTGGTTACCAGAGTCTGTGTCCGCGCTTTACATTTTGCAGCGCTGCTCGACGTGGGGATAGATCTTCCGCAGGCACCGCCCCTGCCATTCGAGCCATTGCTCGTGATGTTTGAGCGAGGTGGGGGGTTTTACGCCGAGGGCAGCGGCATTATCGATGTCGACACGCTCGGAATCCGAATCGGGACGGTCGAGGAGAACCTGAAGCCCGAGCCGATCGTCCAACTCGACGAGACCTCGCTGGCCGCACTCGATTAAGCGATGTTCTTCAGTACAATTGACCCCGACCCGCGGCCTTACCCGCACCTGGACGACCCACTGAGTCATGCCGAGATCCGCTCTACGAACAACTGCTGTGGCGTGGGTGGGTCAGATTCGGCGAAATATTCGTGGGCTCCGGTCGCGCGACAGCGAACTCCTTGCCAATGCCAGCCCAGTACTTAGGGGCACAGTGGCCAGATCGATGGTGTCCCGGTCGGGTCGCCCCGATAACGTAGTTGTATTGCCCTGCCAGCATGACCATGCGGTTGTCCTCTCATCCAGGGCGAACGCGGTCGGTACAGGTCTGGGAAGAGGTCACTGGCCGCGGCAGCACGGGGGAGAGTCACGATCGGAAGCGGACAAGCTTCCGATCAAGCCAAGACAAGTGGGCCATGCCGGTGCCGGCAGCTCGAGAGACAGGTCAAACAAAAGGTACGTGCGCGGAGACACGGTCAAGGACGCATATTGTGAGCGTTACCGTCCATACTGCCCATTCTGCATACCAAGCGAGGAATTTCAGGTGGCCATCTCCTACGATCTCGACATGGCAACGCCGTTGCCTGCGGCGCATGTGGCTCGGGAGCTGCACGACGCCGCCCAAAACATCGGGCTGTTCGACGCGTCGGTCACCCTCGAGCAAGTACTCAACGAGGGAGCGGCGACTGAGCTCGGCACCTGGATTCGGGTGTATGAATCTAAACCACGGCCGTGGAACGCGGTGATCACCGATCTTGGGTTCACCCCGGCAGTATCAGTGGTTTTCCGTCTCGACAAGGAGGGCGAGATCTCCGACCAGCAGGATGAAATGATCCGGCTGGTATCCAGCGTGCTGGACCGGGTCCCTGGCGACGCGGTGTTGCATAAGGACCTCGAACAAATCTGGCTGCTGCGCCGCAGCGGCGACCTGAACGTGAGCGAGCAGGCGGATCTGTGGCCCCCACACCGCTTGTCTGCATTGTCTCACCACTACCGCCGCGCCACGCTCGCCTTTTCTTAAGGATTTCTCCCTCCTAGGGTTCCTGTTCCAGCTGAAAATGGGCCCAGTTCGCCCTACGACGTGGCCGAAGACGCCTCCAACCAGGCTGACTCCACATCGCCGAATACGCGGATACCACGAACTACGCGGGCCATATCCGATGTGCGGCGCCACGCCGCCATCGGCCAACTGCGGGTCGAGCAACCTGGCATTTGGGTGGGGCCTGATCGAGTACGTGGTCAGCCGCTGTTTTCCCTGCATTGTCTGGCACGAGATTCGCGACGAACTGCTTGGCGTAGCAGATCTCGTGACCGAGGTCCCACAGTTTGAGGAGATTGACGGTTCGAGTGTCAAGCGCGGGTAAGCTCCAAGCCATCCTCACCCGCACCGGAAAAGGCCTACATTCGCAATCACCCCGACACGAAGCTTGATGCCGACTTTCTCAACATCCAAGGGACGATGGCCAATGGCAAGAAAGGGGTGGGCGGCTGGACCTGGACGCGCAACAAGCGTTATGTTGATGATGCAATCGCCCGTGGTGATGACATTCGCTTAGTAACGAATCCAGATACACCACTTTATCAAAGCGGAAACACCTACCAGAGGGAACTGAAGTATTTGCGCGACAAGGGGTACGCATGGGAACAAGCTGGAGATCATTGGATACCCGTTCGGACAAGGCCATGACCGAAAATTGCCTCGAGCGGTAGACCATGGGAACGAAGGCCTGGTCGAGCGTGTTGAAGTCGTTCTACCCGGAGGTGGAGTCGCGGTTCGGCTTCTTAGTTGATGAGTTTGGCTTCGCCGGGCCACGCCGCCAGGACCATATAATCCGCAGCGTCTCGTATATGACCACCGGTTTCGGTTATGAGGTATCCCTCGAACCACGAGAGGGAAAGATTCTCACCAGCGCTTGGACAGCCTACGAGGAGCGGTATCTCACCGCAGAGCTCGACCTGCTGGTCGAGGCAGCCGGTCTCGCCCCCCGCCAAAGGGTCTCCCTCGGGGCACAATCGGTTTTCGGACTGAGGAAGTCCATCGCCAGCCAAGCTCATTGGGTACACCTCATCCATCCACGCCTGGTCGAATCAACGAGCGGTTTGGAGCTCATCCGAACCGCCGCGCGATGGGCCGGGAGCGGGTCGGTCCTCCAAGAAGACAGCGACCGGCCATTGGGTGGCGGTGACGGGTAAAGACTCCGCTACCGCAACCGCCCGCCGTGAGCGACCCATGAGTACCTGATGGATTACATCGAGGCGCCTGAACAGTACGAGCCGCAAGCTGATGCATCGCTCGAAGATCAACCAGGAAGAAGATTGACACGTGGCTTGCCTTCCTCGAAGCTCGCCACAATGAACGTGTCCTCTGTTCCAATCGGGGGCTCGATCGGGGGATCTGCGAGATGCCGGACATCAATATATCCGATGCACCCGCCACTGAGATCCACGAACATACCATATGGCCGGTTAGCCAGCACGCTTCCTGTGACGACATCACCTACCTTGTGCGTGTCCACAAAGGCTCGGAAACCGGCCCGTTGAGCCTCCTGCTCAGCGTCGCGATCTGCCGTCATACCAGGATCTCTTTCCATACCTGTTCAGGATGTTGAACAACTCCTTGGGCACCTGTAGCTGCTGTTGAGGCCCCGCATCGATAATGCTTACCAGAGAATAACCGAAGTTACGATTGCCGGCGAAGTGGGTTTCGAAGATCTCGCGAGGCAAGGTGACACGGAGGATACGATTCTCGTACCCTGCTCTCCCCCTATATTTCGCCGCAATGGATTCATCATTAAGTCTGAAGTAGACGGAACCGTCAGGGTTAGGCTGGGGTGCGTCAAAACGTCCAGGATAGTCTTTAGGATCGAACCCGTGTAGGAGCTCCTTGCCGCCGAGTCCGGCCCTGGGGGCGCGATAGAGATTGACCTCGCTGAACCCGAAGAGGCGAACTTCCACCACGGTAGACGGAAGTGTGGTCGCGGCTCGTAGCTGAGCCGTGTGGAAGGCGACGGGTTCCTGGCTCCGACGCGGGCAACCGAGAATTAGGTGCGACTCCCGCTGGAACCGATAGTGTCCAAGGCCTAGGGAATGTCAGGCAGGATGCTACCGGGACGGCTACAACGCCGACTTCTCCGAGGCCCAGAAGCAGCGCAACGGCGACGGCTGACTTCGATCTGAACGCGCGACCAGGCCGGTATTCGGTTGAGGCGACTGGCCTGGCGCGCGCTGGTTGCTGCCTGCAAGGACTAAGTGATCGGTAGTTGTCGGCCGTTCGGGTAGTCGGCGATGAGCTTCTCTTCAAGAAGAGCAGGTCGCCTGGTTAGCTGTTGTGGTCTGAGGATGCCGTGAACAACCCGATCAAGCCGTCCCAGTATAAGCCCGATAATTACGGTGGTGGGTATCGTTATACGGGCAAAGACGCTGTCGTCGTCCTCAACAAAGACGGCAAGATTATTTCCGCATGGGCGAGATCGAGTGCTGGAAGGAGATTTCCCAAATGAACATCTTGGAAAAAGTGGCGCAGCCTCATCGTGACGTCGTGTATCGTATCCTTCAAGAAAGGGCTCCTGAGCTGCTTGCTAGCTTACTTAGCAAAGAATCACCCAGCTACGCGGAAGTGGAACAAGTTGAAGACGTCATGTATGACGTGGTAACCAAACACTTCGGTCCCGACCCAATGCCACGTAGCTTATTTTTGATCAACCTTCTGAACTGGGCTTTCTCGTCGTCGTCCGTTGTTCAGCGAAGCCGCATGATCGCTCGACAATCGGTCCGTTTCCCCTGGTCAGGCAACTGCAACAATGAGTTTGATTTTCATGTTCAATTTAAGCTACGTGGCATTGGGTCCCGACCAAGCCCCCGATGTCGAGGGCCTGAAGGTCGAAGATGCTCTAGTTTTCTTTACTGAAACCTTTCCTAACGAGAACCTGTCAGATTCTCCACTCAATTCGGCAATTAACCGCAATGGTGAATAATATCGCTTAAACGCCAACGTTAACGTGATGAAGGAGAAGAGCAACCGTAGCGAGGATGCAGAGCGCGCGCTAGCGCAGCTGCCCTTAAGTAAACGGGAGACACATTCCAAGAACAGGAGCTATCACTGATCACGAGCCCGGTCTTACCTTCCATTTTTCATCAGTCAACACATCTGCAGGGTTGCCATTGCAAGTGATCGGCGGCCGAGCCAAACACCGTATCGATCTTGACTGCGACCAGGATGGGAGTTCTGACCGATGGTCCGGCATTTCAGGTGAGGCACTGAATCAGCGTAGAGACCAACGGCGATCGAATCACTGCTCTCCATCTCCATGGAGAAGAACGCGCAAGGAGTCACGCTTATCCGATATGCTTATGACTCGGACGGGAACTCTGCTGACGTAATCAACTCTTCTTCGACTATGATTCAAAAAGCGCGGCTCACGGGCTGGCTGGACCGGAACAACGTTCCTATTTTTAGGCCTATAACGAGACGGGTCGGGGTGTAAATGCTTATGGTGCTGATGGTTTAATGACCCGCTCGGTCGAGAGATTACCTATCTTTGCGGATCTCAGTAAGAAAATCGGGATCGATCCATGCTTCCTGCACCTGGCTTGGTAACGGCTGGTCTGCCACCGGATGGAGGGCGATGGTGAAGGCATCGAAGTCAGAGGCGACTCGATGCACATTTCCGTATCCCGGAGGTTCGTCATCCTCTGATTCTTCTTCGTGATCCCAGAACAAGACTGCGCCGCGGTGGTCCCCCGCAAGCGCCAGGCAGATCAGGTTGCCGCCTTCGGCATCAGCAACCGCGAGCAGATCTTCGGGAACCCTATCCTCGCAGGAACGACGCTGCTGAAGGAGATCTGGCGACCGATCTATGCCGAAGAACTCGCTGACACCAACACTCCAATAACGAGCCTCGGGGAGATCGCACATGTTTGGCTCTGGGCGACCACCGTTTTGAGTGCGCAGGAATTCCACATAGGGGCCGGGAAGGTCACGACCAAGTGTCTGCTGCACCTGAGAAATTTGTTCGGCGGTAGCAGGAGGGCCAGATGTGATGAATTGAATCACGGTATTTGTTCCTCAATCTAAATTGTGCTTGGCGGCACGACTGCGAATGATTGCAGCACCTCCGGTGTGCTTTACGGCACCAGCGGAGTTGATGGGTCGACGGCCAGCAACCGTATCGACCGGGGGCGGCTTGCGGGTAACTTGAGCTGGTTTTATCCCATCGAGACCCTGCTTGGTCTTGATCCCGTCCCACTTGCTTTTGAGATCGTGCTCGGTGGCTTTTTGTCGCTTTGAGCGCCTCTTCGGCCTTGTTGGCGGTGTCGTGACCAAAACTTGCCGAAGTGCTGACCAATACTACGCAGCGCGTTCTCGGCGTCCTTTTTTAGAGCGGTGAAGATGGCCCGTAGTTCTCCAGCCATGTCAGAACTCGGAGGCCCCGAGGGTTTCCACCGCGGCCGCCTGGGCTTCCAGGAATTCCACTGCCATCTCGACCAGGATGACCAACGCCTCGACCTTGTGGGCGACGATCCAGACCGCCCGACCTCCAACGCCCCGGAAAGAACAGTGCAGCCTGCGACGATCTCGTCGACGTGTTGGGAGGACAGTTGAGCCCAACCCGACTGCATCTGCTGGGTCGCCGCGCCCTGATACGCCTGAGTCATCTTGCCGACCGTCTCGGTGGCGTCGCGGTGAGTCTGCTCAACCGCTTGCCCGAACTGCCGAACAACCGACACCGTGAAACCCGCGTTGACCTCCGCCAACAAGACAGGATCGGCCTCCAGTGGTAGACCTCAGTGCTGACCGACCGGCTGGTGTGGCCAGGCCGGAACGCCACCGCGTCGATTTTCCTGGGAGACGTTCGGTTGCCATGGGACGTCGTCA
Source organism: Mycobacteriales bacterium (assembly GCA_038260095.1). Classification (GTDB taxonomy): domain Bacteria; phylum Actinomycetota; class Actinomycetes; order Mycobacteriales; family QHCE01; genus QHCE01. The sequence goes on along the minus strand of JBBSOC010000001.1, from coordinate 5,163 downwards.
GGGCGTTTCGAGATGCGCTGCGTGATGGCGATCAGTAAGGTGGGATCGAGAGCCGTCACTGGCGGATGGCAAACGCTGCTCTGTAGCGATCGATCCAACTTACCGGCTGAACTGGACCACTCGCGTGCGATCAATGAAGGTCCTCTCGTTCGCGGAGACACGGTCAAAGCCGCACATGTGAGCGTTACCGTCCATACTGCCTATTCTGCGCGGCCTGTTGGAGCGCCAACTTTATGGCATGGTTGATCAGTGCCCTCGGCTGGATTCGAACCAGCGACCATCAGATTAGAAGTCTGGTGCTCTATCCACTGAGCTACGAGGGCTAGTGACGTGCTATCTATAGCGTACTGAACCACAGGGTGGTGAAGCCGGCAACATGGACATAGTTTGGTGCTGCAGAACCGGCATGAGCTATACGGCAACCCAAAGCGTAGCTGAGGGCTCTATGTTTGTTGTATAAGTCTGTTAAGAATCTGTCAGACGCGCGGGAAGCGGGGTGGCATTGAGTGCGACAACGTGGTTACTGTCGTGCACCATGTTTGTTCGTTCTTCTCGGTCAATTCGAACCTCTCGCGCCCAAGCTGTCGGTGCTTTGACTCTGGCTTCACCCACAGGGATGCTTGCTCAAGGCCCCAAAGCAGCCTTGCCCCTGGGCTGCTGAGTTCTGGTTCTCTCCGCCGGAAAGAAAACGTTGCGTAAACACGTGGTGCTCGCGCCAGGTGGCATTACTAATTTCCAACGAAGGTAGCCAGGCTAGTGCAACGTTTTTACTGCAGGCTAGCTGCTTTCGGAATGATTTGTTCAGCACCAACCGAGGAAGCTCATGTCGTTGTTTCGTGTCTCCGCACAAGGTTTGATCCCGTTTCGACGCGTCACTGGTGAGTCAGTGCCTCACGTGGAGGCTACCGAGGCTCTCATGGAGGCGTTGTGGTCAGACCTGTCTGCTGTTGTGGGCCGGCGGCTGCTGCCAGTTGTTCGGGGCAGTGCTGATGGCGACGAGGATGCACCGGCCATCGTCGCGTTAGACGAGCAGGGTGAAATAGTGGTGCTGTACGCCGGGGCCACGGTCGATTCCGCTGGTTTGGCATTCTGCTTGGAGCAGGTTGGTTGGGCGCGCGGCGTAACCGTCAGCGAACTCGCCAGCTGTTACTGGCGGGAAAACGACGATTTTTGGCATGACTGGCAGGAGTTCAGCGGAACCACTTCGCCGATCGCGCCAGAATCGGGCTCTCGCACCCCGCAGTTAATGATTGTGGCAACTGCGATGACTAGCTCAGCCGAGGCCGCTCTGGGTTTCCTCACCGACACCGGTGCGCCAGTCTCGGTGCTTCGCGCGGCGATGTATACCGATGATCAAGGTTGTCAGCTGCTGGAACTAGGTGCTTCCTCCGCGGGTCAGACTGCTGCGCCTTTCGGTGTGTCCGTTCCGTTGCGCCGGGAAACCGCAGCGGCAAGCGCAATAGACGCTCCGAGCGTCGAGTCGGCTAGTAGCGGTTTTCATGGCAGTCGGTTGGCCCCTAAGCCGTCACCCCGCAGCTCCAAACCAGAAGCCAATCACACGTCTACACCACCTTTGGCTAGTCCGAGCCGCGACGCTTCTGATGAAGATCAGTCCTGGCCGGAAGGTCGGAACATCAGCGTTGGGGCAATGAACCATGCGGTGGCCGACGAACTGTTCTCTGGAACGTCCGCTCGACAGCAGCAAAGTCGCTTTGTTCGGCCAGCTATCCGGGCAACTCCCACACCTGGGCGGCAGTCGCGTTCCATTTCGCACCTGCGGCGCAAGCAGTTAGGCGTCGGCGACGCCGAGATGACAGGTGAAACGTCCGCGGATCCGCTTGAGGCCGAAGCGGCTTCCCCTTCGCCGCGTGGCGATCAAGCAGCCAAAGATGCTGAGCAAGCCCCGCCGCTGCTAGCCCCGCTGAAGTTTCCCAGCGAGCTAGCGGAGCCGGCGATTCCTGAAGAGCTCAGCGGGTCGCAGACAGCGCACTTAGCAGGTAGCGCCGCTGCCAACGGCCGGGGTAGCCGCGGCGTGTAGCGCGGACTTAGCCTTTCCGTCTCTTGGGGCCTGGAAGTCTCCCGGGGTCTAGGGGTCTAGGGGTCTAGGGGTCTAGGGGTCTACCAGTGGTTCGCAGTGGCGCCGTCGGTGGTCGGCTGCTTACTCTGAGACCGCCGGTAGACGATTGGGTCGCTCGTTGTGCCTGGGCTTGGCGCAGGTCATGGACGAAACTCGCGCTCCAGGCATCGACTTGGTGGTCCTGCACCCAGCTGCGCATACGGCGCATGCGGTTTCCCTGCTCCTCCCTCGGCATCGCCAGGCCGCGCTTTATGGCATTGGCAAGCTCGTGAGAGGTGCGGGGGTCCACGATCAACGCTCCGTTGCCATCGAGCTCGAGTTCTAACGCTGCTCCAGCCCCTTTGCCAAGCACAAGCGCCCCACCTTCGTCACTCCGAGCCGCTACGAATTCTTTTGCCATGAGGTTCATGCCGTCTCGCAGCGGCGTAATTGTCATCACATCAGCTGCTAGATATACCGCGGGTACAAGCTCTGGCGGCGTATCCTCCCAATGATCGTGAATCGGTTGCCAGCGCTCCCCGGTTTCCGGGTCAACCACTGTGGAGGCTTTGTTGATCTTCGCTATCCGCTCGGCGAGCTGTTTGGCGTATTGTTGTGTCGCCTCGACTCCTTTTCGGAAGTTGGCGAAAGACAAGTACATAACATGCTCTCGTGGATTGAACTGGCCTTCCTTTAGCAGGAGCTCGAGCGCGTCCAGGCGTTCGGAAATGCCCTTGGTGTAATCGAGCCGCTCGATGCCGGCGACGATCTTTCGATTCCCGAGTGTGTCACGTATTCGCTGAGCCTCGGCGCGAACCTCGTCGTTACGGCCTAAAGCGTCGTACTTGGCGAAGTCGATGGAAATGGGATAGGCGTCCACGCGCAGTTGGCGGTCGCCGATGTAGATAGCGCCATCCTGTAGGCGAACTGCCTGGTTGTTCACCAATAGTGGAGTGCCGCGGCCGAGAACTTGCGTTAATATTGTGGTGAAATTGTCAACTTCGCGTGTGGTTTGAAATCCCAGAACGTCGTTGGTGAGTAGGCCGGTAAGTAGCTCCTCGTGGTGTGGGATCCGGGCATAATGCTCGTAGCTAGGGAAGGGGATGTGCAGGAAGAATCCGATCGTGAGGTCGGGGCGCTGCGTCCGCAGCATCGCGGGAACGAGTTGTAGCTGATAGTCGTGTACCCACTCCAATGAATTCGGCGATGCATGCCGCACCAATTCGGCGGCATAACGTTGGTTCACCTCGCGGTATTGCTTGTACCACTCGTCCGCTGCGCTCGTCCAGAATCCGGTGTCCTCTGGGCCTGGAACGAATTCGGGCAGCCCGTGGTACACCGGCCACATTACCCCGTTGCTGAAACCGGCGTAATGCCCAGCTTTTTCCTCATCGGACATTCCAAGTGGGTGGTAGTTGGTCTGGCCCTCGTGTAGGCCGGCACCATCGCCGTCTAGTGCACCCACCCAATGCGAAGCTGGCGGTTTCACGCTCGCCAAGGCGGTAGCGAGCCCGCCCATACTGGGCAGGAGCTCACCGGTAGCCCTGTCGAGGCTCACCGGGAGCCGATAGGAGGCTATGGTGAGATCTTGAGCCATGTGTGCCCTTTTCGGTAGATGCAGTTACTAAGGCTCAATTGTCCCAGTAAGCCTGGTTGGTTTTCAGTGGTTGGCTGATATTTGCGTCACTTGAAACGATTCAGTAAGGACACTCGCCCTGAAAACACCGCCAGTAGCTGGCGCGCTACCCACGGCGTGTCTAGGTGTCCTAGGGTCCCCAAGCCGGAGGGGCACCCGAGTAGCAGCGTCGGAAACTCTTCGCTGCTGGCCTTGAGTTGAGAGTGTATGCGCTGCGGCCGCGTCGCCGAGGAAGGCGGCAAGCTCCCCGGGATCGGCTAACCGCAGCACGTTCACGCCTAGGGCGAGGCCTTGCCTGTCCAGTTCCTCAGTGATCCTATTGCCGATGATGATAGCCGTGTCGCCTTCGGTCAGTTGGCGCATTGCCGCGATATCGGTGATGTCGTCGCCGATGTAGGTAATGGGTTGGCCAGGAAATTTCTGCTTCAGATAGATGATGGGCCTGCCTTTGCTCGCCGGCCTCACTTGGATATCGAGCACGTTGCTGCCAGGAGTGGCGTGCAGCTCATGCCCCCATGCCTCGGCGCGGTTTCGGTAGAACTCTTCGGTAAAGGCCAACACCCCCGCAGCCTCCCCTGGCCGTGTCTTGGCCAGTGTGCGCGTATGGACCGCTACCCCTTCGGGCTTGACTTCGAGGTATATGCGCTCGGGCTGAGCGGGATCCACTTCCTGGGTGATTGGGAAGTCCGGGAATTTGTCTTGCAGCGTTGTGGGGAGTTCGGCAATCAACCGTTCCCGGATCTCGGCGTCTGTCTCGCTCATCGGGGCGAAGAGCTGTCCGGCGAGCACCTCGTCCTCCTCAGTTTGGATCAGGCTGGGATCCATATCGGCGCCGTGGTTGGCGATGACATGGATCCCACCACGTCGACCGTCGTCCAGCACGTATCCCATGCCGTCTGGGTCAAAGTGTGCTGTGGGTACCTCGGTGCCGAGAATATTGGCCCCGGTCGAATCACGTTCGTGCACTTGGTTGGTACGTAGAAAGTCCTCGATGCCCCGCTTTCCTTCAGTGAATCTCCGTGGGCGTCCGCTGATCACCACGACCAGCCCGCGAGGTACGGTACCCAGCTCCTGCATGGCAGGTAGCACACCGCGAATTCGCCACGCTTCTTCTGCGATGTCATGCAGCGGACTTGAACAGCCGTCGTAATCGGTGGCGAGGATTCCGCCGCTAACGATGCTGCGGATCGCTAGCTCTCGCGCGTTCGCGCTATCGGCCATAGCCGAATCTCCTATCGAGTGCACGTGCGCCGCCGCTGTGTGGCGATGCGACAATTGTTGTCGTGGCTTCCTACATCTACACCATGCATAAGGTCCGTAAGTCCCATGGCGACAAAGTCATCCTCGATGACGTCACGCTCGCGTTTCTCCCCGGCGCCAAAATCGGCATAGTGGGCCCCTACGGGGCTGGTAAATCACCGGTGCTCTAGATTATGGCCGGCCTGGAGCACGCCTCCAATGGCGACGCGGT